>JAICUF010000015.1 GCA_025935995.1 Gemmatimonadales bacterium
CTATGCCTATCGTCTCTACGAGCGGGAGGAATGGGTCAAGCTCTTCGGCTCGATCACGCAGCCGTATGAGGAAGAATATCATCCCGAGCCGTTCAGCCGCCGCTACGTGCGTCACCTGCCGGGCTGGTACGCGCAGAAGCATCCCGACGAGGACTGGGCGGAGACCTTCGCCGTCTGGATGACGCCGGGCGCCGACTGGAAGGGCGAGTACGGCGGCTGGCCGATCGCCTGTGCCAAGCTCGAGTACTGCGCCCGCGCGATGGCCGAGCTGGGCGACGCCGAGCCGGCGGTGACGGATGACGAGCTGGACGAGGACGTGGGCGAGCTCGAGTACTCGGTGGAGCAGTTCTACCGCTCGGCGCAGGCCGAACGGGTGGACCTGCCGCCGGGCCTCGACGGCGCGCTCAAGGCGATCTTCGAGGACCTCGACGATCCCGACGCCGAGGTGGCGGTGCTCCGCGAGGCGAGCGGGCTGATCGCGCGCTACGAGACGGAGCTGATGGCGAACGTGTACCGCTGGACCGGCCACTTTCCCGAGCGCACCCGCCCGCTCGTGCGGCATCTGGGCGAGCGCGCGAAGCAGCTCCGGCTGGGGTATCCGGAGGCGCGCGAACAGTCGGCCATCGTGGCGCTCACCACGCTGGTAACGGCGCTGGCGATGAATCATGTGCATCGGGGGAGGTATCTGCCGTAGCGAAACAGGCCGACCGGCGGATGGGCAGCAGGGCCGCGGCCTGGGGAGGAGCTTGCGGACCTCCCGGACCGTCCGCATGTTGGCACGATGCATCGGCGCCTTGCGTCGGTCCTCCTGCTCGCCGCCTGCCTCGCGACCGGGTCCTGTGCGGACCCGGTCGAGCCGCCCGGCGGTGATCTGCCCGGCGATCCTCCAGCCAAGCCGCCCGTGGGCCCGCCGGGCACCGGGCCGGAGTCACTCGTCGCGCTTCACATCACAGCCCCCGGCGTGCTCGAGCTGCATGGTGCCGAGCTGCTCACCATCACCGGCATCACCAGAGCGGGCTATAGCGTAGTACTCCCCGGACCGCCGGTCCTGTCATCGAGCGATCCTGCCACGGCATCCGTCTCCCCCGCCGGTGTGGTGACGGGCCTGCTGAGGGGAACCGCCACGATCACCGCCCGCTACGGTGCGCTGGTGAGCACGCTGGCCCTCACGGTCCGCACACGCGTCCGCATCGAGCCTGGGTACAGCGGAAACACCTACTGGCCGATGGCGGCCGGCGACACTCTGCAGTTCACGGCCGCGCTGGTGGACGCGAATGGCATCGTCGTCGAATCGGCCCCGGCCGTGACCTGGGCATCGAACAATCCCACGGTGAGCGTGAGTGCGGCGGGCCAGGTCATCAGCTCGCAGGTGAATGAGGCGGCGACCATCACCGCGACGGCTGCCGACGGCTCCGCGTCGGTGGACGTCGTGGTTTCGGATGTGCTCGCCGGACAGCCGGCAATAATCCGGTTCGCGCACGCGGCGCTTGGCGTAGGTCCGATCACGTTCGTGCCAAGCCGTGGGGAGCCGGTCACGCTCACGTACGGTCAGGCGATCGAGCGGCCGGTGATGTCGGGGAGTTTCACCGTCCAGACCACCGGATTGCCCGCGCCCGCGCCCTTCGGGATACCATCGGGATTCGTCGGCGTAATTCGGGGAGGCGACCATCTGACGCTGTTCGCGGTCGGAGGCGCCAATTACGCGAGCGTTGCACCCATCTGGACCACGCCCGCCAGCGTTGCGCCCGACTCGGGGCTCGTCCGCATCGTCCAGGGCTGGACGCCGTTTCCGGTTGTCTACATCCGGCCGACCGGCGCCGCGGCCGACGGGCTGCCCGAGCAATGCTACTTCGATCCGATGAACGCCAGCCCGTACTACCCGCTGGCGGCCGGGGGCTTCGATCTGATTCTGCAACAGAAATACGGCTCACCCACCGCGCCGGTCCGGCTGCCCGTGGCGGCCACGGCCGGCCACGGCGTGACGATGGTACTGGTCGGCGACTCTCCGGCGACCGCGGGCGTCGTGACGTTCGCCGACTTCTAGCCACCATGCGACTAGGTACCATGCGACGCCGCGTCCTGCTCGCAGCGCCGCTACTGCTCGCGGCCTGTGAGCCCGCGAAGCATCGTGCGGCCGGCGGGGATCGACCCGGCAGCTGCGATCCCCTGCTCCCGGCCGAGCGGTATTCCTACTCAGATGGCGACGCTCCGGTGCCCGGGCACTTCCTCTCCTCGCCCGCCGGAACCGTGCGATTCTCGGACAACACCCCGCGCGACAATCCCATCACCAACGCCGGCGCGGCGCTCGGCCGGGTGCTCTTCTACGACCGGCGGCTGT
Source organism: Gemmatimonadales bacterium (assembly GCA_025935995.1). Lineage (GTDB taxonomy): Bacteria > Gemmatimonadota > Gemmatimonadetes > Gemmatimonadales > GWC2-71-9 > JAICUF01. The sequence goes on from JAICUF010000015.1 coordinate 2,339, forward strand.
CGGTGGACGGCCGTGTCGCATGCGCATCATGTCATCAGCAGGCGTTCGGATTCGGCGACACGGCGCGATTCAGTCCCGGCGTCCATGGCGGACATCGTCCGCGGCGCAGCATGGCGCTGGCAAACGCGCGCTTCAATGCCACCGGCCGCTTCTCCTGGGATGAGCGCGGCACCTCGCTCGAGGCCCAGGTCCTCCAGCCGATCCAGGACACGAGCGAGATGGCGATGGGCCTGGACACGCTCGAGCACCGACTCGCCGCGCTGCCGTACTACCGCGGCCTCTTCGCGGCGGCATTCGGCTCGCCCGACGTGACGCGGGACCGCATCGCCGCGGCGCTCGCGCAATTCGTGCGCGCGCTCATCTCTTCAGGGTCGCGCTTCGACGCCGTGTTCCTGACGGGCGGCGCGCCGGACTACGGGCGGCTCACCGACGACGAGCGCCGGGGCCTGCGGCTATTCACTACCGCCGGATGCGTCAACTGCCACCGCAGCATCACCCAGTTTGCGGACAAGGCGAGCAACAACGGGCTCGACGCGATCCCGACGGACACCGGGGCCGGCGACGGCCGCTTCAAGCCCGCCTCGCTTCGAAACATTGCGGTACGGCCACCTTACATGCACGACGGCCGGTTCCGGACCCTCCGCGAAGTGGTCGAGTTCTATGCCAGCGGAGTGCAGGACAGCCCCGACCTGGATCCGAGGCTGCGCGCGGCCGATGGCAGCCCCCGCCGGCTGCCTCTGGCGCCCGGTCAGGTGGACGACCTCCTCGCGTTCCTGCGGTCGCTCACCGATTCGGCATTCCTGCATGCCGCGCGATTCGCGGATCCGTTTCCGTGCCACCGGATGACGTGAGCCGCCGAGGCCTCACCCATATCGCGCCTTTGCGGCGAGGATCGCCAGCGCCAGCAGGAGCACGGTGCTGTTGGTCCAGAAGAGCGGCGCGTTCCCGAGCAGCACGCCGTAGCAGGTCCAGGCCGCCGCCTGGATCACGAGCAGGATGAAGGTGCCGGCCGAAAGGTCCTGGGTCCGGTGCGACCGCCAGACTCGTATGGTCTGGGGCACGAATGACAGGACGGTGAGCGCGCCGGCCGCGGTGCCGACGACTGACGCCAGGTGCGAATTCGACAGTATTGCGCTCCGATGCGAAGGGGCTATGACCCCTGATGGAAGTACGTCAGCCCGCCTCCCGCATTCCCCACCAGCACGTCCAGCCTTCGATCCCCATCCAGATCCCCGAAGGCCGGCGCCGAGAACGGCGGCCAGTCCACCATGACGGACTCCGCCGTGAACACCGCCGCGGTCCGTGTCCCCGTGTTCCGGTACACGAGCGGCGCCCCCGCCTGCGTGCCCACCACCAGGTCGATTCGTCCGTCCCCGTTCACGTCCACCAGCCGGGGCACCGCCCGCGCCCCGGCCTTCACGCCGAGCCATTCGTCGCTCACGAGGGTGAACTTCGGCGCGGTGCGCGTCCCGTCGTTCCGGTAGTAGTTGAGCGAGCCCGAGGACTCCCCGACGACCATGTCGAGGTCGCCGTCGCCGTCCAGATCCGCCAGCGCCGGCGTGGTGTGGCTTCCGCGCGTGATGCGGATCAGCGCGCTGTCGGCCAGCGCGAAGTGCGGCGCGGCGGGTGACCCGTCGTTCCGGTACCAGCGCACCATGTCGCGCCAGGTGCCGAGGATCAGGTCGGGCTTCCCGTCGCCATCGAGGTCGGCCAGCGCCGGCGCGAAGTGATAGCCGGGCTCGACCGCGATCGTCCCCTCGCTCCGGAACGACGGCGCCTTCGCGGTGCCCACGTTGCGCAGGAAATAGAGCGACCCGCTCTGCGCCGATCCCGGCTCGATCTTGTTGCCGATCACGAGGTCGAGATCGCCGTCGCCGTCGATGTCGCCCAGCGCCGGGCTGCTCTCGCTCCCGACGTCGAGCATGTCGAGGAACTGGCGGGTCCGCACCGTCCAGGCCCCCGGCGTCGGCTGCGTGAGGAGATAGAGATTCGCGCGCGAGGTGGTGGTCGGATCGTACGCGCCGCCGATCACGCCGACGAGCATGTCGAGACGCCCGTCCCGGTCGAGATCCGCCACCGCCGGCGCGTTGTAGCCGCTGGTGCGGAGCGGGTTCCCCGGCGGGAAGGGGATCGGCGTGTCCCGCATGTTGGTCGCGGCACAGCTGCCGTTGTTCCGGATCCAGAGGAGGCCGGGCTCGAAGTAGTCTCCCCAGAGGATGTCGCGGTCGCCGTCGCCGTCCACGTCCACCAGCGCCATGGTGTTGGCGCCGTGCAGCGTCGGGCCCGGCGGGCCGTTCTGGTTGGCGTCGCCGCCGATGATCTGGATGCCCTCGAAGCGGTCCACCAGCTTCCGGAACCTGGGCCCCGAGGCGGGATCGAGCGACGCCATCTCGAAGCGCGTCACCGTCCCGTCGACGCGGCCGAGCATGAGGTCGAGTCTGCCGTTGCAGTCGAGGTCGGCGAACTGGGGGATGTTCTGGCGATCCGCGAAGATCGGGACCCCGGTCTCGTCGCGCACGCTGTCCGCGGCCATCACGAGCCGCGCCGCGCGCGGCCCGCCGTCGTTCCGGTACCAGCGCATGTAGCTGTAGGGAGACTCGGCGAAGAGATCGAGATCGCCGTCGCCGTCGGCATCCACGAACCGGCTCCACTCGCCGACATCGAGGTTCTGCCAGCGGTCGGTGCGCCAGGTGTAGCTCACCGGGCTCATCGCGTCGGGGCCGGTGCGCTCGAAGAAGATGAGGCGGCCGGGGTATTCCTGGATGAAGAGATCGAGGTCGCCGTCGCCGTCGATGTCGACGAGCTGCGGGCGCGGATGCTCGAACCCACCGAGGAAGGGGAAGGTGTAGGTGTGGCCGCTGTCGTCGGCGACCGGGAAGCCGGCGACGAGCCGCTCGAACGAAGGCCAGAACGCCGGATCCCGCGGTGCCGCGGCGGGGAGCGCGGCGCAGGCGACGAGCGCCAGCGCCGCACCCAGTCGCTTCAACGAACGCCCCCGAGACCCATCCCCGCCGCGTAGCGGCCAACGGGAATCACGCGGGTGACCTTGTCGGTGCGCGCATCGATGAACGCCAGCGTGCCGCCGGCGCGCGGGGCGTTCATGCCGGCGTGCATTCCGCCGTGCATCGTGTCCGCCGCCGTAACCGGCACGGCCGCCGTCTCCGGCCCGTGGCTCGACACATAGACCGTCCGGCTGTCGGGTGAGACGACGACGCCATGCGGCTCGCTGAAGGCCGAGTCGCGAATGACCGCCGCCACCGTCCAGGTCGCGGTGGAGACTTCGGTCACCGCCCCGCTCCGCTGGTCACCCAGCCAGACGCCGCGGCCATCGGGCGAGTAGGCGATCTGGTACCCGAACGGCAGCACACTGGCGGAGCCCAGGAGCTTCGGCGTGCCGGTGGTCACGTCGAGTCCGAGAAGCCGCGCGGTGAGCTGCGTGGAGGCGGCGAGGGTGCGCCCATCGGGCGAGAGCGCGAAGGTGACGTACGCGTTGAGCGGGCCCTCGAGCGTGGTCAGGGTGACGTGCTCGTCCGGCGTGATGGTCGCGATCCGGTTGTCGCCCAGGCCGGCGACGTACACCCGGCCGGTCACCGTGTCCGCCGCGATCGCGTGCGGCCGCGGCAGGATCACGTCCAGCTCGTCCAGGAGCTTCATGTCGCTCCGGCGGATGACGCCGATGCTCGACGGGGCGTTCACCGCGCCCATCGACCGCGACGCATAGAGCCGGTCGTGCACGTGGTCGAGAGACAGCATCCCCGGCGTCTCCATCGCGATCTGGCCGGTGAGATGATTGTCGCGGTCGAACCTGGCCACCGCGTTGCCGCCGATCAGCGACACGTACCATGCCGACCCGTCCGGCTCGGCCACGATCGAGTGGGGCTTGGAGTCCGCGGTGAACCCGGCGGCCTTGAGATCCACCGTGGCGATGAGCCGGCCGGTGGCGGCGTCCACCACGCTCACCGTGGCGTCGCTCTGGTTGGGGACGTAGACCCGGGCGCCGGTGAGCGCCGCGTGCGCGGGGGCCGTGCCACCCGGCTGCTGGCCGCCCGAAGCGCAGGCGGCCGAGAGAAGGAGCGCCGCGAGCGCGGCGCCCCGGGAGTGCGTGCTCATGGAACCGGTGCCACTTCCTGGTCGCGGAGAACGAAGACGCCTTCCGCTCCGCTGGTTACGACGATCGTGCCGCTCTTGAAGAACGGATAGTTGCTCCACGACCCGCCGAAGCCCGGCGCCTCGGCTCCCACCGGCACGGTGTCGAAGTAGGCGACTTCCTTCGGCTTGAGGCGATCCTTGATGTCGATCACGCGGAGCCCGCTCACGTAGTTCGACTCGTACATCCGGTCGCCCTTGATGTAGAGGTTGTGGTCAGTCGCGTCGATCGCCGCCGTGTACTCGCCGGCGAGCACCGGCTCGTCCAGCTTCTGCAGGTCCCAGATGAGCGTGCGCGTGCCCTTCACCTTGCCCTGCAGCTCGTCCAACTCGTCATTGGAGTAGAAGTAGCGCTGGTCCTCGGTCAGCCACCCCTGGTGGGTGTAGCCCACGTTCGGGTAGGTGCTGCGGCCGATCGTCTTCGGGTTCGACTTGTCGCTCACGTCGTCGATGCTGATCGCCGTCTCGTTGGCGGAGAAACAGACCTCGTGGCCGGTGTAGCGGCTGTCGGGACCCTTGTAGACGGTGCACTGCGCGTCATGGGTGTAGCCGGTGCCCGCGCGGCCGGTGGACTTGTCCTGGAAGCAGCCGGCGAATTCGGGGTTCAACGGGCTCTTGATGTTCACCATGTGCAACCCGCCGCCGCAGGTCTCCCCGCCGCTCGCGGTGCCCACGAGGAAAGCGTAGCCGGTCAGCGTGTCGATCACGATGTTGTGCACGCTGCCGGCGTTGCTGTAGTGCGCATCCTCGGTGAACGTCTGCGGCGTGGTGACCTTCCGGAGCCGGGTGAGGTCGAAGATCTGCACGCCGTGATTGGGCGAGCCGTCCGCCACGATGAAGGCGTGGTTCTTGTACACCTTGATGTCGCGCCAGGCCGAAGTCGGCGTCCCCTTGGTGCGCGGCAGGTTGCCGAGGTAGCGGGGGTGGTTCGGGTTGGAGACGTCGATGAACCCGGTGCCGTCGGTCCGGCCCACCAGCGCGTACTCCTTGTTCGTCTGCGGATCGGTCCAGCCCCAGAGATCGTTCATGTGCGTGCCGCGTCCGCCGCCGACGGCCTCGACCGGCATGAACGCCTGCAGCGTGACCTTCTCGCAGCCGAAGATGCTGGCCTTGCCGCTGGTGCACTGGACGTCCCGGCCGCTCACGGCGGCGGGGCGGCTGACCGGCGCGGAGACGGTGGTCTGGCGCCAAGCACCGGCGGGGGTGCGGGTGAGGAGAGCGGCGAGCCCCTGTCCGTTGTCGGCGAAGGGGAGCCCGACGACGGCGACCTTGCCGTTCACGATGATGCCGAGACCGAAGGCCGCCTGCACGGCGGAATCGGACGAGATCGCGGCGACGGCGCTGAAGCGGCCGCCGGTATCGGCGGTGAAGCGGTGGACCTGGCCCTCGAAGCGGTTGGCGCCCGGCGCTCCGACCCACACCTCCTTGCCCGACGCGGCGAGCGAGGCGCCGAACTGGGTGCCCGGCTGCGCGGCGAAGGGGAAGAGCGTCGCGGCCGGATTCCAGTGGCCGGAGGCGCTGTCGTGATCGAAGGCGACGACGGCGCCCAGGTTCTGGTTGATGCCGGGCGCGCCGACGTAGATGCGGTCGCCCGCCACCAGCACCGACTGCCCGAAGCGGCCGGCCTTGGCGAGCTCGGGGCGGCCCGGATACGCGAGACGCGCCTCCTGCTTCCAGCTGCTGCCGGCGCGGCGGAAAACGTAGGCGGCGCCGGTGCCGGAGTCGGTGGGCGCGGCGCCCACGACGAGGACGTCGCCCGCGGTGGAGACGGGGCCGCCGAAGGCGCTGCCGGCCTTCCGGTCGTCGGGATGCAGCGTGCTCTCGAGCGTCCACGCGGTTCCGTTCCGGCGATAGACCATGAGCGCGCCCGCGAGGCTGTCGACTCCGGTGGCGCCGATCAGCGCCATGTCGCCGCTCAGGGCCAGCGTACGACCGAAGCGGGAGTTGGAGTCGGCGCCGGCGATGATCGACACGTGGGTCCAGCCGCCGTTCGCGCCACGCTGATAGACGTGCACCTTGCCCGGGGCTTCGATCGCCGCGGTCTCGGTGACCAGGAGCGTGTTGCCGTCGGTCGCGAGGGTGCGGCCGAAGCCGTCGGCCTGGGCCGAGTCGGGGGCCGCGAGCCTGCCGACCTGTCGCCAGGCTCCCTTGGCGTCCTGGCTGTACACGTAGACATAGCCGGGCGAGTAGGTGTTGCCGGGCTGGCCGATGAAGACCTGACGGCCGTTCATCGCCAGCGAGCCGCCGAAGTTGAGGCTGTTCTGCGCCGCGGCCGGCGTGGCCGGAGCTGCGGCCAGGACGGCGGCGGCGCCGAGCGGGATGGCGCGTGAGAGGACACGGAACATCGTCGTGGGACTCCGGGATGAGAGGGCTGAGCTGCCGGCATTCATTATATGCGGGAGTCGCGCCGATGGGAGGGCGCACGGACTAACGAGACGTGGGTGCGGGACGGAAGGTTTCGGACGACGTCGGTGCCGGCGACCGTCAGGCTTTCCGGCTGCTCCGGCGAAACAGCAGCACGGCCGCGATGAGCGAGACGACAGTCGCTCCCACGCTGACCGCGTCGGCGAGCTGACCCGGCGGAACGAGGGTGTGGGCCACGCCGCCCACGGCGACGGCGATGCCGAAGGCGGCGGCGGGAGCGCGGAGCGCGCGATCGCGCATCCCCGCGCCGAGTGCCGCCATGAGAGCGACGCACAGTCCGAGCACGATGGCCGCCCAGGCGAGGCCCTGGGGGCTGCCGGCCGCGGGATGGCCGGCAGCGAGGAACACGAGCGGAACCAGGACGACGCCGGCAAGGCCGGCGAGCGGTGCGATGATCATGCGGCGGTCCCTCGACGATGCGGTCTTCATGAGTGGACTCCTCAGAGCAGCCTGCATTGGTCGACCATGTCGGCATAGGCGCCGCTGTACGCCACGATCGCCGTGACGCAGCCGGCCGCGAGCACCGGCTCGAGCGGCTCCGGAATGCTGGCCGCCGCGCAGGCGAGTCCCACGCTCGCCGCCGCAGCCACGCACGTGATGGTGGCGCTCAGGCAGCTCATCTGGGCCTGCATGAAGGAGGCACCGCCCGCCGACTGCGCCTGGGTGACCGCGCCCGCGAACGAGAGGTCGCCGCGGACCTCGATCTCGCTGACCAGGCGGCCGGCCTGACGCCGGTCGATCGTGACGACGCCAGACTGCCCGCCGTCGAGCAGGGCGAACGTGACGGTGAACTCCGCCCCGCCCCACAGCACGCTGACGACCTCGGGGGCGCCCTTCGACGACCAGCGCACGACCCGGGCCGTCATGGGACCGGCGGACGTGTTCACCGTGAGCTTCGCGCCGACATGGGGATCGAGGTAGTCCGACAGCTGCGCCGCGGGCATCCGGGTCAGCAATGCCGTCAGGTCCGACCGGGCCGCGGTCACGGTGGCGGTCTCGGGCGACGACCTCGCGGGCCGGGGCACGACCTGCGCGTCCGTGGCGATCACGTTTCCGGCGACGTCGAACCGGCGGGAGACGACGGTGATCGGACCGGCGGGAGACGCCGCGGAGGTGGTGAGGTTTGCCGCCGGTGCGGTGGGTCCGGTCCCCGCCCCTTCGCATGCCATGAACATGGCGGCGAGTGCCGCAAGCGTCCAGCGTCGCATCTGTCGCATGTGCCGTCCCTCCCCCGGGAAGTGGTATGCAGCGTGAGTGACGGCAACGATATCAATGGCCCATCAACCGAGTCGCAAATCACTTCCCCGCCTCCGCTCCGGTCAGTAGATGTGCAGCTTCTCGAGCATCGCGAAGGTATCCCCGACGCACTCGAACAGATCCTTGTTGTGCTTGATCATCTTGGTGCGCATGTACACCCGGAGCCACTGCTGATAGGCGAAGCGCTCGTACCGCTCCAGCACGTCCCCCACCGGCAGGTCGCGCTGCGCCAGGAGGCCCGAAAGGAACATGGCGCACTCGAAGCCGAGTGAGATCGACTGGAAATAGGGCGACCCCATGGCGGAATCGCCCACGAGGAAGACCGGCGTCCGGGCCAGAGGTTCGTCCCCCGCCGTCCGCCGCCGGAGCTCGAGGCTGGTCGCATGCCGGGCCCGGTACAGATCGAGCGGGATCCGGACGATCTCCAGGTCACCGATGATCTCTCCGCCGGTCTCCGCCTTGACGCTGGCGATGAAGCGGTCCATCGACTGGGCCACCTGCGGGAAGTTCTCGCGCAGCCACGCGCCGTCGAAGCGCGGCGGCATCCGCTCGTAGTCGGCGGCGCTGATGTTGACGATGCCCGTCACGTGCGTGATGCGGCCGTCGTAGCAGGTGCGGTTGACCGCGGGAATGAACTTGTAGTACGCGTTCTCGATATTCTTGGAATACTTGCAGTATTCGTTGCAGTCGTAGGCCTGGCCGTACAGAAAGGTGACGACGAGCGCGTATTCGAGTCGAAGCGTGAACGTGTTCGCGTCGGCGTCGCCGGGCGCCAGCCGGTCCCGCAGGAGCGACCTCGTGCCGGTGCAGTCAATCAGCACGTCGCCCGGCTGAAGCATGCTTGCCGCCTGCTCCGCGGTGACGATCGCCATCGTGCGCTCCACCCGGCGACCCCGGCGCCCGTCGATCAGATCGCTGAGGGAGCGCTCGATGTCGTTGAGCGGGCAGAACCCGCGGGTCCATCCCCGCAGCAGCCCCATCAGATCCGGCGGAATCGACCCGCGAAACGCGAGCCCTTCCGCGAGCTCCGACGGCTCGAAGATGGCCTCGACGCTCTCCCCATCGATGTAGTCGGTACAGTAGCTCGCGACCGTGTCGGCGACGAGGTAGGGCGCGAGCTGCACCATCCGGGTCCGGGTGTAGTCGCGTCGCTTCTCGTAGAGATGGACCGCGAACCGGTGGTTCGACTGGAGCAGCGCCGCGGTGACGAGACCGACAGGCCCCGCGCCGAGGACGTGCACGCGCGTCGGGGAGGGCTCGACGCCCGGGGATTCGGCTTGAGAGAACATGCGGACCCTCGGCTGGCGCGGCTCGGTGGATGCGGGAGGTCGGAATGGAGGCGTCCAGTCCGGCTGGAGAAGGATAGCGGAGCTCGAATCCGTCGGTGGGCGCCACCTCCGCCTGGAACTTTCGACACCCCCGCTTCGTCGGTCCTATCCGATGATCCGGACGCTCCTCCCCCCACTCCCTCTCGTCTTCGGCGTTCTCGCCGCGGGCTGCGCCGGTGCGCCGCCGCTCGAGCGCTACGGGTTCCTCGCCCGGCTCGGCCGCGACACGATTTCGGTCGAGAGCGTCGCGCGGTACGCCGACCACCTCGTGAGCGACGAAGTCGACCGCTTCCCCGAGGTGCGGCGCCGCCACACCGAGCTCCGCCTCGCGGCCGACGGCAGCCTCCGGCACATGGACATGCACGTGCTCACGCCGACCGCAGCAGCCCAGTCCCGCGACCGCCGCATCGTGGCCGACATCACGCGCGACAGCGTCCGCGTGTCGCTCACCGACGGCAGCGGGACGCACGTGATGCGGCAGGCCACCGACGGGATGCTCACCATCCCGCACGTGCCGCAGATGTACGGCCTGATCGAGCTCTACCTCGCCGCCGCCCTCCAGCGCGGCGCCGCCCATCACGTCGCGCCGAGGACCGACATCCGGCTCCGGCAATTCTATCCCGACCGCGAATTCTCCCATTATCCCGCGCGGCTGCACCGCGGATCGGTCCGCCCCATGGGACACGACACGGTCGAGCTCCGGCACGACTGGCTGGCCGGCATCGGCATCGCCATCGTGGACACGAACCGCCGGATGCTGTCCTACTCGGGCGACCGGACGACGTACAAGGTGCAGGTGACCCGCCTGTCGGATCCGCCCGACGTTCAGACGATCGGCGATCGCTTCGCCGCGACGGAGCAGGCCCGCGGCGGGGCCGTGGCGCTGAGCGTGCGCGACACCCTCCGCGCGAAGATCGGCCGCGCCACGTTCACCGTGGACTACGGCCGTCCGCTTGCCCGCGGACGCACGCTCCTCGGCAACGTCATTCCGTACGACTACACCTGGCGCACCGGCGCCAACGCCGCCACCCAGTTCACCACCTCCGCCGACATCAGGCTCGGCAGCATCGCGCTCGCGCCCGGCACCTATACGCTCTGGACCGCGCCGCACACCGATCGGGTCATGCTCGTCGTCAACCGGCAGACCGGGCAGTGGGGCACGGAGCACGACGCCAGATACGACATCGGCACGACGCCGCTCGCCGCGACATCGCCCGCCTCGCCGGTGGAGAAGTTCACGATCGGCATCACTCCGCGCGACGAGCGATCGGGGGAGCTGGCGCTCGAGTGGGGAAGCTTCCGCTGGACCGCACCGATCATCCTCAGGTGAGCCGGCAAGGTGAGCCGGCAAGGCTAGCCGGCACATCCCGGGGGGTAATCCCAATGGCGCGATCGGGATCCGGGACGCAGATTCAGTTCCTTCACCACGATCGAACCCGCCTCACCCTCCCCCGACCGGAGGCCCCCTGCGGCGAGCCGCTCACCGATGAACCGCGCGCCGACGCCAGCCTCGGCCTCCTCCGCGGCGACGGGCAGTGGTATCGCGGACGGTCCTGCTGGCTGCCCCGGCCGGACACAGCGGAAGACTGAGCCATGCCCGCCTACGTGATCGTCGAGATCGACGTGCAGGATCCCGTGCCCTACGATGCGTACAAGACCATGGCGCCGCCGTCGATCGCGGCATACGGCGGCCGCTACCTGGTGCGCGGCGGGGCGGTCGAAACGCTGGAGGGCAACTGGCGCCCGCCCCGGTTCGTGATCCTGGAATTCCCCGACGCCCCCAGCGCGCGCGCCTGGTGGGCATCGCCGGAATACGCGGCGGCGAAGGCATTGCGGCAGAGCTGCGCCCGCACCGAGATGATCCTGGTCGACGGACTGCCGGCGGCCGGCACCCCATAGCACCGTGTTCACCACCGCCTGGGAATACGATGTGCCGCCGGAGCACCGCGATGTATTCGTAGCCGTCTACGGCGCGAACGGCCGCTGGGCGGCTTTCTTCCGGGGGGCGGCCGGCTGGCGCGAGACCATCCTGTTCGAGGACGTCGATCGCGCCGGCCGGTTCGTGACCCTGGACCGGTGGGAATCGCGCGAAGCGTGCGAGGTATTCCTGGCATCGGAACGTGCGGCCTACGACGCCCTCGACGCCGAAACGGCGGGCCTCGCGCGCGCCGAGCATCACCTGGGAACGTTCGAGACCTGAGACCGATCGGAGGGAAGATGCGGCTGGACGTGTACGTGAACTATCGCGGGACCTGCGAGGAGGCATTTCGCTTCTATCAGGAGCACCTGGGCGGCACCATCACCTCCATGATCCGCCACGCCACGGCCCCCAACCCGAACATCCCGCCGGACTGGCGCGAGAAGATCCTCCACGCCCGCCTCGAGATCGGCGGCACCACCCTCATGGGCGCCGACATCCCCAATGCCGAGCCGATGCGGAGTTCCTACCTCACTCTCACCTTCGATGACGAGCAGGAAGCCGAGCGAACGTATGCGCTGCTCGCGGACGGCGGCGAGATCTTCATGAAGCTCGGGACGACGCCGTTCGCCAACCGGTTCGCGATGCTGCGCGACCGGTTCGGCACGTCCTGGATGCTGCTGCAGGGGGCTGCCGTGCCGTGACGGCCCGGTGGAGCTGCCCCGGCTGCCACCGGATCTTCCGGCGAGCACGCCAACGTCATGCCTGCGGCGTCGGTGATCGAGCCAGTCTCCTGCGCGATCGCCCCGCCACGCTGGTGCGGCTCTACGAGTCGCTCGAAGCGCGGATGCGCGGCCTCGGCGACGTCGAAGTCGTCACGCGCGACCGCTACGCACTCTTCCGGACGACGCGCATCTTCGCGGATCTCACCGTCATGCGCGACGCGCTGCGCGTCGTGATCCATCTCGACCGGAAGGTGGAGGCGCCATGCTTCGTGAAAGTGGCGGACGGAACGGCGAAGCGGGTCTCCCATGTCGCGCTCGTGCGATCCGCCGCGGAGCTTCGCGCGATCATGCCCTGGCTCCGCGAGGCCAGGGGATTGGCGGCCGGTGAAGACGGGTAAGCGGCGGCGCGACCCCTTCGACGCGGCGGAGCAGGCGCTCCGCACGCAGGGCCTCGGTTACCCCGAGACCACCGAGGTGTTCCCCTGGGGCCATCGCACGCTCAAGGTGCGGGGCAAGGCATTCGTGTTCATGAGCCGCGAGGACGGATTCAGTCTCTCGGTCAAGCTCCCCTCCTCATGCCACGTGGCGCTCGACCTCCCGTTCGCCGAGCCCACCGGTTACGGCCTTTCCCGCGCCGGGTGGGTGACGGCGCGATTCGCGCCAGGCGACCGCGTGCCGCTCGACGTGCTCGCGCTCTGGCTCGAGGAAAGCTATCGCGCCGTCGCGCCGAAGCGGATCGCGGCGCGGCTGGACGAGCCCGCGCCTCCGAAGCGACGTCGCAAGTCGGGCTGACCGGCCCGGTCAGTCCTTCGCCATCGCCGGCGGGTGCTCCGTGAAGGTGTAGCCGGTCGCGGGACACGAGACCGCCGGATTGGTCGGGCTGAACACCCCGCTCGGGTTGTCCTTCCAGAGCCACACGTGCAGGTCCCAGTGATGCAGCGAGGCCGGAAGCAGTGGCTCGTGGCCCTCCATCGGCCCGGTGAGCGTCTGCCCGAAGATGGACGGGGCCGTCTTCGACACGGCGGTGGGCACGAACCATTCGGCCGCGACCAGCTTGAGCTTGTCACCCACCGGCTCGTAGATGAGGACCTGCGGCTTCTTCGGGTCCAGCACGGGCCCGATGTTCCCCATGTTGATGAAGTGGACGCCCATCCCGCCCGCCTTGTAGTCCATGCCGCCGTGGCCGCTCATCCCAGCCGTGTACGTGAGGCAGCCGAGGCTCGAGAGGTAGCCGTCGCGCACCGCCATCACGGGGTCCTGATACTTGTCCAGCGACGTGCGGACGGCGGCCAGCTCGGGCGAGAGCTTGGGGCCGCCGGTCGCCTGCCCGATGGCGGGGACTGGCGTCGCGGCGGCGCCGAGCGCCAGCACGACGAGCATGGCGGTAATGCGGTGGATGCACGGCATGGCCCACCTCCGGGGATGGTAACGCGGTTCGCTGCATCGGCTGGATCGGGGATCGAGGCGAGCTTACGGGACGGATGGAGACCCGTCAAGAGTGGTGGCCGTCCGATTGACCGCCGGGGCGCTCCGCGATATCGTGTCCGGGGCGCGCAGGGCGCCTCCCGTCCGCGGGAAGGACCGAGTCCACCTGTGATGTCGTGCAGGACGAAGCGTTCGCGCCACGAACCTCCTTCGCCCGGGCCAGCGGACCTCGGGCACCCGAGGAGGTCCCATGCCCGTCCGCCGCCTGCCCGTCCGCCCCGATCTCACCCAGCTCAGGCACCAGGCCAGGGATCTGCTCCGCGCCTTCCGGCGAAGCGAGCCCGAGGCGCTCGCGCTCTTCGCGGAGTGGCAGCCCGCCGTCACGCCGGACACCGCGAAGCTCGCCGATGCGCAGCACGCCCTCGCGCGCTCGTACGGCGCCGCGAGCTGGAACCGCATGCGCGAGTCGTGCGAGCTGATCGACGCCATCTGGGAGGACGACGCCGAGACCCTCCGCCGCCTGGTCTCCGCCAACCCCGCCCTCCTGCACGAGAACGCCGGCATCGGGAACCGCAACTGGGGACCGCCGCTCAGCTACGCCGCCAACATCGGCCGGGACGACATCATCCGCCTCCTCCACGCCCTCGGCGCGCGCGATCACGAGTTCGCCATGGATCGCGCCGTGCTCCAGAGCCGCGTGAGCACCGCGGCGCTCCTCCACGAGATGCTGGGCCGCCCTGCCCCGCCCGACGACGCCTTCGGCGGCGCCGCCTACACGCTGAGCGTGCCCGGCACCGAGTTCCTCTTCCGCCTCGGCGCGCGCGTCCGCTTCGAGGACGGCCGCCAGTCGGCGCCGGTCGAGACCGCCATCGGCTCCGACAGCCGGAACCCCGCCGCCAAGCGCCGCATCCTCGAGCTCTACGCCGAGCATGGCTACGAGTATCCCGACACGCCGGTCATGGCGTTCCATCGCGGCCGCTTCGATCTCCTGGAGCGGCACCTTGGGCAGGATCCCGGGCTGCTCGCCCGCCGCTTCGCGATCGAGGAGATCTTCCCGCCCGCGGTCGGCTGCAGACCGCTGGCGTACCAGTGCATGGGGACGCCGGTGGACGGCGGCACGCTGCTGCATCTCGCGGTCTACTGGGACGAGCTCGACATGGCCGAGTGGCTGCTGGAGCGCGGGGCCGATGTGAACGCGCGCGCGGCGCTCGATGGCGACGGGTTCGGCGGGCACACACCACTGTTCAATGCGGTGGTGTCGCAGGCGGGATTCTGGATGAACTACCGGAAGGCATGGACCCAGCGGCCCGAGGACGCCCGGTTCGCCGAGCTGCTGCTCGATCACCGCGCCGATCCGAACGCGCGCGCCTCGATCCGCATGCGGCTCGGCGAGGGCCACGGCGATCCGCGGCTCCGGGAATTCCGGGACGTGACGCCGCTTGCCTGGGCCCGTCGCTTCGGCGCCGATACGCTGCCCGGGAGCAAGCACAGCGAGACGCTCTTCGTGAATCGGGCTGCCGTGCGGCTCCTGGCGGCGCGCGGCGGCCGGGCGTGACCCTTGACACCGGCCGCCACCTGCTGAATATTCAGCACTGTGTTGATTTTTCAGCATCCATCTCCACCGGATCCCCGATGACGCCGAGCGCCCCCGTCGCGATGAGCCGCCGTGAGCGGCAGATCATGGACATCCTCTACCGTCGCGGCCGCGCCACCGCCGCCGAGGTGCTGAGCGATCTGCCCGATCCGCCGTCGTACTCCGCCGTCAGGGCCGCGCTCCGGCTCCTCGAGGACAAGGGGCGCGTCCGGCATCAGCAGGACGGCCAGCGCTACATCTACGCCCCCACCGTCCCGCGCGACCGCGCCCGCAATTCGGCGCTCACCCACCTCGTCCGAACCTTCTTCGGCGGCAGCGCCGAGCAGGTGGTGAACGCGCTGGTGGAAGAGGAGAAGCTGTCGCCCGCAGAGCTCGACCGGCTTGCCGGCCTCATCGAGCGGGCCCGCCAGGAGGGAACGTGACCACCGCGCTCATCGCCTGGACCCTCAAGGGGTCCCTCATCCTGCTCGTCGCCTTTGCCGTGACGCGCCTCATGCGTCATGCCTCCGCCGCCGCGCGCCACCTCGTGTGGACCCTGGCCCTCGCGGGCGTCCTGGCCCTGCCCCTCCTCGGCGCGATCCTCCCCGCCTGGCGGATCGACGGCCTCTCCCGGGTCGCGGCCCCCGCGGCACCGTCCGCCTCGCCCGCCCCGCCCGCCCTCGCCTTCGCCTTCAAGGCGATCGAGCGCACCGGCGACGTCGTCCCTGCCGGGTCCACGCGCTACGACATCGTCCCGGTACGGCCCGCGATCGACTGGATCCGCGTGCTGCCGCTCATCTGGATGGCGGGCGCCGCCCTCGTCCTCCTTCGCCTCCTGGCCGGCCTCGCCGGCGTGTGGTGGCTCGGCCGCCACGCACGCATGATGACCGACGCGCGCTGGCTCCATGCCGCGCACTCGATCGCGAGCCGGCTCGGTCTCGGTCGCGGCGTCACGCTCCTTCAGGGCGATCGCGGCACGGTGCCGATGACGTGGGGCGTGCTGCAGCCGGTGGTCTGGCTCCCGGCCGACGCGGATACGTGGGACGACGAGCGCCGGACGGTGGTGCTCGCGCACGAGCTGGCCCACGTGCGCCGGCGCGACGCGCTCACCCAGTGGATCGCGCACCTGGCACTCGCCGGCAACTGGTTCAACCCGCTCGCCTGGGTCGCCATGAAGCGCTTCCGCGACGAGCGCGAGCGCGCCTGCGACGACGCCGTCATCGGCCTGGGCACCCTGCCGAGCGCGTATGCGGATCACCTGCTCGACATCGTGCGCACCCACGGCGCCGCCGGCGGCCCGATGCCCGCCATGGCGATGGCGCGCCGCTCCCAGTTCGAGGGCCGCCTCCTCGCCATCCTCGACGGCGGCTCCCCCCGCGGCGGCCTCCGCGCCCGCAGCGCGCTCTGGGTCGGCGCGCTTGCCGCCACCGCCCTCGTTCCCATCGCCGCCATCGGCGGCGCCGCGCCGCGCCCGGTCACAGCGGTCGCACCGGAGCAGTCCGCTCCGACGCCCTCGGCGGCAAACGCGAACGACTCCGCCAAGCCGCCCGCCCCGCCCGCCCGGTCCGCCTCGTCCGCCGCGGCCCCCAGGCCGCTCCTCACCGACTCCACCCTCCGCCGCGTCATCGCCGCCGCCGCCTCGATGACCGACGACGGCGAGCGCGCCGACGTCCTCCGCGCCGTCCTGCGCCATCCGAAGCTGGATCGCGCTGACGTGGCCGCGCTCCTCAAGGCCACCCGGTCGATGACCTCCGACGGCGATCGGGCCGACGTGCTCCGCGCCGCCATTCCCCGGGTGGCGTTCGACGACCCCGCCCAGCGGGCGGCCTTCTTCGACAGCGTCTCGCGGTTCGCCTCCGACGGCGACCGGAAGGACGTCCTCGCCGCCGCCTTCGATGCGGCGCCGCTGAGCGACGCGCCCGTGCGCGCGGCGTTCGTCTCGGCCATCGCCCCCATCACGTCGGATGGCGACAAGGCCGACCTGCTCGTGCATCTCCTCGGCCGCACCCGCCTCGAGCCCGCGGCGCTGGCGGATGTCATCCGGAGCACCCGCTCCATCGCGTCCGACGGCGACAAGGCGCGCGTCCTCATGACGGCGATCGCGCATCAGCCGATCGACGACGACGCGCGCGCCGCCATCGTGACGGCGGCCCAGTCGATCGCGAGCGACGGCGACCGCGGCACCGTCCTCCGCGCCATCCTGCCCGGCGGGGCGAACACGGCCACGAGCGCGAGCAGCATCACGAGCTCCATGATGCCGGTCGCGGGCAGCGGCGCCCGCGAGCAGCACTCGCAGCCGACCGTCGCGACCACCGCGGAGACCCGCGTCATCAACGGCACCCGCCGCTGGACCACCGACCTCGAGCTGAACGGCACCCACGGCGGCAGCCCGAGCTACGAAGTCCGGATCACCGCCCGGAAGGCCCTCGTGGATGCCGGTGCGCGGCACCTGGTCGGGTTCGAGCCGGGCGGTTCGCTCGAAATCGAGCACACCGTGCATCCCGACCCCGAGAATCCGGGCGTCACCGTCACCACGGTGCGCACGGCGAAGATCCGTCCCGCCGGCGGCGGGCGGTTCACCTATGACTACCGGATCGACGGCGTGTCGCATGCGTGGGACGACGCCGCTCAGCAGTGGCTCGACATGGTGGTGGCGCGGTGGGCCGGCGGCCAGTTGAAGTAGCCGCCGCCTGCCGGGAGGCGTTGACCGCTGCCGACGCGCTCTTCGTGTGCCCTGAAGTGCTGAAAAATCAGCATCTATTCCAGAAGGAGAACCCGATGAAGCCCACGCTCTTTGCCGCCGCCCTCTTCGGCGCCGGCGCCGCCGCCGCCCAGCCCCTCGCCTGCCAGGGCGGCTCCGGGACGCAGATCAGCCGCGTCTCCGAATCCACCGACGGTGGCCGCCAGCACACCCACATGATCTGGTCCGACGGGAAGCGGAGCGTCTCCGTCCTCCTCGACGGCGCCGTCGAGTTCAGCGACGACGATCGCTCGGTGGCGTCGCTCGAGCCTGGGAGCTCGCTCATCGTGGACGAGCAGATGCGCGGCGAGCCCCTCCGTCACATCGAGTTCCGGGGTGAAGGCGGTGGCGTGAAGAGCACCTACACCGTGAACGGCGTACCGCGCGCCGACGACGACGCCGACCGGCAGAGCTGGCTCGCGCGCATCCTGCCCGAGCTGATCCGCGAGCAGGGGCTCAACGCGGGCCCGCGGGCCGAGCGGATCCTCCGGAAGGAAGGGCCCGACGGGCTGCTCGCCGAGAGCCGCCGGATCCGGAGCGACGGAGTGAAGCGGGTCTATCTCTCCGTCCTCTTCGACAAGGCGCGGCTCACGCCCGCGCAGCACGTCGCCGCACTCCGCATCATCGAGCGCGAGATCAGCTCCGACGGCGACAAGGCGAGCCTCCTCCGGTCGCTGGCGGGCTCGCTCGACATCGCGGCTGCCCCGATCCGGGACGGCTATTTCGCTGCCGCGTCCTCCATCTCCTCCGACGGCGACCGCCGGCTGGTCCTCCTGGCCGCCCTCCCCCGCGCCCGCACCGACGCCGCCGCGCTGACCGCGCTCCTCGTGTCCGCCGCACCGATCAGCTCCGACGGCGACAAGTCGAACGTCCTCGTGCGCTCCGCCGATGCCCCCGCGCTCGACGCACCCTCGGCGCGCGATGCCTGGTTCCGGGCGGCGGGGAGCGTGTCGTCCGACGGCGACCGCGCGCGCGCCCTCCTGGCCGTGCTGTCGCGCGAGAGCGAGCGGAGCGACATCGCCGTCGCCGCGCTCGAGTCGGCGCGGCACATCTCGTCCGACGGCGACAAGACGCGCGTGCTGCTCGCGGTCTCGCCGGAGCGGATGCACGATGCGCAGGTGGCGGCGGCCTACGACGCCGCGCTCGACAGCATCTCGTCCGACGGCGACCATCGCCGCGCGGAGCAGCACGTGCGCTCGGCGCGCCCGTGATCGCGGCGTTCCTGTTCGTGCTGGCCGCCGCACAGCAGCAGCCGGCTCCGCCGCGAAGCATCGCGGCCGTGCGCGTGGATGCGGCGCCGGTGATCGACGGCCGGCTCGAGCCGATCTGGTCGACCGCCCCCGCGGCCGCCGGCTTCACCCAGCGGCGGCCCGCCGAGGGCGCGCCGGCGGTGGACAGCACGGAGGTGCGCTTTCTCTATGACGGCGACGCGCTGTACATCGGCGCGCGCATGTACAGCCGGGATCCCGCGCACATCGAGGCCGCCGTCGCCCGGCGAGATAATACCACCGGGGCCGAGCAGCTCCGGGTCTCGCTCGATCCGTACCTCGACCGGCGGACGGCCTACACCTTCGGCGTCACCGCCGCGGGCACGCGCCTCGACTGGTATCACCCCGACGACGACGAGGACACGATCGACGCCTCGTTCGACCCCGTCTGGTCCGCCGCGGTGCACATCGACTCGCTGGGCTGGACGGCGGAGATGCGGATCCCCTTCTCCCAGCTCCGCTTCAGTCAGCGCGCCATCCAGCGCTGGGGGCTCAACCTGCGCCGCACCGTTCCCGCGCGGAAGGAGCAGGACTACTGGGTCAGGATCCCGCGCTCGGAGGCGGGCTGGGCCTCGAGGTTCGGCACCCTCACGGGGCTCGACGACGTGCACCCCGCCCGCCACATCGAGCTGCTCCCCTACGTCGCGAGCGACGCGACGATGCGCGGCTCGCCCGACCTCGCGAATCCGTTCGATGCGCGCACGCAGGTCGGCGCCAGGGCGGGCGCTGACATGAAGATCGGGATCGGATCGTCCACCACCATCGCGGTCACGGCGAATCCCGACTTCGGCCAGGTGGAAGCCGACCCGGCGGAAGTGAACCTGTCGGCGTTCGAGTCGTTCTTCGCCGAGCGCCGGCCCTTCTTCACCGAGAACCGCCAGCTGCTCGAGGGGAACGGGCCCGCCTACTTCTACTCCCGCCGGATCGGCGGCGCGCCCCGCGGCGAGCTGGCCGACGGCACCTACAACGACGTGCCCACGACGAGCTCCATCCTGGGCGCGGCCCGAGTCACCAGCCGGTTCGCTTCGGGCGCCACGCTCGGCGCGCTCGCGGCGGTCACCGACGACGAGCACGTCCGCACCTTCGACCCTGTGTCGGGCACGTTCGGCACCAGGCCGGCGGCGCCGCTCACCGCCTACGGCGTGCTCCGCGCCCAGCAGGAAGTCGGCGCCGCGGGCTCCACGATCGGTGTCAGCGCCACCGGCGTCCGCCGCCGGCTCGCCGACGGCGATCCGCTGTCGCCCTACCTCAATCGCAACGCCGTCGCCGGGGGGGCCGACTGGCTCCTGCGCTTCGGTCACGGGAACTACGAGCTGTCGGGCCACCTGGGCGGAAGCCGGGTCGAGGGCGACAGTACCGACATCGCGCGGGTGCAGCAGTCGAGCGCCCGCTACTACCAGCGGCCGGACGCGAACTACGTGGAGCTCGACCCGTCGCGCACCTCGCTCACCGGCTACGCGGCCGCGCTCACCCTCGCCAAGCGCGGCGGCAAGCACTGGCTGGGCCAGGTGTGGGGCGACGTGCGGAGCCCGGGCTTCGAGATCAACGATGCCGGCCGCCTGAGCCAGGCCGACCAGATCTACGGCGGCATCCTCGGCGCGTATCAGGAGACGGAGCCGAAGGGAATCTTCCGCGAGTACAGCCTCCAGGCGGAGGCCGACGCGGCGGTGAACTACGGTGGGGCGCGGACCTTCTCGTTCTACCGGACCGACGCGGCGATCACCTTCCGGAACTACTGGTGGACCAACCTCACGGCGTGGACGGACCTCCGCGGCCAGAGCGACAAGCTCACGCGCGGCGGCCCGCTGATGCAGACGCCGCGCGACGTCACCGGCATCGTCGAGGTCGGCAACAACCTGCTGGGCAAGGTGCGCGTGCGCGGCCGGGTCTACTACGGCGACTACGAGCGGGGCGCCTACATCTATCGCATCAGCGGCGGCGTGATCGTGCGGCCGGGGCCGCGCTGGGAGCTCTCCTTCCTCCCGAACTATCTCCGCGTGCGCGACAACCAGCAGTACGTGACGACGCTCGCCGGCGGCCCCGCCGCGACCTTCGGCAACCGCTACGTCTTCGCGACCATCGAGCAGAGCACGATCCTGGCGGAGATCCGGGCCAGCTACGCCTTCACGCCGAACCTGACGCTGGAGCTGTACGCCGAGCCGTTCGCGTCGAGCGGCCGCTGGAGTGGATTCGGCGAGCTGGCGGCGCCCAGGACCCAGGAGATGCGCCGCTACGGCACCGACGGCACGACCATCGAGACCGGCGCCGACGGAAGCCAGACGGTCACGGCCGACGGACAGACCTTCGATCTGCCGAACCGCGACTTCCTGGTGCGCTCGCTCCGGAGCAACGTCGTCCTCCGCTGGGAGTGGCGGCCGGGAAGCACGCTCTTCCTCGTCTGGCAGCAGGACCGGTTCGGAGACGAGGTGAGCCGGGCCCTCGCCGGCCCGCGCGACGTGCTCCACGCCTTCGGCACTACGGGGGACAACATCCTGCTCGTCAAGGCGAGCTATTGGCTGTCGGTGAAGTGATGCTTAACGTGCAGCCATGCCGGCCAGCTATTCCGGAAAGCTCCTCAGCGAGAAGCTGGGCATCAGGCCCGGGCACCGGGTGGGGCTCGTGCATGCGCCGGCCGATGTCGAGACGATCCTCGGCCCGCTTCCTGAGGGAGTGACGCTCGGCCGGCGGGCGTCGAAGTCCGCCGGCGTCACCATCCTCTTCTCGACCGCCGCCGACGTCCTCCGCCGCGGCTTTCCTCGCGTCGCGGCCAGCCTCCCGGACGGCGCCATGGTCTGGGTGGCCTGGCCGAAGAAGAGCTCCGGCCGCGCCACCGATCTCACCGAGAACCTGATCCGCGAGATCTGCCTCCCGACCGGCTGGGTGGACGTGAAGGTCTGCGCCATCGACGAGACCTGGTCGGGGCTCAAGTTCCTCCGGCGGCGCGCATGAGCGGGAACGTCGACAGCCGGTTCGCGGGCTCGATCCCCGAGCTGTACGACACCTGGCTCGTGCCGCTCATCTTCCAGCCGTACGCGGCGGACCTGGCGGAGCGCGTCCTGGCACTCGCGCCGGAGCGCATCCTCGAAGTCGCCGCCGGGACCGGCGTCGCGACGCGCGCGATGGCCGCCTCCCTGCCCGCGCGGACGGCGATCACGGCGACGGACCTCAACCCGACGATGCTCGACCGCGCGGCGTCCATCGGCACGAGACGGCCGGTCGAGTGGCGCGAGGCCGACGCCGAGCGGCTGCCCTTCGCCGACGGCTCCTTCGATGCCGTCGTCTGCCAGTTCGGCGTCATGTTCTTCCCCGACCGCCCGCGCGCCTTTGCCGAGGCGCGGCGCGTGCTCCGGCCGGGCGGCACGCTGCTCCTGAGCACCTGGGACCGGATCGAGGACAACGAGTTCGCCGACGACGTGACCGCGGCACTCGCGACGCTCTTCCCGTCCGATCCACCTCGCTTCCTGGCACGGACGCCGCACGGTTACCACGACCCGCGCGCGATCGCGCACGACATCGCCGCCGGCGGCTTCACCTCGCCGGCGCGGATCGATATCGTGACTGCGCGGAGCCGGGCGGTGAGCGCCCGCATTCCGGCCCTCGCCTACTGCCAGGGCACCCCGCTCCGGAACGAGATCGAAGCCCTCGACCCCGCCCGCCTCGGTGAGGCCACCGACGTGGCGGAAGCGGCGATCGCTCGCCGCTTCGGGGCCGGCGACGTGGACGGGAAGATCCAGGCGCTGGTGGTGACGGTGGACTCCGGCTGATCCCCGCTCGATCGGTGCCTCATCGCCGCGCCTTCCGGGGCATCCGCGCCTCGCTCTGGGCCGCGTGCCAGGCGTACGACGCCATGATCACCGCGTTCTTCATGAGGTCCTCGGGCTGGATCGTGTCGTAGAAATCCAGGTTGGTGTGGCCGCCGGTGCCGGGGACGTGGTCCTGCAGGAACTGGAATCCCGGCAGCCCCGCCGCGTCGAACGCGACGTGATCGGTGCTGCCCACGCTCTGGTTCGACACGACCGTCATCCCCATGTCGTGAAACGGCTCCATCCACGCCGTCAGCAATGAGCGCGCGGCCTCGTTGCCCTGCAGGTAGATCCCGCGGTACTGCCCCGGCCCATAGTCCTGATTGAAGTAGGCGAAGAGGCGGTCGTACTCGGGCTTCTTCGGCGCGGCGGTGTCGCCCGGCATGCCGAAGTGCTGCCGCACGTATGCCCGCGAACCCCAGAGCCCCTGCTCCTCCCCGCTCCAGAGCGCGATCCGGATGGTGCGCCGGGGCTTCGCGCCGACGGCCTTGAGGATCCGCATGGCCTCGAGCGCCACGGCGACGCCCGACGTGTTGTCGCTCGCGTTGGGGCTCGCGTGCCAGGTGTCGAAGTGCGCGCCGATCATCACGACCTCGTTCCTGAGATCGCTCCCCGGAATCTCGGCCGTGATGTTCATCGCCTGCTCCACCTGCTGGCCGATCCGGTTCCGCACCTCGAGCTCGACCTTCACCGGGATCCCCCGCTTGAGGATCCGGTACATCCGGTTGTAGTGCTCCGGCGTCACCGCGATCATCACCGGCGCCGCTGAATCCCCCGCCGCCGACCAGTGGTCGGTCCGCGTACCCGGCCGCGAATAGCCGCGCACCGCGCCCAGCCAGCCGCTCTCGCTCTGCAGCACCGCCGCGACCCCTTCGCCCTTGAAGAAGGCGGCCTTCTCTTCGCTGGTGAGGAGATCGGGATTCCGCGGCGGGCGCGGCGGCGCGGGTCGGGCCGGCGCGATCACGGTGTGCTCCAGCGCCTCCAGCTGCTGGTCGGTGTAGCGGGGAACGCCGTTGGTGAGCGGCGCCAGATCGATCGTGGCGGGCGGCGTGCTGAGGACCGCCATGCCGCGCAGCTTCCCGCGCCACGCGTCGAGGTCCGGCCGCGTGGCCAGCTCCACGATCACCGCCTGCGCGACCTGCCTCCCATCGGTGCCCGGCGTGTGCGCGAGGGGATAGGCCACGAGCGGCGAGTAGTCGGGCTCCAGCATGTGCACCGAGACATATTCGTTGTCCCACGCCACGCCGAAGTCCATGAACGGCTCCGCCGTCACGTTCGCGAGGCCCAGCTCGCGGAGCTCGCCCTGGACCCAGGTCTGCGCCCGCTGCATGTCGCGGGAGAGGGTGAGCCGCGCGCCGAGGACGTCGGTCATGTAGCTCTCGAAGTCCATCACGCGGGAGTGCTGGAGCCCCTCCTCCCGGATGCGCGCGACCATCGGCCAGTCGACGGGCACGGGGTCGGCAAAGGCGGCGGCGGCGAGCAGCAGGACCGCGCCAAGCGGCCTCAGGCGGCGGATCATCGGTTCCTCTCCGGTTGGATTGTCGTCGTCCGGCCGGCGTTTCCGATTGACTGGTAAGGCCCCCCTTACCACGGACCGGAGAACGCACCATGTCACGACGCGCCGAAGCACTCGCCCAGCGGCTGGAACAGGGCGCCAGCGATCTCACCGCCCTGGCCGCCTCGCTCACCGACGACGAATGGGAGCTGCGGCTGCCCGGGGACGGGCGGACCGCCGGCGTCGTCGTCCACCACGTCGCCTCGATGTACCCGCTCGAGATCCAGCTCGCTCAGGGCCTCGCCGAGGGTCAACCCATCGCCGGGGTGAGCTGGGATGCGGTGCACGAGATCAACGCGACCCACGCCCGCGAGTACGCCGACGTCACCCGCGAGGCGGCGATCGAGCTCGTGCGGCGGAACAGCGCGGCCGCGGCGACCGCGATCCGCGGGCTCAGCGACGCGCAGCTCGATCAGGCGGCTCCGATCTCGCTCTACTCCGACACGACGCTTACCTGTCAGTTCTTCCTGGAGGATCACGCCGTGCGGCACAGCTATCATCACGCGGCGGCGATCCGGCGGGCGGTGGCGGGAGCGCGCGCGCCGGAGGGCGCCGCGGCCTGACGCGGGGGCCGGGCGGCTCGGCCGTGTCGCTAGCGGCCGAGCAGGTTCTCCGTCCAGACGACGCGCGACTCGGCCGCCTGGCCGGGGACCTGGCGTGCGGCGAGGAAAATGAAGTGGCCGTCGGCGGTCGTCTCGTACGACTGGTGAAAGCCGTCGGGACGGAAGCCGGTCGCGTCGAACAGGTGCTCGATCCGCTCCACCGCGAGCCCGCCTGCCGTCGTCACCCGCGCCGCGTTCATGTGCTTGCTCGCATCCAGGAAGAACAGGGTCTTCCCGTCGCGGGACCAGCGCGGCTCCGAGCCCCCGTTCACGGAGATCGAGATCCGGGCCGACTGGGTGGCGGGGAACGGCCGCACGTAGACCTCGAGTGTCCCCGACTCGTTCGAGGCGTAGGCCAGCCACTTTCCGTCGGGGGACACCGACGGCGAGAGGTCGAGGAAAGGGCTCGTCACCAGCGGCACCGGCGCCGGCTCGCTCCCGCCACCCGCCGCGCCATCCAGCGGCACGCCGAGCAGGTCGCCGGCGCCGGGGCTGCCGGAGTCGGTCCGGAGGATGAGCAACTTGCCGTCGGCCGACCACTCGATCTCCTGCGGCTGGTAGGGAAGCCGCGCCAGCACCCGCTCGGCGCTGCTGCCGTCGGCGGCGCGGGCCATCACGATGCTCGTGCTGCCGGTGTCGCGGAGAAAGGCGACGGTGCGCCCGTCCGGCGACCACGAGGGTCGGCGGTCGCGCCCGCCGAAGCTCAGCCGGGTGACGGGGCCCTTGTCGAGCTGCTTGATCCAGATGTTGAGATCGCCGTTGGTGGTGCCGGTGCCGACCGCCATCCGGCGGCCGTCGGGGGAGAGGTCGAAGGAATTGATGGCGCCGAACCAGTCGGGATCGATCGGGTCGAATTTCCCGTCGGCGGAGACGCGCACGACGACGTTCTGGCCGATGTTGCCGCTGCCGCGGATGTAGACCACCGTCCCGAGCGGCGAGACCGCGAGGTGGGCAAAGCCCAGGCCGATCTGCACGCCGTCGAACACCGGCGTCCCCTGCCCCTTCACCTCGAGCTTCTCGAGATCGAAGGCGGCCACGAGCGCCGTGCCGTCGCGGCGCACGTACAGCATCCGGCCGTGGCCCAGGTACACCGCCTGCGCCGCGTCGGGAAGGAGCATCTTCTGCCGGCCGGTTTTCAGGTCGAGCACGCGGATGCCCATGGTCACACAGCCCGAGGTGCAGCCCTGGAAGAGGACGCCGCGCGAACCCGGCAGCGCCACCGGCATGCCGAGCCCGACACTGCTCAGCGTGCTGTCGCGAAGCGCGCGGGTGACCGGCCCGCCGCTCGCGGCGACGCGCCGGAGCTCGTCGATCTGGGGCGGCACGAAGACGATCGTCCCGTCGTCGAGCCAGGTCGCTCCGCCGAATCCCGACGCCGCCGCCGAGTCGGCCACGATGGAGACGAGGCCGCCGGCGGCGCCCACCTTCTTGAGCCGGCCGTCCGCCACGAAGACGATCCACTGTCCGTCGGGTGAGAAGGCAGGATTGGTCGCGCGCTCGGTGCCGGCCAGTGCGACCGGCTGGAGCGCGTCGCGCCGCTTGAGCCAGAGCCCGCCGCCCGGTCGCACGTCCCGGAAGGCCAGCGTGCTGCCGTCGGGGGAGAGTGCGAGGGAGGGCGCGGCGGTGCTCGGCGCCGTGCTGTCGCCGAGCAGGACGTAGTTGTTGGAGACGGCGGCGGCGGGCGCCGTCGGCCGGGTCAGTGCCCAGCCGGCGATGGCCGCCGCCGCGAGGGCGGCCACGCCGGCAGCGATCGCGGCGAGGCGCCATCGGCCGTCCCGCGCCGCGGCCGGTGCGACCCTCACGGTGGAGGTCGCCGTCATGCCGACCGGTGTAACCCAGGTTTCCCCCGCCCCGGTCCCCCGGCCGCCGGTGAATGCCTCGGCGAAGGCGGCGGCGGTGGGAAAGCGGTCGGCCGGCAGCTTCTCCAGGGCGGTGAGCACCGCGGCCTCCATCGCGGGGGGCACGTTCTTCCGCTGGAGGGTGATGCGCCGCGGCTCCTCGGTCAGCACGCGGGCGACGATCGCCTGCGCGCTGCTCCCGGTGAAGGGCGGCTCGCCGGTGAGCATCTCGTAGGTGATGCAGCCCAGGGCATACACGTCGCTCCGCGCCGTGATCTCCCGCTCGCCCATCGCCTGCTCGGGACTCATGTAGTGCGGCGTGCCGAGCGACAGGCCCGTTTCGGTGAGGCGGCTGCCGCTCGCCTTGCTCGCGGCGAGCGCGATGCCGAAGTCGGCCACCAGCGCCTGGCCCTCGTGGAGGAGAATGTTCTCGGGCTTGATGTCGCGGTGGATCACGCCGTGGCGATGGGCGTAGTCGAGTGCCGAGGCGACGGCGACGGCGATCCGCACGGCGTCGCCGATGGGAAGCTGCTTCTCGCGATTGAGCCGGTCGCGCAGCGTCTCGCCCGGCACGTAGGGCATGACGTAGAAGAGCCAGGGGCCGGCGTTGCCCGAGTCGTGGAGCGGGAGGATGTGCGGATGCTGGAGACGCGCGGTCGTCCGGATCTCGGTGAGGAACCGCTCGGCGCCGAGCATGGCGGCGAGCTCGGGGCGGAGTACCTTCACCGCGACGTCCCGCTCGTGGCGCAGGTCCTGGGCGAGGTAGACGGTCGCCATGCCCCCCTGCCCCAGCTCGCGCTGGAGGTGGTAGCGATCGGAGATGGCGGCGGCGAGGGTGTCGGGGAGCACGAGGGATGATACGGGGAAAGGGCGGAGGGACGGAAGGGCGCACATTTCGCCGCCGGGGGACGCCGGGAGGACGGGCGGGCCGCATCCTGGCTCCGCACGGTGACGGCAGTATCCACTCTGTTCATGGAGGCTGCATGCCGGACTCACGAATGCGAATCTCACGCCATCTGATGCTCGCCCTCACGACCATCCAGCTCGCCGGCTGCACCCATTGGGGCCAGCCGCTCGCCAGCCTGCCGGAGCCGAACGGGGGCGCCGTGCGCGTCTGGCAGGGCCGAACGCCGACTGTGCTCGGGAGTGCGACCTTCACGCCCGACTCGCTGATCGGCACCCATGGGCCCGGGAAGACACGGCTCGCCTTCGCGCGGGGAGAGATCGACTCGCTCAACGTGAGGCGCACCAACGTCGTCGGCACCGTCATCCTGCTCGCCGTCGGCGTCGGTCTGGTGAAGCTCATCGCCTTCGCCATCGACTTCAGCTCGTACGCCAACAACTGAAGGTGCCGCGGCACCACCGTGCTCGCCGCACCGGCGGCGTCCGGGGATCCGAGCTCACCGGCGCCGTTGTCTCCCCAGCAGCAGGTGGCGCCGGCGGCCGTGATGCCGCACGCCGCGGTCCCCGCGCCGTAGGACAGCGACGTGAAGTGGACGCCACCGCGCACCGCCGATGCCGACCAGAGGGTGAAGCTGATATCCTGGCTCCAGCAGGCGGCGTTGCCGGCCGCGTCGAGCCCGCACAGGCCGCCGTGCCCCAGGGCAACGATCGGCGCCGGTGTCGTCACCACCGCAGCCGGCGTACTCCGATGCCACCGGCGTCGTTCCGCCGGGGCCGAGCGCGTCGTGCTGTCCCCCGCAGGCGCCGAGAAGGAGCGCACCGGAGCCGAGCAGCCGGCGCCAGCTCGCGAGCCGCTCACGCTGATGGACGAGAAGGCGGGGCCGCCGACCGCGGGTGCGGTGAAGGTCGCCCGGCGGCCGCCCTCGAGCTGCCGACGGCCACCGCGACGGCACTGAAGCGTCGCTCGACCCGGATCGCCGCGGTGCCGCGCTGGTCGGCCACGAGCGCCGTGATCGTGGCGTCGCCGCTCGCCCGTCCGGCCACCAGGCCATCGGGGGAGACCGAAGCGATGTCCGGGGCGCTGCTCGACCAGAGCACGGTGAACTGCCGCGACGCGCCCGCCGGCAACGTGTCTACGCCGGGGGACACGATGAGCGTGCCGGCGGGCAGCGGCGCCCCTGAGATTCAGAGCGGCCGCCATGGCGGCGTGGGGCCGGCCTCTCCTGCCCGCCGTCAGCTCGCCGGTTCCACCAGGAACTGCTCGATCCGGCCGTCCGGCACGGTGAAGGTCGAAAGATTGACCCGCTTCCCGCTCGCGAACTCCACCGCGAATCCCCGGTAGGTCATCCCGCCCCGATCGAACTTCGTCGTCTCCCGGAGCGAGGCGATCGCGCCGAAGGGTGCCAGGCTCGTCCGGTAGTCGGCGATCGCCTGCGGATCGAAGTAGAAGTTGCCGTTGGACGTGAAGCGCGAGCGGTCGACGCGGCCGTGCTGCAGCCCGTCGAGCACCTGGCGGGCCCATGCCTCGCCCGCGCTGTCGGCGGCCTGCGCCACCCCGGGCAGCATGAGCGCGCTGAGCTGGCGCGCGATCGCGCCGGCCGCGGGGCTCGCCTCCTGGTTGGTGAGCACCACGACCGCAATCTTGTCGTCCGGAAAGACGTAGTTGGCGGCGACGAAGCCGCCCACTTCCCCGCCGTGCGACACCAGACGATGCCCGTTCACCGCACCCAGGGTGAAGCCGAGGCCGTAGTTGCTCGTCTTCCCATCCTTGAGCTTCGTCGGCTTCTCCATCTCGGCGTACGACGCGGGCGAGAGGAGCGTCTGGTTCATCACCGCGATGTCCCAGGTGAGGAGGTCGCTTACGGGCATCGCGAGCTCGCCATCGGCGAAGTACCAGCCCGGCGCTTCGGTGAGCGCCGGGCGCAGGGGGCCGAGCGCGTGGCGGAAATAGCCGGTGGGCTCGAGCAGGTCGTGCCGGGTGTCGAGGTCGATGGTGTGGCTCAGGCCGAGCGGCTGGAGGACGCGGGACGAGAGGAACTGCCAGAAGGGCTGCCCGCTCACCTTCTCGATCACGAGGCCGACGATGTTGTAGTTGGTGTTGCTGTACTGGTACTGGGTGCCGGGGTCGAAGTCGAGCGGCTTGGTCGCCCACTCGTGCACGATCTTCTGCGCCGTGGTCGCGTGGGTCCAGGCCGGAATGGTGTAGTCCTGCGGCGCGTAGTCCTCGTAGCCCGAGGTGTGGGACATCAGGTTCCGGAGCGTCACCTCGCTCGCGCGCGTGAGCTCGGGGAACCAGGTGGCGAGCGGCTGGTCGATGGAGAGCTTCCCCTCCTGCTGCAGCAGCATCACCGCGGCCACGGTGAACTGCTTGCTGATCGAGCCCACGGCGTAGTGCATGTCGGGCCGGGCCGCCACCGGCGGCGAGAGCCGCGCGTGGCCGAAGGCCTGGACGTAGACGATGCGCCCGTCGCGCACGATGCCCACCGACGCGCTCGGCACCTGGGTGGCGCGGATGACGTCGTTCACCGCCGCCGCCGCTCGCGCCGAGAGATCGGCCGGCAGCGAATCGATGGCCTGGGCGGCGGCGGCGGCGGAGACCAGCAGGGCGATCGAGGCGAGCAGGGCGAGACAGCGGAGACGCATCGGGAAGCTCCGGGCCGGTTGTGGGAACGCCTTCAATCTACGCCCGGAGTCGAGCGCCGCGAGCGGCAGCAGGAGCCGGCGCACCGGACGGGCGGGGCGGGCGGGCGCCACCTCCCGAGCACTGACTCGGCTTGAATACGACTGTACTCGGCTTGAGTACGACCGTACTCGGCTTGAGTACGACCGTACTCGGCTTGAGTACGACCGTACTCGGCTTGAGTACGATCGTTCACAGATTGCGGAACACCGCTCGGAGCAGCCCCCGACGCCCCTTCAGGGCCCCTGGCCGAGCGGCGGCTTCAGCCGTCGATCCGTCGATCAGCCGTCATCGGCCGGGAAGTCCCCTCACATCCCGAACGGCGGCTCGTCGGCGGTCGGACCGTAGACCGACGGCAGCGAAATCCCGTTCAATCGCAGATACACCGTGAGCTGGCCGCGATGATGGTAGGAGTGGTTGAGGAGGATGGTCCGGAGCACCGCGCCGCGCGGCATCGCGAAGAGGACCTTCTCGCCCCGCATCACCTTCCACGGAATGTCGAGATCGGCGTCGGGCATGGTGCCGAGCGTCGCGCGGGCATACTCCATTCCCTCGTCGAACGTCGCGAGCAGCGCGTCGATGCCGGCGGGCGGCACGGGCGGCGGCAGCGCCCCGGGATCGAAGCTCGGTTGGAGGGATGCGGAGATGATCCCGAGCGGAATCTGCGCCAGATGGTTGGCGAGCTGGCCCATGGACATGGACCGCTCGTGCGGCCGCCAGTCGAGGCGGTCCCCGGGGACGCGGGCGAGCACCCGGCGCGTGGCGGGTGCCTCCTGCTCCAGCTCCTGCAGCAGCTCGCGAACGGACGTCATTCGATCTCCTCGCTGGTCCCGGACGTTGGTCGACCGCTCGAATCTGCCACGTGCGTCTGTGGCGGGCAACGGCCGGCGGATGCGCCTGATCGGCCTCGTCGCAGCCATTTCTGGCCGGCAGGGCTCGCGTTCTGGACCGCCTGCCTGGTGCCGGCGCGGGCGGCGCGGGTGGATCCGGTCGTGACGCTGCGGGCAGCGTAGGCGCGGAGCGGCGCTCGCGCTTCCCGCAATCCGCGCGGCGGGATACCTTCCGCGTATCCCCACCGAAGAGTCACCGCTGTCCGACCCGCGAGCTGGACTCGAGGCAGGTCTCGCCGGCCACTACACGATCGAGCGCGAGCTCGGCCGCGGGGGCATGGCGACCGTGTACCTCGCGCACGACGTCCGCCATGACCGGCCCGTCGCCCTCAAGGTCCTGCACCCCGACCTCGCCCATTCGCTCGGCCCCGAGCGCTTCCAGCGCGAGATCCGCCTCCTCGCCCGGCTCCAGCATCCGCACATCCTCACCGTCCACGATTCGGGCGACGCCGCCGGCCAGCTCTGGTTTACCATGCCCTTCATCGAGGGCGAGAGCCTCCGCCAGCGGCTGAATCGCGAGAAGCAGCTGCCGGTGGACGAGGCGGTCCGGATCGCGCGCGAGGCGGCGCAGGCGCTCGAGTACGCGCACCAGCACGGCGTCGTGCACCGCGACATCAAGCCCGAGAATCTCCTGCTCACGCAGGACGGCAACACGCTGGTCGCCGACTTCGGCATCGCGCGCACGCTCACCGCCGGCGCCGAGCGCCTCACCGAGACCGGCCTCGCCATCGGCACGCCGGCCTACATGAGCCCCGAGCAGGCGAGCGGCGAGCACGACGTCGGCCCCCGGACCGACATCTATTCCCTCGGCGCCGTGCTCTACGAGATGCTCGCGGGCGAGCCGCCCTTCACCGGCCCGACGCCGCAGGCCGTGATCGCCAAGCGCTTCAGCGGCGAGGCGCCGAGCGTCCACCGTACGCGCCCCACGATTCCCGACGCTCTCGATCACGCCGTCGGCCGCGCGCTCGCGCTCGTGCCCGCCGACCGCTTCGCCACCGCTGCCGACTTGGCCCGCGCCCTTGCTGCCGGCGCCGCGACGACCGTCTCGCCCGGCCTGCCCGTCCCGCCCGTCGCATCCGGCGGCGCATCGCGCCGCCGGATGCCCGTCGCCCTCATCACCCTCCTGCTCGGCTTCGCCGTCGGCCTCGGTCTCCTCTTCGCCTGGCGGCGGGGCCACGGCGGCGAGACCGCCTCCGGCCCCCGGCTCGTCGCGGTGCTCCCCTTCGAGAACGTGGGCGCGCCGGCCGACGACTACTTCGCCGACGGGATGACCGATGCCGTCCGCGGCAAGCTGACGTCGCTGCCCGGGCTGCAGGTCACGTCGTCGGCCAGCTCCGCGGAGTTCCGCCACAGCACCCGCGCTCCGCGCGAGATCGCGCGCGCGCTCGGCGTGAATTACCTGCTGGTCGGGAAGGTGCGCTGGGAGAAGCACCCGGACGGCACGAGTCGGGTGCAGGTGAGTCCCGAGCTGATCGACGCCGCCTCGGGCGCGTCCCGGTGGCAGCAGCCGTTCGACGCCAACCTCACCGACGTCTTCCAGGTGCAGGCGGACATCGCGGGGCGCGTGGCCGGCGCGCTCGACGTGGCCCTGGGCGACAGCGCGAAGCGCCAGCTCGCCGAACGGCCGACGGCCAGCCTCGCGGCGTACGACGCCTATCTCCGCGGCATGGAGACCGCGAACGGGGTTCGCGGCAACGATCCTCCGTCGCTCCGGGTGAGCGCCACGGCGCTGGAGCAGGCGGTGGCGCTCGATCCGGCCTTCGGTGACGCGTGGGCCCAGCTGAGCCGGACCTATGCGCTGCTCAACGTCAACGGGGCCCCCTCGCCCGAGCTGGGCCGGCGCGCGCGGATCGCCGCCGATCGGGCGATCGCGGTGGCGCCGGCCAGCGCGGCCGGCTACTTCAGTCTCGCCCGCTATTTCCAGCTGGTGAAGCGCGAGTCCGATTCGGCGCAGGCCGCGCTGCAAGCCGGCCTCCGGCTGAATCCGGCGGACCCCGAAGCCCTCTCGGCGTCGGCGACGCTGCTCCGGGCGCGCGGCCAGTGGGACTCCGCGGAGGTGCAGCTGCAGCGCGCCGCCGACCTGGATCCCCGCTCGGCGATCCGGTTGTCGCAGCTGGCGGACAATGAGATCCGCCTCCACCGTCTGCCGGAGGCGCGAGCCAGCGCCGAGCGCGCCATGCAGCTGGCACCCGGCAACGTGCAGATCATCCAGACGCGCATCACGGTCGAGCTCGCGGCCGGCGACCTTCCGGCCGCGCAGGCGATCTACCGCCGCGCGGCCGCGGCGAGCGCGGCGAATGCGGCGGCACTGCCCGCGTACATGGCCGGCTGGAACGAGCTGTACTGGGTCCTCCCCGATGCCGACCAGCAGGTCGTGCTCCGGCTGGGTCCCTCCGCCTTCGACGACGATCGGCTGACGTGGGCGCTTTCGCTGGCGGAGATCGAGAGCCTGCGCGGCGACCAGGCCCGCATGCGTGTGTACGCCGACTCGGCGCGCCTCGCCGCGCTGGACGAGCTCAAGTCGGCACCGGACGACGGCCAGCTGCACTGTCTCTACGGCGTCGTGCTCGCCTACCTCGGACGAAAGGCGGAGGCGATCGCCGAAGGCCAGCGCGGCGTCGCGCTCTGGCCCATCAGCCGGGACGCGGTGAACGGGCCCTACATGGCCCACCAGCTGGTGCGCATCTATCTGCTGACGGGCGAGCGCGAGCGGGCGCTGGACGGGATCGAGGCCCTGCTCACGCCGCGCTACTACGTGACGCCCGGGCGGCTCCGGATCGATCCAACGTTCGCCTCGCTCAAGGGCGACCCCCGGTTCGAGCGGCTGGCGAGCGGAGGGAATTAGCGGCTGCTGCCACTGCTCGTCGCCGCAGTCCACGGCGAGCGAAGCCGGCGCGGACGGCGCGGGGAGCTTCCCGTTCGGCCCGGCGCGGCCTATGTTGCAGCTGTCCCCCCACCAACGAGCCATCGCTGTCCGACCCGCGAGCTGAGCTGGAAGCAGGTCTCGCCGGCCACTACACACTCGAGCGCGAGCTCGGCCGTGGCGGCATGGCGACCGTGTACCTCGCACACGACGAGCGGCACGACCGTCCCGTCGCCCTCAAGGTCCTGCACGCCGAGCTGGCCCACGCCCTCGGCCCCGAGCGCTTCCAGCGCGAGATCCGCCTCGCCGCCCGGCTCCAGCACCCGCACATCCTCACGGTGCACGATTCCGGAAGCGCCGGCGGGCAGCTCTGGTTCACCATGCCCTTCATCGAGGGCGAATCGCTCCGGGACCGGCTGAACCGCGAGAAGCAGCTGCCGATCGAGGACGCGCTCCGGATCGCGCGTGAGGCGGCCGACGCGCTCGAGTACGCGCACCAGCACGGCGTCATCCACCGCGACATCAAGCCCGAGAACATCCTCCTCTCCGGCAACCACGCGCTCGTCGCGGACTTCGGCATCGCCCGGGCACTCACGGCCGGAGCGGGCGACCAGCACCTGACCGAGACCGGCAC
>JAICUF010000215.1 GCA_025935995.1 Gemmatimonadales bacterium
CTCGAGCGGCACGATCCAGCGGTTGAGGAGATCCCGCGGCGGCACGCGCTGGCGGCCGAAGTCGTCGATGATGAGCACCCCGCCGTTCGCCTTCACCTGGAACGGCGCCTGGTAGAGCTTGGTGTAGGAGTCGTACTGGAGATCGAGCTGCTCCAGCGTGAGCTCGCCGCCCGCGAGCACGACGGGCCGCTGCACCCGGGCGTAGCGCCGGTCGGCCGCTCCGCTGTCGAGCCAGAGCGCTTCCATCGGGTCGTCGGTCGGGGCGGCGACGGCACTCCGGTGGTAGGTGGGATCCACCAGCACCATGATCTCGCCATCGAGCTCGACGGCGAACGGCAGGTACAGCTCCCCGCCCAGCAGCTTCGCGATCGTCTCGGCGATGAGGGTCTTGCCGTTCCCGGCCTCGCCGAAGAGGAAGAGCGACTTGGCCGAATTGATGGCGGGGCCCAGCACGTCGAGCATCTCGTCGTCGATGACGATGTCGCCGAAGCCCTGACGCAGCTTCTCCCGGGTCACGTGCGCCTTGCCGATGCTCTGCTCCGCCACGGCGCGCCGGTACTGCGCGAGCGGCACCGGCGCCGGCCCGACGTAGCGGCTCCCGGCAAAGGCCTCGCGGGCGCGCTCGCGCCCGGTGCCGGTGAGGTCGAAGACGTAGCTCCCGCGGCTGGCGCCGGCGGCGGAGCGCACCTCGACGAAGCGGCGCTGCTGCATGTCGAGCAGCTGGGAGTCCACGAAGGTGAACGGCAGCCGCACCACGTCGGTGAGCGCCTGGCCGGAGCGCGCGCCCTGGACGTAGAGCACCTTGAGGATCAGCTCCTCCACGAACTCGTCGGAGAGTCCGGCGTCCTCGAGGCTCTCGGGGGCGCGGGGCTGCCAGGAGCTGGTGGGCCGGGCCGGGGTACCGGCGGCGGCGGGGGCGGCGGCCATCAGGACATCTCCCGCGGACTGAGGGTCAGGGTGTCGCCTTCGGTGATCGCGTGCATCGCCAGCGTGCCGGCCGGCAGCTCCAGCGCCGATCGCGCCGCGCGCACATACGGCGAGCGCGCACCCGGCGCGAGCCGGTGACAGAGCCCGACCACGCGCCCCTCGCGGTCGAGGAAGGCCACGTCGATCGGGTACTTCATCCCGAACATGTGCACCGCCCGGCAGGGGTCGATGAGGAGTCCCTCGCCTTCGGCGAGCCCCGCCGTGCCCAGGAGGCCGCGGAAGCGGGACCACCACCCGTCCGCCACGCGGACGCGGTCACCCAGAGCGGCGCCGGTGCCGGCGGCGTGCACCGCCAGCATCGTCACATGTTGACCTTGTCGAGCTCCCGGATGATGGCGATGACCGACGGCGCCAGCACCACCACGAACATCGCCGGGAAGATGCAGAGCACGAGCGGGAAGACGAGCTTGATCGTCGTCTTGGCCGCCGCCTCCTCGGCCCGCTGCCGCCGCTTGGTGCGCAGCGTGTCGGCCTGGATGCGGAGCGCGTCGGCCACCGAGGTGCCGAAGCGGTCGGTCTGCACCAGCATCGCCACCAGCGACTTCATGTCGGGAAGGCCGGTCCGCTCGGCCAGGTGCTTGAGCGCCTCCTCGCGCGGCGTGCCCGCCCGCATCTCGAGGTTCACCATGGTGAGCTGCTCGCTCATCACCGGGCTCACGTGGTGGATCTCGTCGGCCAC
>JAICUF010000116.1 GCA_025935995.1 Gemmatimonadales bacterium
CGACGTCTACCTCCAGCAGGTGAACGGGCTCACCTTCGGCGAGGACCCGCGGCAGGGCTACTTCAGGAACGGCCTCTTCCTCCATCCCGATCTGCGGTTCCAGATCCAGTTCCCCAACGGCTGGCAGACGCAGAACACGGCACAGGCGGTGATGGCGGGGAGCCCGAATCAGGATGCGATCATCCAGCTCACGCTGGGGCAGGGGACGCCGTCGGCCGCGGCGCAGCAGTTCTTCAGCCAGCAGGGGATGCAGTCGCGGAACGTGGGCAACACCACGATCAATGGAATGCCGGCCGTGGCGGGCTACTTCCAGGCGCAGACCGATCAGGGGGCCGTGGCCGGACTCGTGACCTTCGTGTCGTACGGCAACGCCACCTACCAGATCCTGGGCTATACGCCGGCCGCGGGCCTCACGCAGTACGACCCCGTCTTCCGCCAGACGATGGCGAGCTTCGGCCCGCTCACCGATCCCTCGGCGCTCAACGTGCAGGCTGCGAAGGTGGAGCTGGTGCGGGTGCCGCGCGCGATGACGATCGCGGAGTTCAACAGCCAGTATCCGTCGAGCATCCCGGTCGAGCAGGTCGCGATCATCAACGAAGTGGGCGCGGACGGGCGGCTCACGGCGGGGCAGATGGCAAAGAGGGTGAAATAAGGGCGGCCCTCTCCGCCTAATTCCTCGTGCTATCTGCCTTCGCCTTCGTCGAGTCGCTTCCGTGTGAGTTCGTGGGGCTGCTGCCGATCGACGTAGGCGTAGGATTGTTGGTGGCACCGGACGTCGGGGCGGTGCTGGGGACGGGCGTCCCGGCGGCGGTGCCGCCGGTGGCGCCCGCTGCCGCATTACCGCCGGCCACGTTGGCGGGGCCGCAGGCGAGCGGGGCGAGCGCGAACAGCGTGAGTGCAACCAGGCGAATGCGATTCATAGCTCCTCCGGTGTGCCGGTCCTTCCGTCCTTCCGCCCTTCCGTCCTTCCATCCATCCCCTAAGACACCCTCCGCGTCTTCCGCTTCATGAAATCCATCAGGATGAACTGGCCGAGCGTCATGGTGTTGGTGAAATAGGCCTTCCCGCGGCAGATCGCGGCGACCTGCTTCACGAAATCCACGAGGCTGCGGTCCCGCGCGAGCATGAAGGTGTTGATCATGATCCCCGCGCGCCGGCACTCCATCACCTCGCGGTAGGTCGCCTGGAGGATCGTCGGGTCGAGGCCCATCGAGTTCACGTAGACGCGGCCGTCGGGCATGGTGAGGGCGCTCGGCTTTCCGTCGGTGATCATGACGATCTGCCGCATGTCCTTCTTCTGCGCGAGCAGGATCCGCCGCGCGAGCTTGAGCCCCTCGGCGGTGTTCGTGTGATACGGCCCCACCTGCGCCGCCGCGAGCGCCCGGAGCGGAATCTCCTCGGCCGAATCGTGGAACAGCACCACGCGGAGACTGTCGCCCGGGAACTGGGTGCGGATGAGATGGGTGAGCGCGAGGGCGACCTTCTTGGCCGGCGTGAAGCGGTCCTCGCCGTACAGGATCATCGAGTGCGAGCAGTCGAGCATCAGCACCGTCGCGGCCGACGAGCGGTACTCGGCCTGGCTCACCATCAGGTCGCCGTACTCCAGGTTGAGCGGGACGCCGATGCCTTCGCGCGCGATCGCGTTCCCGAGCGTGGCGGGCACGTCGAGGTTGAGCACGTCGCCGAACTCGTAGGGCTTGCTCGACGACTCGGCCTCGACGCCGGTGGCGAGGTACGGCGTGTCGTGCGCGCCGAAGCTCGACTTCCCGATGCTGCCCAGGAGGCCCTTGAGCGTCTTGTAGCCGAGGAAGTCGATGCTCTTGTCGGTGAGGTTGAACTGGACGTCGCGCGCGGCGGCCTGGGCCTGCCCGCCGGGGCCGAGGACCTGCTGGTGGCCCGCCGGCATCTCCGGCGCCTGCGCCACGTTGAGGTAGCCTTCCTCGATCAGCCGCTGCACGATCCGGTCGAGCATCTCGGCCAGCTGCTTCTCGACCTCCGCGTCGCGCTCGGGGTCGCCGGTGCCGTCGCCGCGGAGGACCTGGAGCATCTCGGGCGTGAGCTGGCCCGACTGCATGAGGGCGTCGAGGATCGCCTGCCGGAGCGCGTC
The DNA here is from genome assembly GCA_025935995.1 of Gemmatimonadales bacterium. Classification (GTDB taxonomy): domain Bacteria; phylum Gemmatimonadota; class Gemmatimonadetes; order Gemmatimonadales; family GWC2-71-9; genus JAICUF01. Next base: position 2,108 of record JAICUF010000116.1, read on the forward strand.
CATCGAGCGGTCGCCCTCGGGCTCGTCGCCCCAGAAGCCCTGGTTTCCCCCCGCGAAGCCGGACTGCAGCAGGAAATCCCCGAGCTGGTCGAGGAGACCCTGAAGGTTGATCTCGTCGGCCATCTCGGGGGTGTAGCGGGTGTAGGTGGTGTAGCGCATGAGCTAATCATGGACGGAAGGACGGAAGGACGGAAGGACGGCCTACTGCCACCCGGCCTTCCGATCGGGCCGCGCTCGCGTGAAGCCAAGCTCTTCGCTTCGGCTGATGCGCTTGGCGGCGGCGAGGCCTTCGAGGATCAGCTCGCAGCCGGCCACGGTCACCGCCGCGTCGCCGCGGGAGCCGAGGCCGTAGCGCTCGGCGGTCTCGACGAGGCCGGGGACGACGGCGAAGCCCTTGAGGCAGACCTCGGAGCGCTCGTCGGGCGAGATCTTGAGGGCGCCGCCCTGGTCGAACCAGGTGACGATACCGAGGAGGTCGACGTCCCCCAGGCGGGCCTCCAGGGTGTGGCCGGCGGCGCGGCGGATCAGCTCGCGCGCGATCGCGTCGCCGCCCTGCAGCTCGCCCTCGTACTCCAGCTCGAGCTTGCCGGTGATCGAGGGCACCGCGGCGTAGACGTCGCTCACGCGCGGCACCACGTCCGGCTCGCCCAGCGCGGCGGCGCGGCGCTCGGCGTTGGACACCGCGTTCTCGAGGACGCTGATGGGGAGCCGCTGGCTCACGCCGGAGCGTCGGTCCACCCGCTTGTCGTCGCGCCCCTCGAAGGCCACGCGCTCGACCAGCTCGAGGATGAAGTCGGGCAGCCGGAGCGGCCGGCCGCCGCGCGCCACCCACGCCTCCTGCGCCGTGATCTCCATGCCGAGCTCGACGGTGCGGGGGTAGTGCGTGAGGATCTCGGAGCCGATCCGGTCCTTGAGCGGCGTGATGATCTTGCCGCGCGCGGTGTAGTCCTCCGGGTTCGCGGTAAAGGCGAGGAGAACGTCGAGCGGCAGGCGGACGGGATAGCCTTTGATCTGGACGTCGCCCTCCTGCATGATGTTGAAGAGGCCCACCTGCACCTTGCCGCTCAGGTCGGGCAGCTCGTTGATGGCGAAGATGCCGCGGTTGGCGCGGGGCAGGAGCCCGAAGTGCATCGTCAGCTCGTCGGACAGGAGATGCCCGCCGCGCGCCGCCTTGATCGGGTCGAGGTCGCCGATGAGGTCGGCGATCGTCACGTCCGGCGTCGCCAGCTTCTCCACGTAGCGGGCCGAGCGGTCGAGCCACCCGATCGGCGTCGCGTCGCCGCACTCGGCCAGCCGGTCGCGGGCGAACTTCGAGATCGGGGCGAACGGATCGTCGTTCACCTCGCTCCCCGCGACGATGGGAATGCGGTCGTCGAGAAAGCTCGCGAGGGCCCGGAGAATGCGGCTCTTGGCCTGGCCGCGGAGCCCGAGGAGGATGAAGTGGTGGCGCGCGAGGATGGCGTTCACGAGCTGCGGGACGATGGTGTCCTCGTAGCCCACGATGCCCGGAAGGAGCGGGCCGCCCGCTTCCAGGCGGGCGAGGAGGTTGGCGCGAAGCTCGTCGCGGACGCTTCGGCCCCGGAGCGGAGCCTCCGCCCACGGGCTCTGGCGGAGGTCGCCGAAGGTGCGCGGCAAAAGCGCGGAATGGGTCTGTCCTTGCATTATCAAGCTCTTGTGGTATAATGGCTTGGGTTCGGATTCCACCGGGTGGCGGAGCGGGTGTGCGCTCGGCGGGCAGCGTCCAAACTGCTTGACAAAACGCGAGCGGACGGTAGTTTCGTCCGCCGTTCGGTCCTGACGACAGTGTTGGACAAGGCTCTCGACGTCTGTGCCACCCTATCCCTTCAAGGAGTAACGATGAAGAAGCTCGCGATTGCGGCGGTTCTCGTTCTGGCGGCGTGTGGCACCAAGAACGACAACGCGACGCCCGCCGACACGACGATGACCAGCACTACGACGACCATGACGGTCGATTCGTCGGCGATGACGCGCGACACCACGATGAAGTCGGACAGCGCCATGAAGGCCGACTCGATGATGGCGCGGGATACGGCCAAGACGAAGTAACGACGCCGTTCAGCACTGTCGCATCGAGCCCGGCCCCGCGCCGGGCTCGATCGTTTTACCCCCCTCAGCCGTCGAGATCCGCCGGCGTGAAGGGGAGCCCCGTGACCGTCGCCTCGATTCCCCCCGCCACCACGATGTCTCCCGGCCCCACTTCGCGCCGCACGATCGCGAGGCCGAGCACCCGGTCGGTCAGCTCCAGCGTGGAGCGCACGGTGCCGACGTCCTTCCCGTTGTGCGTGATCCCGCGGTCCTCGAGCGGCGGCGTCGCATTCCAGCGGAGTCCGCGCAGCTCGCGGTTGGTGTGCCCCCGGAAGTGGAGCCGCGCGACGGTCTCCTGGCCCGTGTAGCAGCCCTTGGTGTAGGAGACGCCTCCGAGCTCGTCGTAGCGCACCTCCTGGGGCAGGGTGCGGTCATCGATCTCGGCGCCCAGCGCGGGCCAGCCGGCGAGGATGCGCGCGGCCTCGAGATCGGCGGCTTCGCCCGGGACGGCACCGGCGCCGCGGAGCGTGTCGCCCGCGAGCTGGACGGCGCTCGCCGGCCCCAGCATGAACCCCGCGAACGGCGCGCGTTCCGGTGCGAGCGCGACGATCAGCCGTCCCTGAATCGTGTCCACCACCGCCACGCGCCCCGCCGCCTCCGGCAGCGGGCCGAGTCCCGCCTTCGCGAGGGTCTGAAAGGCCTGCGCGCCGACGATCCAGGCCGAGCGCATCTCGCCGGTCTGATCGGTGACGCGGGCGAGGCGCGGGGGCAGCTGGCGGCGGAAGAGCTCGACTGCCGCCTCGTGCGCCGACGGCGCGGCAATGAGCGTGAAGCCGTCAGGCACGCGCGCGACCCAGGCGTCGAGCACGATGGCGCCCTTGGGCGTGAGCAGCGCGCCGTAGACGAGACTGTGGTCGCCCGGCTTGGCGAGGTCGTTGGTGAGGATGCCCTGGAGGCACTGGAGCGCGCCGCCGCCGTCGATCCGGAAGACCGCCGGCTCCGTCGTGATCACCACCGAGCCGTGGCGCACCTGATCGAGGCGCGGGCGGTCGAGGGTCACGTCGAGGGCGGTGGCGGGGGTCATGACGAAATATAGATCCCCGCGAGGCGGTAGGAGCGATCGAGCAGCTCGACCGGATGCGCGACGTCGATCGGCAGGCCGGCCGCGCGGAGTCCCGCGCCGATCTGCATGAGACAGCCCGGATTCCCCGTGGCGACGACGTCCGGCCGCGGGACCGCCGCGCCCAGCTCGGCCACCTTCATGTCGAGGACGGCGCGCGCCATCGCGGGATGCAGCATCGAGTAGATGCCGGCGCTGCCGCAGCACTTGTCGCTGCCGGGGAGCAGCGTGAGGCGCAGCTCCGGTATCGCCGACAGCACGGCGAGCGGCGCGGCGTGGACGCGCTGCGCGTGCTGGAGATGGCACGGCGCATCGTACGCCACGTCGATCGGGAGGGCGCCGCCGGGGCGCGGGCCGCGCTCGGCCAGGAGCTCGGAGACGTCGCGCACCTTGGCCGCGACGGCCGCGGCGCGCTCGTCACCCAGGAGATGGCCGTAGTCCTTGAGCATGGCGCCGCAGCCCGCGCTGTTCACCACGATGAAGTCCGCCCGCTCCGCCGCCTCGGCAAAGGCGTCGACGTTCTGCCGCGCGAGCGCCTCCGCCGACGCGCGATCGCCGGCATGCTCGTGCAGCGCACCGCAGCAGGCCTGACCGCGCACCTCGATCACGTCGTAGCCGTTGGCGGCGAGGGTGCGGCGGGTGGCGTGGTGGATATGGGAGAAGAGCGTGGACATGACGCAGCCGGAGAAGATCGCGATGGACCGGGAGTCGGAAGGGCGGAAGGGCGGAAGGTCGGGACCGGCCGCGTGGGCCGCCATCGGAGCCGTCGACGCGAGCATGCCGAGGGTGAAGCGGGTGTCGCCGCGGCCGGCGAGCATCGCGGGGAGCCCGGTCGAGCGAAACAGTCGCGCCAGGGTGAAGAGGGGGCGCCAGAGAAAGGCGTGGCGGAAGACGGTGAGGATGGCGCGGGCGCGGAACGAGAAGCTGTTGGCGCGGGCCAGGGCCTCGCGGGCGGTCTCCAGGCCCCGGCCGTAGCCGACGCCGGAGGGGCAGACCGGCTCGCAGCCGCGGCAGCCGAGGCAGGCGTCGAGATGCTCGACGAGGGCGGGATCGTCGGCGGGGATCTCGCCGCGCTCCAGCGCGCGCATGAGCATGATGCGGCCGCGGGGGCTGTCGGATTCGTCGCCGGTGGCGAGGTAGGTGGGACAGGCGGGAAGACAGAAGCCGCAGTGCACGCAGGGATCGAGCGCGGCCCAGCCCGCGCGGTCGCGCTCAGCCGCCGGCATCGTTCCCCTCGAGGGCCACCTGGAGCGAAAGGCCGGGATCGAAGCTGTCGCGCAGGCGTCCGACGAGGCGGCCCACGCCCTCGCGGTACGCGCCGAAGTGGCCGACGGCGTGGCGGAGCGGCCACGGTGCGCGCTCGAGCGTCATCGGGATCTCGCGGGCGGCCGTCGTCCGGCGAATGGCGCGCAGACGCTCCGAGGTGGCCTCGCCGGTCCAGCGGAGCATCCCGCCGCCCGCGCCGGCGGAGACGAGTCCCTCGTCGAGGTGGTGCGCCAGCATGTCGAGGGTGTCGTCGAGTCCGTCGGGAAGGACGCCGAGGCGGAGCGTGACCGGGCCGCCCAGAAGGGCGCGACCGGCGACGCTCCAGAATCCCGCGCTCCGCTCGGCGGGGAGGACCTGCCAGGTGAGCCGGCTTACGCCCTGAAGGGCGCGCGCACCCGACTGCGTGGCCGCGTCGGTTCCCGCGAAGCGCGCGGCCAGCACCCACTCCGCTTCGGCGGCGAGCGCCGGCGAGAGCAGCTCGAGCGCGGCGGGGACGATGCCGGCGGAGGCGAGGTCACGCGCCGAAGCGGTGAGCGCGTCGCGCGGGCCGCGCGCCACCAGCGTGACGTCGGCGCGCGGCAGGGCGCGGAGGCGCAGGTTCACCTCGGCGATCACGCCGAAGCCGCCGAAGCCGCCGACCTGCAGCTTGGTGAGGTCGTAGCCCGCGACGTTCTTCACCACGCGGCCGCCGGCGGTCACCACACGACCATCGCCCGTCGCGACGGTGCAGCCGAGGACGTGATCGCGGACCGGGCCGAAGCCGAGTCGGAGCGGGCCCGAGGTGGCGGTGGCGAGGATCGAGCCGATGGTGCGCTCGGGGCGGCCGGGCGGATCCAGGGCGAGCCACATCCCGTCGTCGGCGAGGCGGCGGCGCACCGCCTCGAGCGTGGCGCCGGCCTCGACGGTGGCGACCAGGTCGGCGGGA
>JAICUF010000112.1 GCA_025935995.1 Gemmatimonadales bacterium
CCGGCGGGTCGGGCGGGGCGGGGGCGCGGAGTGCAGTCGTTGTCGCGCGGCTCGGTGGGGCCGTCGTTCCAGCGAACGATCGGCTGCGGCGCGCCGCCGCCGGGCGCGCTGTTGTTCCGGCGGCCGAAGAGGCGCTGGGTCTCGGCCTCGAACGCCGCGTCGGCGCTCGCCACGCTGGTGGGCGGCGGTGCCGCCGGCGCGCTCCGGGCCGGATCGCCGGCGGGCGCCGCGTCGGTTCGCGCGTCCGGCGGGGGCGGCGTGGCCGTTGGCGGCGCCTCGGGGATGTTCTCGGCGCCGCGCTTCACCTGGGGCAGCGGGATCTCGCGCCGCCGTGGCTCGACCCGCCGCTCCGGGACGGGCGGCGGCACCGGGCGCGGCGCGGCACGAGTCCGGGGCGTCTCCAGCGGTGGCGGCGCGAGCACGACCATCTGGGCCGGCGCCGCCGGCTCCTCCGTCGCCGGCTTGTCGACTGATGCCGGCCGGCGGTGCAGCAGCACGAGCACCAGTACCACGAGGCCGGCGTGGGTCACCACGCTGGCGGCCAGCGGCGCCCACGACCGCTCCTGCCTGCGGCCGGTGATGGGAAGTGCCTCGAGGGGGGTATGCTGCATCCGGTTCAATATCGCCAGGCGTACCTTCGCGCCGCACTGCTTCGAGGTTCCATGATCTCCACGCGGTTCGCTGCCCATCCCGCTCTGCTGGTCACGCTCATGGCCTGCCATGCGTCTTCCCGGCCCGCCGTGCCTGCCTCGTCCGCCCTGCCCGCCTGGTCCGCCGCCGAAGGCCTTCGCGCCCTCGCCGCCGACTCGATGGAGGGCCGGGGCACCGGCACGCCCGGCGGCTGGCGCGCGGCGCGCTACATCGCGACGGAGCTCGAGCGGTTCGGCGTCCCGCCGGCCGGCGACAGCGGATACTTCCAGCGCGTTCCCCTGCCGCACGGCAGCGCCGCCAACGTCGTCGGCCTCATCCGCGGGCGCGACGCCGCCGCCCGCGACTCCGCCGTCGTGATCGCCGCGCACTACGACCATCTGGGGATCGGCGGCCCGGTGAGCGGCGATTCGATCTACAACGGCGCCGACGACGATGCGTCGGGCGTGGTCGCCGTGCTCCAGATGGCCCGGGCGCTGGCGCACGATCCACCCCGGAGAAGCGTCGTCGTGCTGCTCACTACGGGTGAGGAGGTCGGCCTGCTGGGCACCCGCCGCTATCTGGACGAACCCGTCGTCCCGCTCGACCACACGGTCGCGGAGCTCGAGGTGGAGATGATCGGACGGCCCGACTCGCTGGCCGGCGGGAGCGGCCACGCCTGGCTCACCGGCTACGAGAGGTCCACCATGGGTGACATGCTGAAGGCCGCCGGCAGTCCGATCGTTCCCGACCCGCGCCCGGCGGAGGATTTCTTCCGGCGGAGCGACAACATCGCCTTCGCGCGCCGGGGCATCCCGGCGCACACCCTCTCGTCGTTCAACCTGCACGCCGACTACCACACGCCCGACGACGAGGTCGAGCGGGTGGACACGGTCCACCTGGCGCGGGTGATCGCCGCCGCGACGGCCGCGGCACGCGCCCTCGCCGACGGACCCGCTCCCCGCTGGAAGCCGGGCGGACGCCCCGGAGGGGAGGACTAGGATGCTCCGAACCGCCTGGCGAGTCTTCCGCGCCGGCTTCACCGGCTGGTGGAACGACAGTCTCTCGCGGCTGGGTGCCTCGCTGGCGTACTACACCCTCTTCGCCATCGCCCCGGTGCTGGTCATCGCGATCGGCATCGCGGGGCTGGTGTTCGGCCCGGAGGCGGCGCGCGGCGAGATCGTGCATCAGGTGGACGACCTGATCGGGATGGAAGGCGGCCGTGCGGTGCAGGCGCTCCTCAAGGGCGCGAGCAACCATTCCGCCGGCGTGCTCGCCACCGTCATCGGGAGCATCACCTTTCTCCTCACGGCGACGGGCGCCTTTCTCGAGCTGCAGTACGCGCTCAACACGATCTGGCGGGTCAAGCCGAAGGCGTCCGCGGGGATCCGCGACTTCCTCGTGCAGCGGCTCGTCTCCTTCGGGATCGTGGTGGCAATCGGCTTCCTCCTCCTCGTGTCTCTCGCCGTGAGTGCCGCACTCGCCGCCTTCAGCGGCTGGCTCAACGCGCGGGTGCCCGGCATGGCGGCCGTCTGGATCGGCGTCAACCTGATCATCTCGATCGGCGTCATCACCCTCCTCTTCGCGCTCCTCTACAAGGTCCTTCCCGACGTCGACCTCGGCTGGCGCGACGTCTGGATCGGCGCGCTCATCACCGCCACCCTCTTCTCCGTCGGCAAGACGCTGATCGGCCTCTACATCGGCCACAGCAGCGCCGCCTCCAGCTACGGCGCCGCCGGATCCGTCGTCATCCTCCTCCTCTGGGTCTACTACTCCGCCCAGGTCGTCCTCATCGGCGCCGAGATGACGCGGGCCTATACGGCGGCGAGGAAGGGGGCGCCGAAGCCGGTGGAGTATGCGAAGCGGGAGAAGCGGGCGGGGGTGACCTAGCGCGGACGAGGCGGGCGGGGCGGACGAGGCGGACAGCGGCATCGGACTCTGCCCGTCGTCCGTCTGGCCCGCCCTGTCCGCCAGCGACGGGGGATGCAAGTATGCACTTGCATCCCCCGTCGCTCCGTTCTAGCTTCGCTGCCATGCATCCCCGGGACCGCATCCTCTCCGCCGCCGCGCGCGTCTACGCCGAAACCGGGTTTCGGGGGGCGACGACCCGCCGCATCGCGGCGGAGGCCGGGGTCAACGAGGTCACGCTGTTCCGGCATTTCGGATCGAAGTCGTCGCTCATCAGCGAGGCGATCGGGGCGGAGCGGGGCGCGCTGGTGGTCGGGCTGCTGCCGGAAATCCCGGTCGAGCCCGAGGCCGAGCTGCGGGCCTGGGCCGAGGGGGTGCACGAGCTGCTTCGGGAGAAGCGGGCGCTGATCCGCACCTGCATGGGCGACTTCGAGGAGCATCCCGAGATGATGCCGCCCTGCGGCTCGCCCACGGCGCAGGCGGCGGAGGCGCTCTGCGAGTACGTCGAGCGGCTCCGCCGGGTCGGGCTCGCCACGGCCGGGGTCGACGCGCGGGCTGCCGCCTCGATGCTGATGGGCGCGCTCTTCGCCGACGCGATGGGCCGCGACATCATGACCGACCTCTACCGGGCCACTCCCGAGCGCGCGCTCACCGAATACGTCCGGCTCTTCCTGCGCGGCCTGGGCGTGAGCGTCGCATGAGGGCGCGGGCCGTCCTGCTCGTGGCCGGCGCGGCGCTGCTCGCGCGCGCGCCGCTCGCCGCACAGCAGTCGGCGGGATCGCCGGGCCGGCCGCTCTCCCTCGAGGAGGCTGTGCGGCTGGCGCGCCCCGCGAGCGAAACGGTGGGCATCGCGCGGGCCGGCGTCGAGCGGGCGCGGGGCCAGGAGGCGCAGGCCCGAAGCGAGCTCTTCCCGCAGCTCACCGGCTCCGCCGCCTACACCCGCACCCTCGCCTCGCAGTTCTCGGCGCTCACCCGCGGGGATTCGAGCGGGACCTCGACCGACACGACGACGGCGCCCACCTCGTGCGCCCACTTCGTCGCCGATCCCACGCGGCCGATCGGCGAGCGGGTGGATTCCCTCGAGAGCGCCGTGGCGTGCGCCACGTCGGTGAACCCGTTCGGGGCATTCGAGAATCTCCCCTTCGGCCAGCGGAACCAGTACAACTTCGGCCTCCAGTTCTCGCAGAACCTCTTCGCCGGCGGCCGGATCCGCGCGCAGTCGAGGGCCGCCGCCGCCGCGCGGCGGAGCGCCGAGGTCGAGCTCACGTCGCAGCAGGCCCAGCTCACGCTCGACGTGACGCAGGCCTATTACGACGCCGTCCTGAGCGACCGCCTCGTGGCCATCGCCGACTCCGCGCTGGCGCAGGCGGAGCGTACCCTGGCCGACACGAAGCTCGCGCGCGAAGTCGGGAATGCGCCCGAGTTCGACCTCCTCCGGGCGCAGGTCACCCGCGACAACCAGCGTCCCGTCGTGATCCAGCGCCGCGCGCAGCGCGACATCGCCTACCTGCGGCTCCGCCAGCTCCTCAACCTTCCGCTGGCCGAGCCGCTCGCGCTCACCACGCCGCTCGGCGACGGCGACAGTGTCGCGGCGCCGCTGCCCGCGACGGACACCGCCGCCGCCGACACCGCCGCGGAGCATCGTGCCGTGGTCCGCCGCGCGAGCGAGAACGTGACCGCGCAGGAGGGCCGGCTCACGGTGGCCCGGGCCGGGAGTCTCCCGACGCTGCGCCTCACCTCCGCCTTCGCGCGGATCGCCTATCCCGCGTCCGGTCTCCCGGGCTGGAACGACTTCCTGAGCGACTGGACCGTCTCCCTCGCGATGCAGGTGCCGATCTTCACCGGCGGCCGGCTCGGCGGTGACCGTCGCGTGGCCCGCGCGGACCTCGATCAGGCCCGTCTCCAGCTCCAGCAGTCGCGTGAGCAGGCGGCACTCGATGCCCGCACCTCGCTCGCCGCGCGCGACGCGGCGGAAGCGGCCTGGGCCGCGAGCGCCGGAACGGTGGAGCAGGCCCGCCGCGCCTACGCCATCGCCGAGCTGCGCTACCGCGAGGGGATCTCGACCCAGACCGAGCTGGGCGATGCCCGGCTCCTGCTGCAGCAGGCGGAGGCCAACCGCGCGCAGGCGGCACGGGACGTCCAGGTGGCCCGCGTGCGTCTCTCCCTGCTGCCGGACCTGCCGCTGGGCGGCGCGGCCCTCCCCACTTCCACCACGACTGGCGCCCGATGACGCGCTTCCAGATGCGCTCGCTGCATTCGATCGTCATGACCCTCGCACTGCTGGCGGCCGCCTGCGGGAAGAAGGCAGCACCGAAGGCGGCGGCGGCGCCGCCGGTCGTGCTCGGTCCCGAGAACCTCGCCGTCGCGATGCGGACGACGCTGCAGAGCGGTCCCACCATCTCCGGCGCGCTCGCGGCCGAGCGTGAAGCCGACGTGCGGGCCGAGGTCGGCGGGTCGGTCGTGAGCGTGTCGGCGGAGCAGGGCCAGCGCGTCGCGGCCGGCACGGTGCTCGCCCGGATCGACGATACGGCGGTGCGTGATCAGTATCTCTCCGCGCGGGCGGCGGTGCGGACGGCGGAGGAGAACGCAGGCCTCGCGCGGCGGAACGCGGAGCGGAGCGGACGCCTCGCGGCGGCGGGAGCGGTGGCCGACCGCGACCTGGAGCAGGCGCGCGCCAGTGCCACCAACGCGGCGGGGATGCTGGCCGATGCGCGCGCCCGTCTCGCCACCGCCGAGAAGCAGCTCGCGAAGACCACGATCCGGGCACCGTTCGCCGGTGTCGTGAGCGAGCGGAAGGCGACCGCGGGCGACGTGGTGCAGATCGGTGCCCAGCTCTTCACCGTCATCGATCCGTCGAGCCTGCGCCTCGAGGCGAGCGTGCCCGCCGGCGAGCTCGGCGCGATCCACGTGGGCTCGACGGTGAGCTTCACCGTCAACGGCTTCGCCGGCCAGGCGTTCGAGGGGCGGATCCAGCGCATCAACCCGGCGGTGGATCCCGCCACCGGGCAGGTGCGCATCTACGTCTCGATCCCCAACGTGAAGGCGACGCTCGTGTCGGGACTCTTCGCCGAAGGGCGCGTGGCCACCGACTCGCGGGACGCGCTGGCGGTGCCGGTGACGGCGGTGGACGTGCGGGGCACGGCGCCCGCGGTCCTCCGGCTCCGCCAATCGCGCGTGCAGCGCGTCACCGTCGCGACCGGCCTCCGGGACGACGTGGCGGAGCGGATCGAGATCACGTCGGGCCTCGCCGCGGGGGACACCGTCCTCCTCGGGAGCGCCCAGGGACTGAGCGACGGCACCGTCGTGCGGGTCCGGAAGGAGTAGCGGTGTTCATCTCCGATTTCGCGATCCGGCGGCCGATCGTCACCATCACGGCGATGGTGGCGCTCGTCGTCTTCGGCATCTTCGCGCTGCTCAACCTGCAGACCGACGAGTTCCCCGACATCGCCCAGCCGCTCGTGGTGGTGACGATCCCGTACCCGGGCGCCTCCCCGGCCGAAGTGACGCGGGAGATCGTGGACCCGGTGGAGGACGCCGTCTTCAGCATCAGCGGCCTCGACGGCAGCAAGTCCACCTGCTTCGCCACCGACGGGCTCGCGCAGTGCATGTTCATGTTCGAGTTCGAGAAGCCGGTGGCGCAGGCGTCGCAGGACATCCGGGACGCCATCTCCACCCGCCGCGCCGACCTCCCGCCCGAGATGAAGGAGCCGATCCTCACCCGGTTCGATCCGAGCGAGATGCCGGTCATGACGCTCACGCTCACCGGCCCCGCCGAATCGGCCGCGCTCCTCACCCGGCTGGCCGACCCGACGGTGACGCGCGGGCTTCGCGGGATTCCGGGGGTGGCGCAGGTGGACGTGGTCGGCGGGATCAAGCGCGAGATGTCGGTCGAGCTCCGCCCGGAGGCGCTGCAGGCGGCCGGCGTGAGCGTGGCCGACGTGGTGCAGGCCCTCGCCGCCCAGAATCTCGCGGCGCCGGTGGGGCGCGTGAACGGCGCGCTGGATGAGCGCACCATCCGGCTGAGCGGCCGGCTCGGGGGCGTGCAGGACTTCGCCAACGTCGTCATCGCCGACCGGAACGGCGAGAGCATCCGGCTGGGCCAGGTCGCGACGGTGAAGGACGGCACCGAGGAGCCGCGGAACCTCGCCCTCTTCAACGGGCGCGAGGCGGTGGGGATCGAGGTCAAGAAGACGAAAGGCTACAGCACCACCGCCGTGAGCGACCGGATCCGCGAGCGCGTCGTGGAGCTGGAGCAGCAGATGCCGAAGGGCGTCAAGCTCGAGATCGTGCAGGACGCGGGGCAGCGCGTGGCCGCCGCCGTCCGGAACGTGCAGGAGGCGCTGGTCGAGGGCGCCCTCCTCACGGTGCTCGTCGTCTTCCTCTTCCTCAACTCGTGGCGCTCGACCGTCATCACCGGCCTGGCACTGCCGGTGAGCGTGCTCGCGTCGTTCATCGCCGTCTGGGCCTTCGGCTTCACCCTCAACACGATGTCGCTCCTCGGCCTCTCGCTCGCGATCGGCATCCTGATCGACGACGCCATCGTGGTGCGCGAGAACATCGTCCGCCACATCGAGATGGGGATGGACCACGTACGCGCCTCGCACGAGGGCACCGACGAGATCGGCCTGGCGGTGGCGGCCACGACTTTCTCGATCGTCGCGGTGTTCGTGCCGGTGGCGTTCATGTACGGCGTGGCGGGACAGTGGTTCAAGCCGTTCGCGCTGACGATCGCCTGCGCGGTGCTGGTCTCGCTCTTCGTCTCGTTCTCGCTCGACCCGATGCTCTCCGCCTACTGGCCCGACCCGCAGACGGAGTCGCACGAGCGGCGGAACCCCGTCGCGCGCGCGCTCGAGCGCTTCAACCGCTGGTTCGACCGGCAGGCGGACCGCTACCAGCGGCTGGTGGGCTGGGCGCTCGATCACCGGCTCGCGGTCGTGGGGCTCGCGGCCGCGGCCTTCTTCGGCGCCATCGCCATGCAGAAATTCTTCGGCGGTGTGGGCTTCGTGCCGGAGAGCGACCGGAGCGAGGTGAACTTCATCATCGAGACGCCGCCCGGCTCGAACCTCGACTACACCCGGCTCAAGGCCGAGGAAGTGACGCGGATCGCGCTGTCGCACCCGGAGGTGAAGTACACCTACACCGCCATCGGGACCGCGATCCCGCTCCGCGCCCCCGGCGTGGACCAGGCACTGGTCTACGTGCGCCTTACCCCCAAGAAGAC
>JAICUF010000142.1 GCA_025935995.1 Gemmatimonadales bacterium
ACGAGGGTGAGGAGGATGGCCCCGGCGCCCTCCGGCTCCCATGCCGCGACGGATTCACCGCTCGAATCGGCGACGAGCGCTTCCGCGAGCGGGCCAGTCGCGAGCCGGAAGGGCGCGAGAGCGACGGCGGTGCCGCCGGTCGCTCCGTTCCATGAGACCCTGCGTTCGCGGGCCGGCCCCGCTCTGACGCCGAGGTCTCCGGGAAGCACGTCGTCCGGAATCGGCCCGTCCTTCGCCATCACGACGAGGCCGAGTCCGTCGCGAACGGCCGCGCGAAGCGCGGTGCGATCCGCGCGCGCGAGCGCGCTCAGCGTTCGCGTGTCGACGAGCGCGACGTCGAACGAGTCGAGACGCTCGCGCGTGAGCGAAGCGACGTCGATCGGGTCACGGCCGACGAAGCGCGTCCGGAACCGGTCGCGGCTGATTCGAGTCCGCGCCGCGAGCGAGCCGCCGGTCCGCCGGATCCACTCGTCGATGTAGCGCGATTCGAAGCTGGGCGCATCCTCGAGGAGGAGCACCGCGGTCCGCCGCGCCGGCGTCACGGCGACACCGAGCGTCTCGGCCACGCCGGCGGCGCGGAGGAGATAGTCGAACCGTCCCTCCGTCCGCGGACGGAGCGAAAGCGCGAAGGTCGAATCGCGCCCCACGCGCGCGGAGTCCCGGCTGCCCGCGGGTCCGTCGAGCACGATGATCGAGCCCGGCGCGAGCCCCGTCGTCGCTCCGCGAACTGCGAGCTCGCCGCCGCGCGGCACGGTACCGGTCCACCGTATCGAGCCCACGCCGGACGGCGTCGGCTCGGGGGCGAACGCGAGCGCCCGATCGCCCACGGAGGCGAGCGCGGCGTCGCCGAGCCCCCAGCCAGCGATGATCAGCTGCTCGATCGCCGGCGCACCCTGAAGGAACGACCGGAGATTGGCCGCCCGGATGGCGCCGGGGCCGAAGCGGCGCGGGTCGCCGGCATCGGGAAGCACGCTGACCGCGGCCCCGGCCGAATCTGCCAGGCGGCGCACGGCGTCGGGTCGCGCGCCGCGCGTGACGATCACGGCCACGCGCGCTCGGCTCGGCCCCCGCGGCTGCGTCGTAGCGAGAACGAGACCCGCGATCGACGCGGCCGCGAGCACCGCGGCCACCGCACGCGCCGCGCGCAGCGGCCGGTTTCGCCGGAGCTCCGCCCACGCGAGCGCCGCCGCCACCGCAGCGACCAGGGCACCGGCGGCGACCGTCACCGAAGCGACCCGGTCAGCTCGAAATAGCGGCGCGCCACGCCACCCGCGGCGGGACGGACCGCCATCGGCGCCGGCTCGCCGCGCGGGATCACCGCGACCAGACGCTCGAGCGCGCGGGCTCTGCAGCCGGCGCAGGCGTGCCCCAGCCGCGCGCTGTCGGCCAGGGCACGCGTTGCGCGGACCGTGGCGAACACGCTGCTGTCCTCCGCCGCGCGCGGCGCGAGCTCCGCGAGCGCGCGGTCCAGCAGCAGGAGCGTGCTCGCGGCCGGCACCCCGCCGCCGCCGCTCAGCGCGGCGATCGCGGCGCGCGTGGCAGGGTAGGGCGCCGGGCCCGTGCTGCTGTCCCGGTCGGTACGGCTCCTGATCGCGTCGAGCTTTCCGGTCAGCCGGGTCGTCGCGGGATCGAGTGGCGGCGGCTCGAAGCCCACCCGCTGCACGTACACGCGCGCGGACTGCTGCGCCTCCTTGAGATGGGCCAGCGCCCGATACTCGTACGGCAGGGCATCCGCCGGGCGGTAAGTGCGGAGTCGAAGCTCCGCTTCCCACATCTGCGCGAGCGCGGCCTTGAGCTCCGCCTTCACCGAGGTGGCGAGCAGCGTCGTGTTCTCGGGCGTGTCGTGCTGGTGTCCGGCCACGGGATCCTCGCCCGTCTCCGACTCGTCGCCCACGTACTGGCCGTACCGATCGCGCAGCAGACTCTGGTCGAGGCCGATGTTGCCGGAGCGGTTCTGGAAGGTCTCGCGGGTGATGCGCCGGCGGTCCGCCAGCAGCTTCTCGGTGTCGATGATGATCTGGCGCTGGCTCCGGAACGACTCGGGCGCCAGCGTCACCGCGATCCCGGCGATCGTCGCCCGCTCGGCCGCGCCGCTGTCGGCGAGGGCGATGAAGACCGTTTCCGACCGGCCGGTGTTCGCCCGCGGCTCCCGTCGGTCCGCCACCTCGGCGTGGAAGTACAGCTCGTCGCCGGGCTGGAGCCCGAGCGCCGCCAGATCGATGACGGCGCCGAGCGTCACGCCGTGCGGCAGATCGGCGCGTCGGCCCGCCGCGGCAAGCGGGAAGGTCTGCTCCCGGAACTTGACCGCCTCGCCCTCGCCGGAGGTCAGCGTGGCGACGAGCCGCGCATTGCCGGTGCCCCAGTCGTCTCCCGCCCTCACTTCGACGGGAACCCGGAGCGCGTCGCCGGGACCGAGCCGGAGGCGTCCGCGCGGCGCCGTGATGACGACCGTCGGCGGCGCGTCCGCGACGACGCCGATCCGGTGGAAATCCGATACCGTGCGCCGCCCCCCCCGTTCCGCCACCACCTGATAGAGGAAGGCTCCGCTCGCGCGCAGGGCGACGGTGTCCTCCCCGCCCCCGCCGTGCATCGCGAGCGTATCGGCGGTGGACGTCATGATCCACGCGCTGTCCGCATGCGCCGCCACGCGCCAGACGAGCGACGCCCCCTCGGGGACGTCCGCATCCCATCCGCTGATCGTGCGTTCCGGAGCCCCGGTGTAGGACGGCGGGGTGATCCTGATGCGGGCCCCGCCGATGAGCGTGCCCGGGGCCGGTGCTTCGGGATGGTCCGCGCGCGCCGCACGACCGGCCGGTGCGCCCACGCTGATGAGGAAGAGACCGGCGGCCGCCGCCAGCGTTCCGCCGATCAGCGCGGGCCGCGCCGTGCGATCCGGCGGGAGCGGAATCGGGGCGGCAGAAGCGATGGCCCGCTCCACGCGTGCCCGCTCGAGCCGGTCCACCAGGCTCATCCCGCCGTCGGCTCGATCCAGTACCAGCTCGGCGCTTTCTTCGACTGCTGGAAGGGTCCGGTCGAGATGCCGCGCCACTTCGACCGGACGGGCAGGCCGATGTCGCCGCCACCAAGCCGACACAGTCGCGACAGCTACCCCGACTGCGATGGCGGTCAACACGTTCCCGAGCAGGCCAGCGCCGGTCCCGTGGGCGATTCCCCCGGCGAGAACAGCGGCTCCCAGGGTCAGGACCGCATGCGCCGCCTGCCGGCGGCGGCGGTAGCGCGAGGCGATGCGCTCCAGCTGCCGGGCCCCGGTCACGGCCGGCGGAAGGCGAGCCACCGCTCCCCCAGGAAGAGAAGCGCGGCGAGACCGAGAAGCAGCCGCCGGAACGAGCGTAGCCGGCCGGCGGAGGCGGCCGGAGGACCGCGGCGCGGCAGGAGCTGCGCCGTCGAGATCGCCTGCCTCCCGAGTTCCGGCCTTCCGCCGGCGAGGGACCAGTCGAGCCATCGCTGCGCGATCAGCTCGGGGAACATCGGGCTCAGGAGCAGCGAGCCGCCGGTACGGTCGAGCCGCGACCTGAAGTGAAGCTCCCTCGAGCCGGGGCGCGCCGGCGTCACCTCCTCCACCGCCGGGACGACCGATTGGTCGGTCGTCCCTCCTGCGCCGTTCACGGCTGAGGCACCTGCCCGTTCGTCCGTCACCACGACTCCGGGCAATGCGGGACGGGACGACGCGGAGACCCATACCGTCCAGTCGCCCGGCCCGACGTCGCCGGGGCGGAATGCGGCAGGGCTCGTCGTCGTGATCGCGGGCGATGTGTGCGTCGCCTCCGCGGCCGCGCGGAACGCCGCTTCCACGTACCTGGCGCCCGGAAGATCCGGGGAGTCGGCAACGACGCGAACCGCGATGGAGTCCGCGTCCACCGCACCGGCCATTCCTTCGGCGGGCCCGCTCCGGATCGCCGTCCGCACCCCGCCTCCGGCGGGCGTCTCGATGAGACGCGAAGCGATCCCGCGGCTGGTCCACGTCCCCTCGACGGCCGACGACGTGTCGCCCCGGCCGACCGGGCGGATGTCCACGGCGGCCCCCACCTCGGGTCGCGACCCCCGCGCGAGCCCCAGCCGTGGCCTGAGCACGAGGGTGATACGGGAGCCGGCCGGCAGCTCGCGGTCGGCGGCAGGCAGCGCCGCCCAGAGGTCGAGAGCCGAATCGATGCCGGTGGCAGCGCCGGGCGTCGGGAAGCCGGGGGCGAGCAGACGTACCGAGGCTCCGCCTCGGCGGAGTGAATCGAGCACGGCGCGGGCGCCCGCATCGTTCATGATTTCCGGGGCCGCGAGGACCCATCGCGCCGGCGGGTCCCGCCGGGGGAGCACCGGCTCTGCCAGCGCGACCGCCGGAAGGGCAACGATCAGAGACCGGAGCGCCAGGAGCCAGGGGTCGCGTACCTGCAGCCGACGCCGGCGCGGCGTTGCGGTGCCGGCGAGGTGGCGGATGCTGCCGACCTGGATGCGCCGGCCGATCCGGCGGCGGCGCAGGTGGATGTAGAGAGGAACGCCGATCGCCGCGAGCGCGACGAGCCAGATGGGGGCGAGCCAGCCCACGATCAGCGCGCGCCGGCGGCGCGAAGGCGCGCGGCGAGGAAGCCGCGGAGCGCGGTATCGAGGGGCTCGTCGAGCGTCAGCCGGAGATAGTCGACGCGCCGCCCCTCCAGGTCGCGGCGGAGTGCCGCGAGCTCGGCGTCGAGCGCCGCCTGGTACGCCGGACGCTCGCGCTCAGGATCCACCTCGACCACCCGGCCGGTCTCCAGTTCCTCGAGCTCGACCGGTCCGCCGTAGTCGAGGTGCAGCTCGGCGCGGCCGATCACGTGGAGCACGATGACTTCATGCCGCCGCGCCGCGAGCCGGATGACGGCGTCGCGGATCTCCGCCGCCCGCTCGTGGAAGTCCGTCAGCAGGACCGTGATCCCGCGGCCGCCGCCGGCCGCGATCGCCCCTTCCACGCGCTCCCAGTCCGGCCAGCTGCCCGCCGGCTCGGCCGATTCGAGCTCGTGCATGAGGCGCTGCAGCGCCGGCTGGCCGCGGGAGGGACGGAGCGAGCGGACCTCGCCGCCGCCCAGGAGATGAAGGCCGATGGCGTCGCCCTGCCGGTGGGCCAGTAGAGCGAGCGACGCCGCCAGGAACCGGCAGTAATCCAGCTTGGAGATCGCCTCGGTCTGGGCCATCGAGGCACTGGTGTCGAGGAGGAGCCTGAGGGTGAGACTGGTCTCGATCTCGGATTCGCGCACGAAGTAGCGGTCCGAGCGTCCGTAGAGCTTCCAGTCCACCCGCCGGAGGTCATCCCCCGCCTGATAGCTCCGGAACTGGCTGAATTCGAGCCCGGCGCCCGGCATGCGGCTGGGGTGGACACCGTACATGAATCCATCGACCACGCTCCGTGCCACGAGCGGCAGGTCGCGGATGGCGGCGAACGCCGCAGGGTCGATGAAGCGGTATTGGGTGACTGCCATCACAACGAATAGATAAACGACTGCTCCAGTAAGCCGCTCCTCACTATCAC
>JAICUF010000049.1 GCA_025935995.1 Gemmatimonadales bacterium
CGAGGTCCGACCCTTCGGCGTCAACGGGGCGTCGGTGGAGCAGCACGCGGCCTACGTCCGGAAGCTCGGGCTGCCCTTTCCCCTTCTGTCGGATCAGGGCCTCGCGATCAGCAAGGCTTATCACGCCGTGAACGCCCTGCGAGGCATCTCGCGGAGCGTGTATCTGATCGACCGCGACGGCACCATTCTCTTCTCGGCGTCCGGCGCGCCGGGGGCGGACGTGAGCCTCGAATCGCTGGCCCGCGGATGAGCGACGCGGGTGGGGGAGCGTTCGGCGGCAAGGTCGTGCTCGTGACGGGAGTGGGGCGCGCCGGACAGATCGGCAACGCGGTGGCCCTGGCCTTCGGGCGGGCCGGCGCGCGGATCGTCGCCTGCGACCGGAACGCGGTCGGCGTGGCCGAACGGGTGCGGGAGTTCGCGGCGCAGGGGATCGAGGCGAAACCCGCCGCCGGCGACCTTACGCAGCCCGATGTCGCGGCGCTCGCCGTCGAGATCGCCCTCCGGCATTTCGAGCGGCTCGACGTCGTGGTGAACGTGGCAGGCGGCCTCACGACGTACGGGCCGCTGGAGCAGGCCACGATCGCCGATTTCGATCGCGAGATCGCGATCAACGTGAAGACCACCTTCCTGATGTCGCAGGCCGCCATCGAGCCGCTCGCCCGCACCCACGGGGCCATCGTGAATTTCGCCTCGATGGCGTACTTCGAGCCGTCGGCGCAGCTCGCCGTGTACAGCGCGGCGAAGGCCGCCGTCGCAGGCCTCACCCAGAGCCTCGCGGTCGAGCTGCGGGATCGTCACATCCGCGTCAACGCGATCGCGCCGAGCATGGTCCGAACGGCGGAGAACGTGGCGAGCGCCGGCCCCGGCGCCGGCTATGTCGAGCTCGATCAGATCACCGCCGGCGTCCTGCGGCTGGCGGGGCCGGAGTCGGACGGGATCACCGGCCAGATCGTGCCGATCGCCGGACCGCGCTGACGATGGAGCTTGCCGGACGCGTCGCGCTCGTGACCGGCGCCGGCCAGCGGCTCGGCCGCGCCATCGCGACGGCCCTAGCCGCGCGCGGGATGCGGCTTGCGATCCACTATCACGCGTCGGATGCGGGGGCCCGCGAGCTCGAGCGCGAGATCGCGGGGGAGGGCGGGGAAGCCGCGTGCTTCGGGGCCGATCTGACCGACGCCGAGGCGGCGCGGGCGCTGCCGGCGCAGGTCGTCGCGCGCTTCGGCGCCCTCGACGTGCTGGTCAATTCGGCCGCCGTCATGCGGCACCTGTCGTTCGAGGAGACGACGCCGGCGCAGTGGGACGAGATCGTCAATCTCAACCTGCGCGCCGTCTTCTTCTGCACGCAGGGCGCCGCGGCGGCGCTCCGATCGGCCCGGGGCAAGGTCGTCAACATCGCCGACCTCGGCGGACTGGAGCCGTGGCCGGGCTATGCCGCGCACTCGGTCAGCAAGGCCGGCGTGGTCATGCTCACGAAGGTGCTGGCCCGCTCGCTCGCACCCGACGTAACCGTGAACGCCATCGCGCCGGGGACCGTCCTCGTGCCCGATTCCTACGACGAGGCTGAGCGGGAGCGGCTCGCGGCCGCCACGCCCCTCCGGCGCCTCGGACGGCCCGAGGACGCGATCGAGGCGATCCTGTATCTCCTCGAGCGCGGCGACTTCGTGACCGGCGAAACTCTCGTGGTCGATGGCGGCCGGCTCCTCCGCTGATCCGGCGGAGATCGCCGTCATCGGGGGCGGCTGCTACGGGACCTTCTACGTCCGGCAGCTCGAGCGCGCACGCGACAGGGGCGTGATCGATTACGGCCGGCTGCTCGTGGTGGACCGGGATCCCGCCTGCCAGGCCGCGCGCGAGCTCGGCGAAGCCCCCGACCGGCGGCTCATCGTCGCCGACTGGGGCGACTTCCTCGACGGCTGGCTGGCGGAGCCGCGCGACGGCGCCATCGTCCCCTCGCCACTGATGCCGCACCTCATGTTCGAGTGGCTGCTTCGACGGGCGCGCGCCCGCTGGCCGGAACGCGACGTCGCGCCGCGTCCCCTCGCCGAGCCCGCCGGTACTCCGTACGACATGGCCGCTCCGGACGGCACCCGCTACCTCTCCTACGCCGACTGGCTCTGTCCCACGCATTGCATCGAGCCGGCGCTCTGTCCCGCGATCCGGGCGCCGCGGACGTGGGAAATGTCCGACGCGCTCGATGCCATGGCCGCGCGCCTCGCGCGCACGGGGCCGGTCGCCGGGCCCGTGCTCTTCACCTGCCGCCATCGCGCCTTCGGCGTCGGAATGTTCGATGCCGAGGCGGTCCAGGCGGGAGACGCCACCGTCGCCGCGGCCGGCGCATCCGGCGCGGCGATCGACGTCCTGGTCGGCACCGTCTCGGCCTGCCACGGCGCGGCGAGCCTCCTCCACCTCGACGCCGTCGGAGCCGCCGCATGAAGGAACCCGGAGGCGTTCTATATTCGGGCAGTCCCGATCCACTACCCGACCAGCCTCACGGGGAATCGATGAGCGGCAGTCTCGAATTCGACGTGATCATCATCGGCGGCGGCCCCGCCGGCCTGTGCGCCGCCATGTACGCCGGGCGCGGAATGCTCCGCGCCGTGCTGCTCGAGCGCGGCATCACCGGCGGCGAGCTCCTCAACACCGAGCTGATCGAGGACTATCCCGGCTTCTCGAGCATCCTGGGTCCGGAGCTCGCGCAGAGAATGACGGAGCACGCCGTCAAGTTCGGCGCCGACATCCGCCAGGAGAACGTCGAGTCGATTGCCCGCGGCGACGATGGCATTTTCGACGTCGTCACGTCGCTCGGCACGCGCTACCGCGCCCCGGCGGTCATCCTCACCGCCGGCGGCACACCCACCAAGCTCGGCGTTCCCGGCGAGGCGGAATACGCGGGGCGGGGTGTGTCGTATTGCGCCGTCTGCGACGGCGCCTTCTTCAAGGGGGAGACGATCGCGGTCGTCGGCGGCGGCGACGCGGCGGTGGAGGAGGCGGACTACCTCACGCGCTACGCGGCGAAGGTCTATCTCATCCACCGGCGGGCCGAGCTGCGCGCGTCGAGGATCCTGCAGGAGCGCCTCTTCGCGAATCCGAAGATCGAGGTGATCTGGAACCGCCGCGTGCTCGAGCTCGCGGGCGGGCCCACGGGACTCATGGCCGTGGAGATGGAGGATACGGTCGGCGGCGCGCGATCGTCGCTCGCGGTCACGGGCTGCTTCGTCTTCATCGGCTTCCGGCCGAACTCGGGCCTGATTCACGGTCATTTCCAGCACGACGCGAACGGCTACGTCATCACCGACGACCGGATGATGACCTCGATCCCGGGCCTCTTCGCCGCCGGCGATCTCCGCGTGCAGCTCACCCGCCAGGTGACCACCGCCGTGGGCGATGCCACGACGGCCGCCATCGCCGTCGAGAAATACCTGACTGACCGCCGCGCCGCCCGTGACTGAGCTCGAAGTGGTGACGCTTCCCAACGGACAGTTCGTCGAGAACTGCTACCTCGTCGCCGACCGCGGGACGCGGGAGGCGGTCATCATCGACCCCGGGGAGGAGCCCGCCATGTTCCTGGCGGAGCTCGACACGCGCGCCTGGACCCTCCGGGCGATCTGGCTCACCCATGCCCATATCGATCACGTCCTCGGCGTCGGCGCCGTGAAGCGCGCCACCGGCGCACCCATCCATCTGCATCCCGCCGATCGCGCGCTGTACGACAACGCGGCACGGCAGGCCGAATGGTTCGGGCTCCGGATCGAAACGCTGCCCGAGCCCGACGTGGCGCTCGCGGATGCGGGCACCGTGCAGGTGGGCGCCTATCGATTCGACGTGCACCACACGCCGGGGCACTCCCCCGGCAGCGTGAGCTTCATCGGCCACGGCATGGTGTTCGGCGGTGACGTGCTCTTCAACGGCTCGGTCGGCCGCACCGATCTTCCCGGCGGCGATGCGCCCACGCTGCGCCAGAGCATCCAGCGGAATTTCCTGTCGCTTCCCGACTCCACCATCCTCCGGAGCGGTCACGGCCCCGAGACGACGATCGGGGTGGAGCGGCTGACCAACCCGTTCCTCACCGGAGCCTACGAGCTGGATTGAGCGGGCCCGACCCGTCGCTCTGCATCCTCGACGTCACCAAGTACTACGGCGACACCACCGGCGGCGTCCGCACCTACCTCGACCAGAAATCCGCCTGGGTCTCGCGGCATCCGCCGTACCGCCAGGTGCTCGCGGTCCCGGCTGAACGCTCCTCCGTGCACGAGGGCGCCGGCGTCCGGCGCTACGAGCTCGCCGGCCCGCGCATCCCGACCCAGGCTCCCTACCGCTTCCTTCACTCCGCCGCGGCGCTCCGCCGGATCGTGCTGCGGGAGCGGCCCGATCTGATCGAGGTGGGCAGTCCGTTCCTGGTACCCTGGATCGTCCGCGAGGCCACGCGCGGCCTGGATGTCCCGCTTGCCTGGTTCTTCCACGGCAACGTGCCGCGGCTCATTTCGCGCCGCCCCGACCGGCTGGGGCGGGTCCGCGGGGTGCGGCACCGTGCGGCGTGGAGCTACGTGCGAGCCGTCAGCCGCCTGATGCGGGCGACCTTCGCCGCGTCGGACTTCGTGGCCGCCGAGCTGGAGCGCGAAGGCGTGGGGAACGTGGTCCGCGTGCGGCTGGGCGTCGATCTCGAGCGCTTCAACCCGGTCCGGCGTGTGGCGCGCGAGTCCGTGCGCGCGACGCGCGGGCTTCCATCGGGTCCTCTCGCCCTCTTCGCCGGGCGGCTCGCGCGGGAGAAGCATATCGATGTCCTCATCCAGGCATGGCAGGCCGTGGAGCGCGCGACGGGCGCCGCGCTCGCCATCGTGGGTGACGGGCCGTCGGCGCAGTGGCTCCGCCGGCTGCCGGGCGCCGGACGCGTGCACTGGATTCCCTTCGAGCGGGACCGCGACGCGCTCGCGGACCTGCTCGCCGCGGCCGATCTCTACATCGCTCCCGGGCCCGCGGAGACGTTCGGCCTCGCCGCGCTCGAGGCGCTCGCGAGTGGCACGCCGGTGCTGTCCGTCGCGTCCGGCGGCGTGCCGGAGCTGGTGCGCCGCTCGGGAGCCGGCGCCATCTACCCCGTCGGCGATGCCGCCGCGCTCGCGACGGAAGCAACGGTTCTCCTGGGGCAGGATCTCGCCCTGCTCGGCCGCCAGGGACGCGAGTATGCCGAGCGCGAGCACGACTGGGACGGGGTCTTCGCGGAGCTGTTCGACATCTACCGCGCGCTGGCCCGGTGAGCTTCCTGCACGCGAATCTCGTCTGCGTCGCGCTCATGGCGCTCGACTTCCTCGCGCGCGCGGTCCGGATCCAGCTCATCCTCCGCGGCCTCCGGAGCCCGGTCACGCTTGGCCAGGCCCTCACCCTGAACGCCTTCGGCGATGCCGCCTGCGCCCTCACTCCCCTCCGGATCGGCGGGGAGCCTGCCCGGCTCGGCGGCATGCTGCGCGCGGGCGTGAGCGCGCCGGCCGCGTTCGTCGCCATCAGCGTCGAGGTGCTCGCGGCATGGCCGGTCATCATCGTGGCGGCGGGCTGGCTCATCTGGTCTGCGGCGCCGGACTGGTGGGCCGCGGCGGGCCCGCGCCTCACGGGCGGCATCCACCGCGCGTGGCCGTGGCTCGCGCTGGTGGCAGCGGCGAGTCTCGTGGCGTGGCGTGCGGCCGGCCATCTCCGTACCAGCCTCGGCCGCCTGCTCCGGAGGCCGGTGCGGCGCGCGCGGGTGTACTGGCGCCGGATGCCGGCCTGGCCGCTCCTCGCGAGCGTGCCGTGCACTCTGGTCGATCTGATCACGCGAGTCGCCGTTCTGCCGGTACTGGCCTCCACGCTCCCGGCGCCGCCACCCGCCGGGGCGGTGTGGCTCGGTTCGTTCGCGCTGCTCTATGCGCAGCTGATTCTGCCGACGCCGTCGGGCGCGGGAGCGGTGGAGCTCGGATTCATGGGCGGGGCCGCGGGAGGGCTCGGGGGGCGCGAGACGGCGCTGCTCATCGCGTGGCGGATACACACGAACGTGCTGGGGCTGGTGCTCGGGGCATGGCTTGCCGTGCGCGGACTGGGGTGGCCGGCGCTTCGCCGCGCGCTGCATCGCAGCACCGGGCGCTGAGCGCCGCGCCGCGCCTCCCGTTTCCAGCCGCGACGGACTAGAATCTCCTCCATGTCGAATCCCACCCGCATCGAGAAGGATCCCCTCGGCGAGAAGGCCGTGCCGGCCGCCGCCCTCTACGGGATCCAGACCCTCCGCGCAGCCGAGAACTTTCCGATCTCGGGGCTGCGGCCGCTTCCCGCCTTCATCGACGCCGTCGTGTGGATCAAGCGCGCGGCCGCGCTCACCCACAGGCGCACCGGCCGCCTCGAGGCGCGGCTCGCCGATGCCATCGTGCAGGCGGCGGACGAAGTGCTCGCCGGGCAGCATCGCGACCAGTTCATCGTGGACGTGTATCAGGCGGGGGCCGGGACCAGCCACAACATGAACGTGAACGAGGTCCTCGCAAACCGCGCCAACGAGCTGCTCGGCGCCGCCCGCGGCGCCTACGCGCCGGTACATCCCAACGATCACGTCAACATGGCCCAGAGCACCAACGACGTGATCCCGACCGCGATGCGGCTGGCCACGCTCGCGACCCTTCCCGCGCTCATCGACGCGCTGGATCGCCTGGGTGCCGCGCTCCTCGCGAAGGGGCGCGCCTTCGACGACATCATCAAGAGCGGGCGCACCCACCTGCAGGATGCCACGCCGATCCGGCTGGGCCAGGAGTTCACGGCGTACGGTCACACCGTCGCGCGGCACCGGCGGAAGCTGCTGGAGAGTGCCGACTGGCTTCGCGAGATGAACATCGGCGGCACCGCCGTCGGCACCGGCATCAACGCGGAAGCCGAGTATCCCGGCCTCATGGTGGAGGCGCTGGCCGAGGTGAGCGGGCTCGAGCTCCGCGAGGCCGGGGACCGCATCCAGCTCATGCAGTCCATGGGCGACATCGCGAGCTTCAGCGGCGCCTTCCGCGCGTTCGTGCTCGATCTCAACAAGATCGCGAACGACATCCGGCTGCTGGCGTCGGGTCCCCGCACCGGGCTCGCCGAGATCGTGCTGCCGGCGGTCCAGCCCGGCTCGAGCATCATGCCGGGAAAGGTGAACCCCTCCATCGCCGAGATGGTGAACCAGGTCTGCTTCCAGGCGATCGGCCTCGACACCACCGTCGCAATGGCCTCGGAGGCGGGGCAGCTCGAGCTCAACGTGATGATGCCCGTCATCACGCACAACATCGTCTTCGGGCTCATCATCGTCGCCAACGCGGTGCGCGTCTTCGCCGAGAAGTGCATCGAGGGGATCGAGGCGGATGCGGCGCAGTGCGCCCACTGGCTGGAGCGGAGCCCGGCGCTGGTCACCGCGCTGGCGCCGAAGATCGGGTACGCCGAGGCGGCGCGGCTCGCCAAGGAGGCGCTGGCTACGGGGCTCACCGTGAAGGAGCTGGTGACGCGGAAGAAGCTCCTCGAAGGGAAGGAGCTGGAGGAGGTCCTGGACCTCCGCGCGATGACCGAGCTCGGCGTGCCGGGCGGGAAGGGCATCCCCGCGGGCGGCTGATCAGCCCCGTGCGGCCGGGGCCGGGGGTGCGGCGGGCGCCGGCAGCTCCACCACACGGAACGGCGGGCGCGACGGCCAGGCACGCTGGAGCAGCGCCATCGAGACGTTGTACACCGGGATCCCGTCCCGGCTCTTGCCTTCCAGCGTGCCGTGGTGAGCGTGGCCGTGGAACACCATGTCCACCGGGTAGCGCGAGAGCGGCTCCTCCAGCCGGCTCGATCCCAGGTAGGGATAGATCTCCGGCGGCTCCCCCTCGACCGTGGCGCTGATCGGCGCGTAGTGCAGCAGGGCTACCTTGCTCGGCGTCCGGAGCTTGGCGAGCGCCTTCTCGAACTTGAGCGCCTCGTTGAGTGCTTCCTGCACGAAGGCCTTGATCGCCGGCTCTCCCCACGGCCCGAGTGCCCCCCGCCCGAAGCCGCCCGCGAATCCCTTCACTCCCGCGAACCCGATCCCCAGAATCTCGTCCGCGTCGCCGTCGAGGATCCGGATGCCGCCCTCGTGGAGCGCCTGCTTGAGCTCGTCGAGCCGATCGCACTCGTAGTCGTGATTGCCGAGCACGCCCACCATCGGGATCTTCACCGCGGCGAGCTCGTGGGCGAGCGCGCGACCCTCCTCGGGGTTGCCGGTATCCGTGAGATCGCCGCAGAGCAACAGCACGTCCGCGGCCTCCACGATCTGCCCGAAGAGGGTATGCAGCGCGCCCATCGGGGTGCGCCCGAAGTGGATGTCGCTCACGGCCGCGAGCCGCACCGTCGTCCTCACCGTCATGCCCGCTCCTCGAAGGGTCTCCCGCAATTGAACGGCCCATGGCCGCCCCGGCGGTGACGGCCCGCACAACACCCGGCGCGCCGCCCGGCTATCGTGAGCTTCCACCAGTGGAGGCAATCCATGGCGCTCGCGCCCACGCACGCTCCGGTCGAGACACCGTCCCATGCGTTCTACCGCGATGTGCTCGAGCTGCTCAACCGCGCGGGGGTGCCGTTCCTGATCGGGGGCGCCTTCGCCTTCGTGCACCAGACGGGCATCGACAAGTCGACGAAGGACCTCGACATCTTCGTACGCGCGGTCGACGTGCAGCGGGTCATCGCGGCCTGCCGGCAGGCCGGCTATGAGGCCGATCTCGTCTTCTCCCACTGGCTCGCCAAGATCTACTCGCCGTCGGGATTCATCGACGTGATCTTCGGCTCGGGCAACGGCGTGGCGCCGGTCGACGACGGCTGGTTCGCCCACGGGCGCCCGGCCGAGCTGCTCGGCGTGCCGGTCCAGATCGCGCCGGTCGAGGAGACGCTCTGGTCCAAGGCCTACGTGATGGAGCGCGAGCGGTTCGACGGCGCCGACGTCGCCCACATCCTCCTGGGCCACGGCGAGAGTCTCGACTGGCGCCGGCTCATCGATCGCTTCGGCCCGCACTGGCGTGTCCTGTTCTCCCACCTCGTCCTCTTCGGCTTCATCTATCCGTCCGCGCGCTCGCGCATCCCCGCCTGGGTCTTCGAGGAGCTCGGCGACCGGCTCCGCACCGAGACGGCGGGCCCGGACGCCGCCGAGCCCGTCTGCAACGGCACACTCCTCTCCTGGGCGCAGTACCTGGGCGACGTGCTGGGCGGCGAATTCCGCGACGGCCGCATCCGCCCGCACGGCCGGATGACCGCGCAGGAGGTGGCCCGCTGGACCGCCGCGGACAAGGGGTGAACGCCGGCGCTCGCTAACGCCGGCGCTTGAAGCGATCCGCGCGTGCGGCCATATTGCCCGCATGCGCGTCACCACGTGGACCGAGTACAGCCTCATCATCGTGATCAACCTCGCGCGGCGCGCGAAGGCCGGGGCGGGCCCGGCCGCCGCGCGTGAGCTCTCGGAGGCGGAGCGGCTGCCCGGCGAGTACATCGAGCAGATCCTGCTCCGGCTCCGCCGGGCGGGCCTGGTCGAAAGCGTGCGGGGGGCCCGGGGCGGCTACCTGCTGGCGCGCAATCCGGCCGCGATCTCCGTTCGCGATGTGATGACCGCCTCCGAGCACCAGACGTTCGAGGTCAACTGCGACCGTCATCCGGTCGACGCCGAGCGGTGCGACCCGGGAAGCTCGTGCAGCATCCGGCCGGTCTGGCAGGCGCTGCAGCGGCGGGTGGATGATCTCCTGGCGGGCATCAGCGTCGCGGATCTGATGAACGAGGAACCGCGCGTGCAGGAGCTCGTTACGATCTCCTCCGCGGGCTGAGCGGAGTGGGTTTCGAGACCGACCCGACCAGCCGGTCGGGTTTTTGTTTGGGAGGGCCGATGGAGCGAGTCGCGGAGGGAGCGGAGCTGAGTCACGAGGAGCTGCTGCGCTACTCCCGCCACCTGCTCCTGCCCGAGGTGGGTGTCGAGGGCCAGCGGAGGCTTCGCGCGTCGCGGGTGCTGCTCGTCGGCGCCGGGGGGCTCGGCTCGCCGGCGGCGCTCTACCTGGCGGCCGCGGGGGTCGGCACCCTCGGACTCGTGGATTTCGACCGGGTCGATCTCACCAACCTCCAGCGCCAGATCCTCCACGACACCGCCGCCGTCGGACGGCCGAAGCTCGAGTCCGCCGCGGAACGGATCGCCGCGCTCAACCCCGGTGTGCGGGTCGAGTCCCATCCGCTTCGCCTCGACCGGCACAACGCGCTCGCCCTCGTCGAGGGCTACGACGTGGTGGTGGACGGCTCGGACAACTTCCCGACGCGGTACCTCGTCAATGATGCGTGCGTGCTCGCCGGCCGCCCCTGTGTCTACGGCAGCATCTTCCGCTTCGAGGGTCAGGCCTCCGTCTTCGCGCTGCCGGACGGGCCGTGCTACCGGTGCCTCTACCCCGAGCCGCCGCCCCCCGGCCTGGTTCCGAGCTGCGCCGAAGGCGGCGTGCTGGGGGTGCTGCCGGGGGTGATCGGGAGCATCCAGGCGCTCGAGGCGATGAAGCTCATCCTCGGCGCGGGCGAGACGCTGGCGGGACGGCTGCTCCTGTTCGATGCGCTGCGGCTTCGCTTCCGGGAGCTCAGGCTGCGCCGCGACCCCGCCTGCCCGGTGTGCGGCGAGGCTCCGACCATCCGGGAGCTCATCGACTACGACGCCTTCTGTGGCCTTGGCGGAAGCGACGCGACGGATGTGGACGCGGCGGCGCTCCGGCGCGAGCTGGGCGGTGGGCGGGAGCTGACGCTGCTCGACGTGCGCGAGCCGCACGAGTGGGCGACGCGCCGGATCGACGGCGCCACCCTCATTCCACTCGGGGAGCTGCCCGCGCGGCTGCGTGAGCTGGACCCGCGGCGGCCCATCGTGGCCTACTGCCAGCGCGGAAGCCGGTCGCGCCGCGCCGCGGAGGTGTTGCGCGCGGCGGGATTCGCCGACGTCAGAAGTCTGACTGGGGGGATCGAACGCTGGGAGGAGTAGTGCCGAAGGCGGGACTCGAACCCGCACGGGCTTGCGCCCACTGCGCCCTGAACGCAGCGCGTCTACCAGTTCCACCACTTCGGCGAGCCGGCAATTCTATCAGAGGCGGGCGCGTCCCGTCAAGCGGAACCGTTGATTCCGCTTCCGCCGTGGCCTATCATCCGTTC
The DNA here is from genome assembly GCA_025935995.1 of Gemmatimonadales bacterium. Classification (GTDB taxonomy): domain Bacteria; phylum Gemmatimonadota; class Gemmatimonadetes; order Gemmatimonadales; family GWC2-71-9; genus JAICUF01. Next base: position 11,143 of record JAICUF010000049.1, read on the forward strand.
CTGGATCACCTCCGTGCCCGAGAACTCGCCCCCAGCCGCTGAGCGGAAGACGTCCGTGGCCCGGAATCCCCGGGCCACGCACGACTACCACGTCCTCGAGACGTGGGAGACGGGCATCGTGCTCACGGGCACCGAGGTCAAGTCGCTGCGCAACGGGAAGGCGTCCATCAAGGAGGCCTACGCGCGTCTCCGGAACGGCGAAGTCTTCCTCGAGGGGATGAACATCACACCGTACGAACAGGGCAACCGCTACAACCATGATCCCGTCAGGACCCGCAAGCTGCTGCTCCATCGGAAGGAGATCGAGCGCATGATCGGCGCCGTCGAGCAGCAGGGACTCACGCTGGTGCCGCTCGAGCTCTACTTCCGGAACGGCCGCGCGAAGGTGGCCCTCGCCCTGGGCCGCGGGAAGAAGCAGCACGACAAGCGGGAGGACCTGAAGCGGCGCGTCGCCGAGCGCGAGGCGGCGCGTGCCGTGGCCGCGCGGAGGCGCGGATGATCGCGCTCCTCGCGGCTGCGGTCCTCGCGCTGGGCCACGCGCCGGCCGCCATCAGCGTCGCGACCGCGCGGGGCGAGACGACCATCGACGTGCGCACCGGCCCGGCGGGCGCGCCCCTCGTTTCCGCATCCGCCCTGGTCGGCGCCCTGGGCGGCTCGGTGCGCGTCTCGGGCGCGTGGGCCGAAATCGACGTCGCGCGGCAACCGTTCCGCTTTCTGCTCGGGGGGCCGTTCTACCGGTACAACAACCGCGTGCAACCGCTCGCCGCGCCCGCCGAGATGCTCGACGACACGCTGTACCTGCCGCTGCAGTTTGCGACCGAGGTGCTGCCGCGACTGTTCGCAGGCCGCTACCGCTACGACCCGGCCGCTGCCCGGCTCAGCGAGGCGGGCGCACCGCCGCCCGCCCCGGCGTCGCCGGTCGCGGCGGCTCCGGAACGGCGGGACGACCCGCCACGCCTGCCGTCGGGCATCCTGCCCGGACACATGGTCACCATCGACCCGGGCCACGGCGGGGTCGATCCGGGCAATCCGGGGCTCTTCTTTCCGCGCGGCGTTCGCGAGAAGGATGTCACCCTCCAGATCGGCCTCCTGGTGCGCGACGAGCTCCAGCGTCGCGGCGTCGCCGTGCGCATGACCCGCACGACCGACACGCTGATCGCCCTCGGCGATCGCGGCGCGTACTGCAGCGAGGGATGCGATCTCTTCCTCAGCGTCCACATCAACTCCCTGCCGAAGCGCCCGGGCTACACCGCCGCGCGCGGGTTCGAGACCTACTTCCTCGCCGAGGCGAAGACCGAGGACGCGCGCCGGGTGGCACGCATGGAGAACGACGCCGTCCGCTTCGAAACGGAGACGGTCGCCGCGCACCCCGCGGGAGGGCTCGACTTCATCCTCAAGGACCTCCAGCTCAACGAGCATCTGCGCGAGTCCGCGCTGCTGGCGGCGCGGGTGCAGGACAACCTCGACCGCGTGCACACCGGCACCAACCGCGGCGTGAAGCAGGCGGGCTTCATGGTCCTCACCACCGCCCGCCGTCCGGCGATCCTGGCCGAGCTGGGGTACAGCACCAACCCCGAGGACGGCCGCTTCCTCACGAGCTCCGCGGGCCAGCGCCGGCTCGCGGTGGCCCTCGCCGACGCCGTCGTCGCCTACCTGCACGAGTACGAGCGCCGGACGGGGTCGGCCGATTCGACGGAGAGCCGGTGAGACGGCTCGTCGTCTGCGGCGCGATCGCGCTCTCGGGCTGCGTCTACTACAACGGCGTGTACAATGCGAAGCGGCTGACCCGCGAGGCGGAGCGCGCCGAGCGTGAAGGCCGGACGATCGACGCGCGCGATCTCTGGGGGCAGGTGGTGGTGAAGGCGGACTCGGTCATCGCCCGCCACCCCGCGAGCGGCTACATCCCGCAGGTCCAGCTGCTGCGGGCTCGCGCGATGGCCCGGGGGGATCACTGTCCCGAGGCGGCGCCCGCACTCCGCCAGGCGCTCCCCGCCGCCACCGATTCGGCCGCGATCGAAGCCGGCACCTTCGAGCTCGCCCGCTGTCTGGCCCAGCTCGGCGACGCCGCGGGGGCGGCGGAGGTGTACGCGCGAGTCATCACGGCGCGAAGCCCGGCCATGCGTCAGGAGGCCCGCGTGCAGTACGTGCGCGCGCTCCGGCTCTCGGGCCGTTTCGATGCCGCGCTCGCCGCCGCGGAAGGCGTGAGCGATCCGCGGCTCCCGTCCGAGCGGATGGTGGCGCTGGGCGGCACCGGGAAGCTGGCCGAGGCGGTCGTGCTCGCCGACAGCGCCATCGCGCGCGGCGATACCGCGGCGCCCTGGGACTCGCTGCTGAGTGCGGCGGGCCGTCGCGAGCCGGCGGCGGTGTCGCCGCTGGTGGATCGCCTCGTCGCCATGGCCCAGGCCACGCCGGCCATGAAGGGCCGCTGGCTGCTGGCGGACGGCCGCCGGCTGCTCGACGTGGATACCGCTCGCGCCGATGCGCGGCTCGTCGCAGCTGCGGTCGCCGGCGGATCATCGGAGTTCGCCGGGCAGGCGCGCCTCGAGCGGGCCCGCGTTGCCCTTGCGCGTGCGACCACCTCCGCGGCGCTCGGCGCGGTCGTGGATACGCTGGAAGCGTTGCAGACCGTGGCCGGCGCCAGAGACGAGGCGGCGACGCTCGCCGATGCGGTCACTCGCGTCCGCGCTGCCACCGATTCCGCCGCCGCCGGCGCGCCTCGAGCGGACCTCGCGCTCTTCCTGGCGGCCGAAACCGCGCGCGATGTGCTCGCGAGTCCCGAGCTGAGCCGCACGCTGCTCCAGCGCATGCTCCAGGAGCGCGGTGAGTCGCCCTATGCGCCGAAGGCGCTGCTCGCCCTGCATCAGCTGGACCCCGGCGCGGTCCCGGCCTTCGACTCCCTGATCGCGGTGCGCTATGCAGGGAGCCCCTACGTCGCGGCGCTCCATGGCGACGCGCTGCCCGCCTTCCGGACGCTCGAGGATTCACTGAGTGCGTTCGCGCTGACGTTCGGCGCCGCGCGGCAGCCGGGCGCGGACTCGCGCGGTCGGCCGCAGAGGCCCGGCACCCGCCGGCCGGTCGAACCGCAGTAGTGGCGAGCGCCCTCGCGCGGTCGGTCTTCGGCGCGGAGTTCAGGAACCCGGTCCTTCTCGCCGCGGGGACCGCGGGATTCGGGCGCGAGCTCGACGGTGTCGTGGCTCTCGACCGGCTGGGCGGCGTCGTGAGCAAGGCGGTCTCGCTCGAGCCGCGGCGCGGCAACCCGCCGCCCAGGGTCGCCGAGTTCGCCGGCGGCATGCTCAACTCGGTCGGTCTCGCCAATCCGGGTCTCGCGCACGTGCGCGAGCACGAGCTTCCGTGGCTGAGCCGGCGGCTCCGCGGCACCCGCCTCATCGTGAACGTCGTCGGATTCACACTGGACGAATACGCGCGCGTCATCGAGGGACTGGACGGGTTCGACGTGATCACGGCGTACGAGCTCAATCTCTCCTGTCCCAACACCAGCGCGGGCGGCAGCGAATTCGGCGCGGACCCGGCTTCGGTCACCGCGGTGATCGGCTCGTGCCGGCGCGTCACGCGCCGCCCCCTGATCGCCAAGCTGTCGCCCGCGCTGCCGGAGATCGCGGCGACGGCGGAGGTGGCCGGGCGCGCCGGCGCCGATGGGATCAGCGTCGTCAACACGATGCCCGGCATCGTCCGGGGCGGCGACGGTCGCGGGGCGCCTCGACTGGGGCAGGGGAGCGGCGGCGTCAGCGGACCCGGCCTCCTGCCGGTCGGCGTGCTCGCGACGGCGCGCGTGGTGGAGCGCACGGGGCTCCCGGTGATCGGAGTGGGAGGGATCCGGACGGCGGCCGACGCGCGCCAGTACCTGGCGGCCGGAGCGTCGCTCGTCGCCATCGGCACGGCGGCGCTCGCCGATCCCCGACTCCCCGAGCGCGTCATCTCGGATCTGGAGGGGGATCGTGGCTGAGATCGTCGTTGCCCTGGACCAGCCGAACGCCGGGGAGGCGCTGGGCTTCCTCGACCGGTTGCCGGACGCCCGGTGGGTCAAGGTCGGCTCGGTGCTCTTCACGCGCGAGGGGCCCGCGCTGGTGGGGGCGCTCCGCGCCCGGAACCTCGAGATCTTCCTCGACCTCAAGTGGCACGACATCCCGAACACCGTCGCCGGCGCCGTGCGGTCCGCCGCCGACCTCGGCGTCGCGATGGCGACCGTGCACACGCTCGGTGGGCGCGAGATGATGGCGGCGGCGCGGGCGGTCGCCGGGGGGATCCGGCTCGTCGGGGTCACGGTGCTCACGTCGCATGACGCGGCATCGTTCGGCTGTGCCGTCGGGCGGGACGGTGTCGAGATCGGAGCGGAGGCCCTCCGCCTGGCGGAGGAGGCGGCAGCCGCGGGTCTGGCCGGCGTCGTCTGCTCGCCGGCCGAGGCTGCCGCACTTCGTCGACGGCTGGGCGAGGGGGCGCTGCTGGTGGTTCCGGGGATCCGTCCGGCGGGCGCCCCCGCCTACGACCAGCGGCGGACCGCGACCGCACGAGACGCGGCGGCCGCGGGCGCCACGCATCTTGTCGTCGGGCGCCCGATCACGGCGGCGAGGGACCCGGCGGGGGTGCTGGACCAGCTCCGGGCGGAGGTGGGGGCGGGAGGCGCGTGAGGCGCCAACCGGGTTCCCTTGCGTCACTTCCGGGCCAGGTCTATATTGGCATGCTAGCCCTTAATCTGGCCCGGGAGACGACGCGTGAAGGTCCGTTCGAGTGTGAAGCCGATCTGTGAGCACTGCAAGGTGGTCAAGCGCCAGGGTGTCACGCGGATCATCTGCAAGCGCAACCCCAAGCACAAGCAGCGGCAGGGCTGATCATGGCACGAATCGCAGGAGTGGATCTTCCGCGCGAGAAGCGCGTCGAAGTCGCGCTCACGTACATTTACGGCATCGGCCGGCCCACCAGCGCCCGCATCCTCAGTGAGACCGGCGTCAGCGTCGACACCCGGGTCCGCGATCTGTCGGACGCCGAGGTCGCGCGCCTGCGGCAGATCATCGAGCGGTCGGTCAAGGTGGAAGGCGCGCTTCGGACCGAAGTCGCCATGAACATCAAGCGCCTGATGGATATCGGCAGCTACCGCGGGATTCGTCACCGCCGGGGCCTGCCGGTTCGCGGGCAGCGTACGCACACGAACGCGCGCACCAAGAAGGGGCCGCGCCGCGCCATCGCGGGCAAGAAGAAAGTGACCAAGAAGTAAATGACCAGTCCGACGACACCAGCCGCGGCGCCGAAGCCGGCCGGCAAGCGCACCAAGAAGGTGGTCGAGTCCGAGGGGATCGCGCACGTGAGCGCGACCTTCAACAACGTGCTCATCACCATCACCGACCTGCGCGGCAACGTCCTCGCGTGGGGCACCGCGGGCAAGGCCGGCTTCAAGGGCTCCAAGAAGTCGACGCCGTTCGCCGCCACCGTCGCCGCCGAGAACTGCGGCCGCGAGGCGATGAACCTGGGTCTCCGGCGCGTGCATGTCCGCGTGCAGGGTCCGGGCAGCGGCCGCGAGTCGGCCATCCAGGCGCTCGCATCGGTCGGGCTCCGCGTCGTGTCCATCCGGGACGTCACCCCGATTCCCCACAACGGGTGCCGTCCCCCGAAGAAGCGGCGGGTCTGAGCCATGTCACGCTATACCGGTCCCAGCTGCCGCCAGTGCC
>JAICUF010000029.1 GCA_025935995.1 Gemmatimonadales bacterium
CCCATCGTGTACGAGGTGACGACGCCGAGCAGCCACAAGACGAGCAGGATCACGAAGATGGTCCAGAGCATAACTCCTCCTGAAAGGGCGTGACTGTTCGGGACTGGAATGCTGATGGGGAGAAAGCTACGGCGCGGCCCGTCCGGCAGGCGGTGACCGTTGTCACCCGGGGCGCTGGACGGACCGCACGGGCGGGCCTAGCTTCCGATTCCCCTTCCCACGGATCCCGTCGATGGCGACCATCGCCCCTCCGCCGGCGCCGACGGACGCGCCGGGGCACGCGCCGTTCATCCCGGCCAGCCGTTCGATCGCCGAGTTCACCGTCCGGGCGCTGATCCTGGGTTCGGTCCTCGGCGTGATCTTCGCCGCCTCGAGCGTCTATCTCGCGCTCAAGATCGGGCTCACGGTCTCCGCTTCGATCCCCATCGCGGTGCTCTCCGTGGCCGTCTTCGGCACCCTCGGCCGTTCCACCATCCTCGAGAACAACATCGTCCAGACGACCGGGTCGGCGTCGGACTCGATCGCGGCGGGCATCGTCTTCACGCTGCCGGCGATCCTCCTCATGGGGTACGACCTCACCGTCTCCCGGATCACGGTCATCGCGCTGGTGGGCGGGCTTATCGGCGTCCTCATGATGATCCCGCTCCGGAAGGCGCTCATCGTGAAGGAGCACGGCCGGCTCCGCTATCCGGAGGGCACCGCGTGCGCCGAAGTACTGGTGGCGGGCGAGCGCGGCGGACTGCAGGCGCGGCTCCTCTTCCAGGCCTTCGGCCTCGCCTTCGTCTACAAGTTTCTGATGGCGGGGCTCAAGCTCTGGAAGGAATACCCGACTCGCGTTTCCACGTTCTACAATGGCGCCTCGATCTCGGCGGAGGTCTCGCCCGAGCTGCTGGGAGTGGGATACATCATCGGCCCGCGGATCGCGGGATATCTCTTCGCCGGCGGCTGCCTCGCCTACCTCGTCCTGATTCCGGCCATCAAGCTCTTCGGCGCGGGGCTCACGGCACCGATCTTCGCCGAGACGACGCTGATCGCCAACATGAGCCCGGGCGAAGTGCGGGCCAATTTCGTCTTCTACATCGGCGCCGGCGCCGTCGCCTCGGCCGGCATCATCGCGCTCCTGCGCGCGCTGCCGACGATCGTCGCGGCGTTCCGCTCCGGGTTCCAGGACCTGCGCTCGAGCGTCGGCGCCGTCGCCGCGCGGGTCCGCACCGAGCGCGATCTTCCGATCTGGGTGACGCTCGCCGGGTCGGTCGCGCTGGTCCTCCTGCTCACCGTGCTGCCGCAGGTCGGCGTCAACCTGCTGGGCGCCATCCTGATCATCGTCTTCGGCTTTTTCTTCGTCGTCGTCTCCTCCCGCATCACCGGTGAAATCGGCTCGAGCGCCAACCCGATCTCGGGGATGACGATCGCGGCGCTCATCGGCACCTGCGCGGTCTTCCTCCTGATCGGCTGGACCGGAGTGGACCATCGCGTGGGAGCGCTCTCGATCGCCGGCGTCATCGCGGTGGCGGCGAGCAACGGCGGCGCCACCAGTCAGGACCTCAAGACCGGGTTCCTCGTCGGCGCCACGCCGCGCTACCAGCAGATGGCCATCATGATCGGCGTGATCACCTCTGCGATGGCGATCGGCTGGACCCTCACGCTGCTCAACGCGACCTACACCAACATCGTCCCCGAGCGCCATCCCGGCGTGGCCATCCACGCCGCCGCGCCCGGCGTGTCCGACCGCTCGGTCACCGGCACCGGCGAGCGGATGACGCACGACGGGCGCCAGTGGGAAGTGGTGCGCGTCAACGCGCCGACCGGCGGCGTGCAGCCCGGGAAGTATCTGATCGATCCGGCGACGAAGGAGGTCGCATACCTGATCGATCCGGGCATCGGCGGCCGCGTGCGCGAGCTCGGCGGCAAGACGATCACGAAGCTGGACTCGCCCAAGGCGACGATCATGGCGCTGGTCACCGACGGGATTCTCACGCGGAAGCTGCCGTGGGGCCTCGTGCTGATCGGCGTGTTCCTCACGTTCGCGATCGAGCTGATGGGACTGCCGTCGCTTCCGGTGGCGGTCGGCGTCTACCTCCCGATCTCGACCTCGTCGGCGATGTTCGCGGGGGGCGCGGTGCGCTGGCTGGTGGAGCGTCGGCTTCGCGGCCAGCAGCGCACGCTGGCCGAGATCGAGTCGGGGCCCGGCGTCCTCTTCTCGAGCGGGCTCATCGCGGGCGGCTCGATCGCGGGGATCGCCGTCGCCGCCGTCGCCGCCGCGTTCGTCGCGCGGGCGGAAGCCGCCCACGTCGCGGCGGCGGATTACCTCGCCGCGGCCGCGGGGCTGGCCGACCGGCTCGGCGCCTTCGCCACCAGCGACCTCGCGGCGATGATCATGTTCTGCGCCCTGGCTGCCGTGCTCTATCGCGTGGCCCGGCGCTGACCACCCTTCAAACCGAAGGACTGCACGCATGGAACTGCCCAAGGACCTGCCCGACCACCACGACGCGGCGCTCATCCTCAAGGCGTACGAGCTGCGCCGCGAGCCGGTGATGCGCGAGGCGCGGCAGGCGCTGACGACCAACTACTGGCCGCTCACCGTGGAAGAGGCGGTCGCGCCGACGGGGCGTGACCACCCGCTCAACGCTGCGTGGCGTCAGGTGACCGGATACTGGGAGATGGTCTACGGGATGGGGAAGCACGGCATCGTCCACGCCGACTACCTCGTGGAGAACAGCGGCGAGGGACTCTTTCTCTACGTCCGGGTCGAGCCGTTCGTGAAGGAGATCCGCGCGGCGTCCTCGCCCCGCGCCTTCGTGAACACCGAGTGGGCCGCACAGGAGACCGAGGCGGGACGGCAGAGCATGGCGTCGCTGCGCACCCGCTTCGGCCTCGACGCGCGGAAGCGCGCATGAGGCCGGAATCGCTCGCGTTCCTCAGGCGTCTGCTCGACACCCCCGGCCCATCGGCCTTCGAATCGGCGCCGGCGCGGGTCTGGCGCGAGGAAGCCGCCCGCGTGGCCGGCAGCGCGGAGGTGGACATCAGCGGCAACTCGTGGGCAACCCTGCCCGGCGGAGCGCCGCGCGTGATGCTGGCCGGCCACATGGACGAGATCGGCGTCATGGTCACCCACGTGGATGACGACGGCTACCTGAGCTTCGGTCCGATCGGCGGGTGGGATCCGCAGGTCTTCGTCGGCCAGCGGGTCGTGCTGATGGGGCGCGGCGGCGCGGTGGACGGCGTCGTCGGCAAGAAGGCGATCCACATCATGGACAAGGACGAGCGCGAGAAGGTCTCGAAGGTCGAAGACCTCTGGATCGACATCGGCGCGGCATCGCGGGCGGAGGCGCTCACGCGCGTGCGGGTCGGTGATCCGGGCGTGCTCGCGTCGCGGGTGCTCGAATTCCCCAACGGCCGGCTCGTGAGCCGGAGCATCGACAACCGCATCGGGTCGTTCGTGGTCCTCGAAGCGCTGCGGCTCCTGGCCGGTGGCGTCGGCGCGTCGGCCACGGTGACGGCGGTCGCGACCACGCGGGAGGAGATCTCCGCCAGCGGCGGCGGCGCCCGGCCGCTCGCCACCCATCTCGACCCCGCGATCGCGATCGTGGTGGACGTCACGCATGCCACCGACTATCCCGGCATCGACAAGCGGCGGCACGGCGAGTTCCGCCTCGGAGGCGGCCCCGTGATCTCGCGCGGCGCCGCCGTCAATTCGGCGCTCTTCGAGCTGCTGGCGGAGACGGCGGAACAGGAGGGCATCCCCTTCGCGATCGAGGCGGCGTCGCGCGACACGCACACGGACGCCGAGGCGATCTTCAACGCGCACCGCGGCGTGGCGACGGCGCTCGTGTCCGTGCCCAACCGCTACATGCACAGCCCGAACGAGATGGTGGCCCTGGCCGACCTGGAGCGGACCGCGGAGCTGCTGGCGGCGGTGTGCCGGAGGGTCACCGAGGCGACGGACCTGGTCCCGCGCTGACCGATCGTCAGGCGGTGATGTGCGCCAGCGCCTTCTGGGCCGCCTGGCGCACTTCGCTTTCGTCGTCGGTGAGCATCGACTGGAGGAGGGCCGTGGCCGCGGCGTTGCCCGCCACGCGCAGGCCGTCGATGGCGGCGAGCCGGAGCGCCAGCGGCTTGCGGTGGAAGAGCCGGCGGCCCGGCGCGGCGGCGCGGCCCAGGGCCTGCACCGCCTCCGACGTGCCGATCCGGCCGAGCGCGAGCAGGATCTCCCGGGTGATATCGGGGTGGTTTTCCTCGTCGAGGAGCACCGCGAGCGTCATGGCGAGCCCCCGGCCGCGCCGGCCGTCGATCCCCTGCACCGCCTGCAGCCGCACGGTCGGCGAGGGATCGCGCATCGCCTGGCGGAGGGGCTCCGTCGTGGCGGGCGTCCCGATCTTCGACAGAGCGCCCGCGACCGACCGCCGCACCCGCTCGTCCTCGTGCGAGAGGTGCCGCGCGAGCCGCGGCACGGCGGCCTCGATCCGGAGCTCGCCGCAGAGGTCGGCCACGTTCCGGACCACGAACCACTCGTCGTGCGTCAGCATGTTGACCAGGAGGTCGGTGCCGGCGGTCATCTGGCGCAGCGCGGAGTAGTAGGCGCGTCGTTCCCCGATGGTGCCGGCGGACGCGAGGAGCCCGAGCAGCACCTCGGTCGCGTCGGCGCCCATGCGCTTGAGGATCGGCATCACGCGCGCACGCTGCGCGCCGGTCGTCATCCGCGCGATGTGCTCGAGCACGGAGCGCGGCAGCATCCGGCGCAGCGCGATCGCGTACGCGCGGCCGAACGACGCGTCGCCGGCGCGCTGCTCCGCGGCCACGATCGCCCCCGCCGCCCGCACCACCTCGCCCCACCGCTCCCGGCTCACCGCGGCGTCCGTCAGCACCACGATCTCGTTCAGGAGGTCGGGAACGCCGCTGTCGGCGGGATCCCGGTCCATCCGCGCGACCAGCTCGGCGAGCTTGTCGTTCGTGCGCTCCTCCGCCGCCTTCGCCGCCGCCGCGATCGCGTGCTCGGCCGAGTCCTCGCCCAGCTCCTCGTAGACGCTCCAGTCCCCCGCGGCCGTGGCGCCCTCGGGGGCGGGCGGCGCGAGCACGAGTCCGGCATCGGCGCCGTTCACGGTGGTCGCGAGCTCGTGCACCGAACGATATCGTCCGCGCGGGGCCGCGAGGGAGCGGAGGAGCGTCAGGAACAGGGCCGTATCGATGCCCGCCGGGAGCCGGAGCTCACCGACCCCGTGGCCGAGCAGCTGCTCCCGGAGGGGGAAGACGCCGGCCGCCTTCTCGGGGATGTCGGAGCCGTTGACGCGGACGCTGCGCGGCGTGATCACGAGGTCGAGCGGACCTCCGTCCAGGCTGGCCGTGAGGAGCTGGAAGGCCGCGAGCTGTTCATCGCGGGCCTCGGGCTTCTCCCGCAGCAGAGTCAGGGCGTCGGCGAAATTCGCCGCAACGGATGCAGGTGAGTTCATAAGGAAGCGGCGGGGGGCCGCCGCACGCGCAAGTTAAACCGTCAGGCGCGGATACGGCAACGTGCCGCCAGCGCCTGGGCGACGGCGTCTCGCTTCATCCCGGGCCCGCCCAGACCGAGGCGCGCGGCCAGGTCGGCCGTCGGCGGAAGAGCGGGCACGGCCGCCGCCGACCCGAGCACCACGCCGACGCTGTCCTCCCGTTCGACGCGTCCGCCGCTGAGCACCACCGCGCGATCGAGACACTCGAGCGCGAGATCGGCGTCGTGGGTCACGGCCACGACCGCCGCGCCGCGCTCCCGCGCGTGGTGCACCACCCGTTCCACCAGCCGCCGGCCCGCCTGGTCGAGGCCCGCCGTCGGCTCGTCGAGGAGCAGCAGCCGTGGCTCGGCCGCCAGCGTGGCCGCGAGGGCGACCAGCCGCCGGCGCGGGGCCGGCAGATCGTACGGATGGGTGTCCGCCCAGGGCGCGAGGTCGAGCGCATCGAGAAGCTCCGCCGTCACGGCGGCGATCCGCGCGGTGTCGCGGCCCAGCTGGCGCGGCGCGAAGGCAAGCTCGGCGCGCACGGAGCGCTCGAAGAGCTGATCCTCGGGATTCTGAAAGGCATAGCCGGCCACGTCGGCGAGATCCTCCGGGTTCCGTCCGGCGGTCGGTCGCCCCATCACCTCGACCGTGCCGGAGGCGGGCCGCACCAGCGCCATGGCCGAACGGAGGAGCGTCGTCTTTCCCGCGCCGTTGGCGCCCAGGAGCGCGACGCCGTCTCCCGGCCAGACGACGAGCGACGCCGCCGCGAGCGCAGGCTCGGCCGCACCCGGATACCGGACGGTCACCTCGCGAAGCCGCAGCGCCGGCGTCAGCTCCACCGCGCGACTCCATCCGCGACCGTGAGCGGGTAGGGTGCGGCCAGCGCCGGCACCGGACCGGCGAGACCTCCCGCGCGGCGTGCCAGCGATGCGATGGTCGTGCTGCCGCCCGCGCGCTCCCAGATTTCGCCGCCCGCCAGCAGGACGTCGGGCGCGCCGTCGAGCACGACGCGGCCGTGCTCGAGCACGAGCATCCGATCGGCCGCGGCCAGCATGGTGTCGGCATCCTCGCTCGCGAGCACCACGGCGGCACCCTGCGCGGCCTCCTCGACGAGGAGCGACACCAGGCCGTCTCGGCCGGCTCGGTCGAGCGCGGACGCAGGCTCATCCATGAGCCAGAGCGCCGGGCCGAGGGCAAGCATGGAGGCGATGACGACGCGCTGGAGCTCGCCGCCGGAGAGGTGCGCCGGATCGCGATCCGCCAGGTGCGCCACGCCGAGCCGGCCGAGGGCCGAAGCCGTGGCGCTCTCGATCCGGGTCACCGGCCAGCCGAGGTTCGCCGGCGCGAACGCGACCTCTTCGCGCACCGTGGCAGCGACGCCGGAAAGCTGGGAGGCGGGCACAGCGGTGACGAAACCGATGCGTCCCGCGAGCGCCGCCCTTCCCGCCGGGTCTCGGGGATCGAATCCGAGCGCGCGAACGCTTCCGCCCAGCTCGCCGCCCGTGTGCGCGGGCGCGAGCCCCGCGGCCGCCAGGAGGAACGAGGTGCATCCCGCGCCGAGGGCGCCGTAGAGCCAGGTCACCTCGCCGGCGCGGATCGAGACCGACACGCCCGCGAGCGCGGGCGTGTCGGTGCCGGGATAGCGGAGCGTCACCCCGTGGAAGGCGAGTGCGCCGTCCGCGCCATTCACGCGAGGACGCGCCAGGCGATGCCGGCCGCAACGAGGCCGCCGGTCGTCCAGCGGGCGATGCGGTCACCCGCACGATCCGGCGGCGGATCGAGCGCGGTCCGGGGCACTCGCGCTCCGAGCCCGCGGATCTCGAGGGCCATGGCCCGCTCGTCCGCCTCGGTCAGCATGCCGAGCACGAGCGGTGCGGTGAGCGGCAGAAGCGATCTCACCCGGCCCGCGATCCCTCCACCGGCGCGAAGCCCCCGCGCGCGCTGCGCCTCGAGAATCGCCGCCGCGCGGCGACGGAAGCGCGGGGCCGCCTGCAATGTCGCCACCACGAGGTAGGCCGCGTGGAACGACCAGCCGCGGGCGGCGACGGCATCGAGGAAGCGCGAGGGATCGAACGCGGCGAAGAGGACGAGAGACGCCGTCGCGACGGCGCCCAGTCGCGCGCCCTGTGCCGCGGCCGCGGCGAGCCCCGCCCGCGACACCGTGATCGAGCGGGGATCGAAGCCGCCGCCCACGCCGTGCAGCAGGGCGAGCAATACCCAGAGCGGAAGACACACGAGCGCCGCGCGGCCCGCCGCCCGCGCGTTGCCGGTGACCAGGGCGAGCGACGCCACCAGCGCATAGAGCGCGATCGGCCCGGCCGGCGCGGGGACGAGGAACGCGAGGGCGGCGACCCCGGCGACGACGGCAAACAGGGTGAACGGATGCGCGCGCGCCGCGAGTCCGGCGCGGCGCGTCACCGGCACAGCGCTCGGCGGGCCCAGGGGTAGCGGCCGAGCGCGCGCTCGGGAAGGGCGCGGAGCACGGCGCCGGCCAGGAGGAAGACGATCGTCTTGTCGAGAAGATCGGTACCGAGGCTCGACACGGTGACGGCCTGCGGCTTCGTCAGGCCGAGGTGGGTCAGCAGCAGCGTGACGGCGGTGACCCCCGTCGCCGTGACGCCCGTGAAGACGAACCACGAGATGGCCGCCGAGAGCGCGCCGGCGAGGGCCCCGACGAGGAGACCCCAGCCGAGCGATCGGGGCAGCGACCGGAAGCCGCCACGCATCGCGGCCAGTCCCGCGAGGATGGCGATCAGGACCTGCACAGCGACGAACGGAAACCAGATGAACCCCTCGTAGAGCGAGCGGACCGTCTGGCTCACGATGCCGGTGAGGACGCCGGCGACCGGCCCCGCGAGGGCGCTCGCGAGCACGGTGCCGACGGTATCGAGGTAGAGCGGGAGTCCGAGCTGGTTGACGACGAACCCGATGGCGAGATTGAGCGCCACAGCCGACGGGACGAGAGCGAGGAGTCTGGGCGACATGTATATTGTGGAGTCTCCGATCCAATCTCGGGGTGGATTTCCCTCCCGGCAACCCTCAACTCGCGTTTCCAGCCGCGTGCCAACCTCGATCTCGCTCCGCCGCTCCCTCGCCTTCCTCGTCTGGGCGACGCTCGCCGCGCCCGCCGCCGCCGCGGCCCAGCGCGCCGCACCGAGCGCCCATCCCTCGATTCTGGACGACATCCGCTACCTGGCCGATGACCGGCTGGGCGGCCGCCTCACCGGCTCGCCCGGGGCGGACAGCGCCGCGGCCTATCTCGCGCGGCGATTTGCCGACGCGGGTCTGCAGCCGGCACCCGGAGGATGGTTCCAGTCCTTCGCCATCTCGCCGGACGCGCCCACCGCGCGCGCCGCGGACGTCGGCGGCAAGTCGGGACGCAACGTCATCGGCGTCCTGCCGGGCCGCGACCCCGCGCTTCGGAACGAGACGCTGATCATCGGCGCGCACTACGATCACCTGGGCGGCGGCGGCTACGGCGCGCTCGACGCGCCGGACAGCACCGGCCGGGTGCACAACGGGGCCGACGACAACGCGTCGGGCGCGGCCGCGCTCATTCACATCGCCGAGACGCTTGCGGCGGCGCCGCCGGGCCGCACCGTGGTCTTCATCGCCTTCAGCGGCGAGGAGCTGGGTCTCTTCGGCTCGGCGTACTACGTGAAGCATCCGGTGTATCCGCTCGCGACCACCCTCGCGATGATCAATCTCGACATGGTCGGCCGGCTCCGGAACCAGCGGCTCATCGTCTACGGCACCGCGACGGCCCGGGAGTTCCCCGCCCTGCTCGATTCGCTGAACACCCCGAAGCGCTTCGACCTCCGGAGCCAGGGCGACGGCTACGGCCCGAGCGACCAGTCCTCCTTCTTCGCCGCGCGTCTGCCGGTGCTGCACCTCTTCACCGACCTGCACGCCGACTACCATCGCACCACCGACGACTGGCAGAAGATCAACGAGTACGGCGAAGCCATGGTCGTCGACTTCACGGCCCGTCTCGCCACCGCGCTGGGCGACCGCCCCGGCTCGCTCACCTTCGTGGACCAGGCCCCGCCGCAGGCGCACGGCGGCACCGCGGTCACCGCGGGGTACGGCGCCTATCTCGGCACCATCCCCGACATGACGGACAACCCGGGCGGCGTGGCGCTGAGCGGCGTGCGGAGCGGCAGCCCCGCCGAGCAGGCCGGGCTCCGCGCGGGCGACATCATCACGCGGATCGGCTCGCACGACGTCCCCGACCTGCAGGCGATGACCGACGCCCTCCGCGAGCACAAGGCGGGCGACGTCGTCGAGATCCGGATCCGCCGGGGCGCCGACAGCCTCGCGGTCCGGGCCACCCTCGGAACCCGGAGCTGAGATGCCGATCCTCGACGCAACCCGGGCCGTGGCCGCCCTCCGCGGCGCCTTTGCGAGGGACGCGGGCCGCGAGGAGCTGCTCCGTGTCGCCGCGGAAAAGATCCAGGCGGCCGGAGCGCCCTACACGTCGGTGTACCTGTACATGCTGCACGGCGATGAGCTGGTGCTGGAAGCCTATGCCGGGCGGGAGACCGAGCACACGCGGATCCCCGTCGGCAAGGGCGTCTGCGGCACCGCGGTGAGCACGGGGCAGGATCAGAACGTGGGCGACGTCGGCTCCATCGGCAACTACATCGCGTGCAACATCTGGACGCGCTCGGAGCTCGTCGTTCTCATCCGCCGCGGCGCGGCGATCCTCGGCCAGATCGACGTCGACAGCGACGTGCCGGATCCGTTCACGCCCGAGGAGGAAGCCGAAGTCCGGAAGGTGGCCGAGGCGCTCGCGGTGCTCCTCTGACGGAGGTCCGCGGCGTCGACCTCTTCGAGCGGCGCGCCGGCGCGGGTCCCGAAACGGTGGTGCTGCATGGCGGGCCCGGCGCGCACCACGACTATCTCCTTCCGGGATTCGATACGCTGGCCACCGGCCGCACGCTCGTCTACTACGATCAGCGGGGCGGGGGCCGCTCGCCGGTGCCGCGCGACGTGCCGGTCGGCTGGCGGGAGCAGGTGGCCGACCTGGAAGCGCTGCGAGAGACCTGGGGCCTGGAGCGGCTCACGATCGCCGGCTATTCCTGGGGCGCGCTGCTGGCGCTCCTCTATGCGATCGAGCATCCGGATCGTGTCGCCCGCCTCGCGCTCGTTTCTCCGGCGCCGGCCTGGCGCGAAGCGCGGGAGCGGTTCGAGGCGGAGTTCGCGCGGCGCAACCTCGACCCCGGGCTGCAGCGCGAGCGAAGCGCGCTCCGGGAGAGCGGGCTCCGCGACCGCGATCCCGATGCCTATGCCCGCCGCGTCTTCGAGCTGAGCGTCGTCCCCTACTTCCACGACCCCGCCCGCGTGCGCGACCTCACGCCATTCCGCGTCACCGGCCGCACCCAGCACGAGGTCTGGGCCAGTCTCGGCGACTACGATCTGCGGCCGGCGCTCGCCGGGCTGCAGGTGCCGGCCACCGTCCTCTACGGCGACGACGACCCGATCCCCGCGGATTCCTCGGAGGCCGTCGCCGCGGGCCTCGGCGCTGCCCTGCACCGGCTTCCTGCCTGCGGCCACGTTCCCTATGTCGAGGCCCTGCCGGCCTTCACGGCGATCCTCGACGACTTCCTGGGGCGCTGATCCGACCCGGTTAAGCTTCGGGATGCCCGCGGTCCGTCCCACGCCCTTCGACCTCGTCTTCGGCGATCTGGCCCCCGAGCGCTTCCCCGCGATCCAGACGGAGCTGGAGGCGGCGGGCGCCGATCCGCGCGACCGCGACGGCTTCCTCATGGCGCGGGCGGTCATCCAGCTGGTGCGGGATCTCCTGCCGGGCGAGGGAACGGGCGAAGAGATCGGCCAGCTCACCGCGTTCCTGCATCACGCGTATCTCTTCTGGCTCGCGGGCACCCCGTCGCTCGAGGTGAGCAGCGCCGAGCTCCCGGCGCTGCTCCGCCACCCTCCCGTGGATGCCGATGCCACGCCGCCACCGGAGTTCTACGCCGCCTTCCCCGAGCACCGCATCTGGGTATCCGCGATTCCGGGCGCACCGCCAGAGCCACTCGACGGCTGCTTCCTTGGACGCGAGGCCGACGGCGCCCTGTCGGTGCTCGCGGCACTTGGCATCCGCCCGGATCGGCCCGGGCTGAGCGTGGCGGAGGTGCGCGGGCCGCGCGAGGCCGCCGGGGCGCGGGCCGACGGAACGCCGTTCTTCGCGCCCGCGTTCGCCGGTGCCGCCGCCGCGGGGCTCGCGTCGGTCACCGACGGCTCCGAGCTGCTCGAGCTCGGCTGGCGCGCGTGGCTGCACGCGGCGCAGCATTCCCGTGACTGACGGACTCGCCGATTTCCAGGAGCGCCAGGCAATCGCCGCGGCACTCGAGGAGATCGGATCCCTCCTCGAGTTCAAGGGCGAAAACCGGTTCCGCGTCCGCGCCTTCCGGACCGCGGCACGCGCGCTCGCGGGTTTCTCCGGCAGTCTCCGGACCGGCCTCGACGACGGCTCCCTCGCCCGCGCGCGCGGCATCGGCCCGGTCACCCTCGCCATCATCGGCGAGCTGCTCCGGACCGGTCGCGCCTCGCTGCTCGACGATCTCAGATCGGAGATTCCCGGGGGGCTGGTCCGCCTCGTGGAGGGTGCCGGACTGAGCGTCGCCCGCGCACGCCTCATCCACGACACCCTGGGCGTCGACAGCCTGGAGGAGCTCGAGGCCGCGGCGCGCGACGGCCGCCTCGCGGCATTGCCGCGCTTCGGCGCGAAGACGGCCGCCGCGATCGTGAAGGCGATCGCCGACCGCCGCGAGGCGGGCCGGTATCGCCTGCTCCACCGCGCGCTCGCCGAAGCCGAAACGCTGCGCTCGGCGCTGCTCCAGCTTCCGGGCGTCCTCCGCGTCGAGTCGGCGGGCGACGTGCGGCGCTCGATGGAGGTGGTGAGCGAGCTGGTGATGGTCATCGTCTGCGATAACCCCGCCGCGCTCGAGCCCGGACTGGGCGAGGTGGCCGGCGCGCGCCTCGTCGTGACGACGCCGGTGTCGGCGGGCGCGGCGCTGGTGACCGCGACCGGCGGCGACGATCACCTGCGCGAGCTGGGCGAGCGCGCCGCCGCGCGGGGCTTGGTGCTCGGCGATGGCGTCCTCGCGCGCGGCGGCGCGGCGGTTCCCGCCCCCGACGAAGAGACGGTGTACGCCGCGCTCGCGCTTCCGGTCATCCCCCCCGAGGTGCGCGAGGGCCGCGGCGAGATCGAGCAGGCCGCGCGCGGCGCGCTCCCCGTCCTCCTCGAGCGCGGCGACCTCCGGGGCTGCCTGCACTGCCACACGCGCGCGTCCGACGGAACCAACACGATCGAGCAGCTCGCGGTGGCGTGCCGGAAGGCGGGCTACGAGTGGGTCGGCATTACCGACCACAGCCAGGCGGCGGCGTACGCGGGAGGGCTTCGGCCCGACCAGCTCCTGCGGCAGATGGACGAGATCGATCGCCTCAACGATGAGCTGGCCGGCATCCGGATCCTCAAGGGCATCGAGGCGGACATCCTGCAGGACGGCGCGATCGATTACGACGAGTCGCTGCTCGCGCGGCTCGACTTCGTCATCGGCTCGATCCACAGCCGCTTCGGCATGGCCGCCGACGCGCGGGCGATGACCGCGCGCATTCTGGGCGCGATGGACAGCCCCTTTCTCACGATTCTGGGCCACCCGACCGGCCGGCTCCTCCTCTCGCGCGACCCCTACGCCGTGGATCTCGACGCGGTGATCGCGCGCGCCGGCGAACGGGGCGTCGCGATCGAGATCAACGGCGATCCGCACCGGCTCGATCTCGACTGGCGCCGGGTGTCGGAGGCTCGCGCCGCCGGAGTCGCCATGGCGATCGGGGCCGACGCGCACAGCCTCGCCGGCATCGGCAACATGGAATACGGCGTCGCGATGGCACGGAAGGGCGGCCTCGCCGCGGGGGACGTCCTGAACACGCTGTCCGCCGATGAGTTCGTCGCCTTCGCCCGGCGGCGCCGATGAAGACGGGACGGTCCCGGAAGGCGCGCGCCGCGCGGGCGCTCGAGGTGCTGTCCCGGCTCCGGCGCGAGTACCCCGATGCGCACTGCGAGCTGGATCACCGGGACGCCTTCGAGCTCCTCTGCGCCACGATCCTGTCGGCGCAGTGCACCGACGCACGCGTGAACCTCGTGACACCGGCGCTGTTCCGGAAGTATCCCGACGCCCCGGCGCTCGCACGGGCGCGGACCGCGGCGCTCGAGGCCATCATCCGGCCCACCGGCTTCTTCCGGAACAAGGCGAAGAGTCTCATCGGCATGGCCCAGGCCCTCGTGGCCGATCACGGCGGCGAGGTGCCGCGCACCATGGACGAGCTGCACGGCCTTCCCGGCGTCGGCCGGAAGACGGCGAACGTCATCCTGGGCAACGCGTGGGGCATCAACGAAGGCGTGACGGTGGATACCCATGTCGGCCGGCTGAGCCGCCGGCTCGGTCTCACGGCGGAGGACGATCCGGTGAAGGTGGAGCAGGACCTGATGAGGCTCATTCCGCGCGAAGACTGGGCGCTCATCTCCCATCTGCTCATCTTCCACGGCCGCCGCATCTGTGTCGCGCGGCGTCCCCGCTGCGAGGATTGCGTGCTCGCGGACATCTGCCCCTCCGCCTTCCGGGTGCCATGACGACGCCGATGCCGCTGGCCTGGAGCGCCGTCGCCCGCGAGTATGCGCGCTCGATCGTGCCGGGCTTCCGGCCCGCCGCCCGCGCGCTGGCGGAGTTTGCGCACGTCGGACCGGGCTCGCGCGTGCTGGACGTGGCCTGCGGGCCCGGCACCGCATCGCTGGAAGCGAGGGCGCTCGGGGCGACGGAGGTCACCGGCGTGGACTACGCCGCGGGCATGATCGCGGTGGCCCGCGAGCTCACGGCGGGTGAGACCGGCTTCACCTTCGTCGAGGGCAACGCGCTCGCGCTGCCGGTCCCCGACGCCGCCTTCGACGCCGCGATCTCCAACTTCGGCGCGATCTTCGCCCCGGCGCCCGAGCAGCTCGTGGCGGAGCTCGCGCGCGCGGTGCGGCCGGACGGCTGGGCCGCGCTCAGCGCGTGGCTCCGCGACGACGTGACGGCGGAGTACTACGAGCTGGTCCACCGCCACATTGCCCGGGTCCCCTCGCCGCACGATCCCTACGACTGGGGCGACCCCGCCCGCGCCGCCGGCTGGCTGGGCGCCGCCTTCCGTTCGATCGAGACGCGACCGATCGCGGTCCCGTTCGACGCGGAGTCTCCCGACGCGCTGTGGACCGTCCTCAACCGCTCGACCGGCCGGGTCGCGGCCGGCTACGCGGAACTCGGCGACGAAGCCCGCCGCGCGTTCGATGCCGACATGCTCGAGTACTTCGCGCGATTCCGCCAGCCCGACGGCAGTGTGCGCTGGCCGCGGGAGGCGCTCCTCGCGCGCGGCCGGCGACCCGTCCCCCGCGCCGGCGAGCCCGGCGAGCTCTTCATCTGACCGCGCATCCGGCCGGCGGCAATCGCCTTTCCGCCGCGGCGTCCGCCTACCTGCGCTCGGCGGCCCACCAGCCGATTCACTGGTACGCCTGGGGACCCGAGGCCTTCGCGGCGGCGCAGGCCTCGGACCGCCCGATCCTGCTGGACATCGGCGCCGTGTGGTGTCACTGGTGCCATGTGATGGACGGCGAATCGTATGAGGATCCCGCGCTCGCGGCGGTCCTCAATGCGGAGTTCATCTGCATCAAGGTGGACCGCGACGAGCGCCCCGATGTGGATACCCGCTATCAGCGCGCGGTGCAGACGCTCATCGGGCAGGGCGGCTGGCCGCTCACCGCCTTTCTCACGCCGTCGGGCGAAGTCTTCCACGGCGGCACCTACTTTCCGCCCGAGGACCGCTTCGGCCGACCCGGATTCCGCACCGTCCTCCGGACCGTGCTCGAGGTCTATCGCGAGCGGCGCGACGAGGTCGCGGCGCAGGCCTCCGCCATCCGCCGGACCCTCGCCGCCGGTCTGGACGAGGCCGCGCCGGGAGAGGTCACCCCCCGGCTCCTCGATGCCGCCGAGGCCGGAATGTTTCGCGCGTTCGATCGGGCGCACGGCGGCTTCGGGGGAGCGCCGAAGTTTCCCCACCCCGCCGCGCTCCACTTCGCGCTCACGCGCTGGGCCGACGCACCGACCCCGGAGCGCCGCATGCTCGTGGACCGCACGCTGCAGGGGATGGCCCGCGGCGGCGTGTACGATCAGCTCGGCGGCGGGTTCCACCGCTACAGCGTGGACCAGGAGTGGATCGTCCCGCATTTCGAGAAGATGGCCTACGACAACTCGGAGCTCCTCCGGGTGTACGTCGCCGCGGCCGCCGCCTTCGGCGACGCCGAGTACGCCGGAACGGCGCGCGGCATCGTGCACTGGGTGCGGACGGTGCTGGCCGATCCGGCCGGCGGCTACGGCACGAGCCAGGACGCGGATGTCGGTCTGGACGACGATGGCGACTACTTCACCTGGACGCGCGACGAGGCGGCCGCCGTGCTGAGCGCGCCGGAGCTGGAAGTGGCCGCCGCGTACTACGACATCGGCACGGCCGGCGAGATGCACCACAACCCGGGCAAGAACGTGCTCTACGTCGCGGCGGGGATTCCGGCGATCGCCGCCCGGACCGGCCGGAGCGCAGCGGAGGTCGCGGCGCTGCTGGATGCGGCGCGGCGGCGGCTCCTCGAGGCGCGGGAACGCCGCCCGGCGCCGTTCGTGGACCGGACCCGCTACACCAGCTGGAATGCGATGCTGGCGAGCGCGATGCTCGGAGCCGCGGCCCTCCTCGATGATGACGGCGCGGCGTCACATGCCCGCGCCACCCTGGAGCGGATTCGAGCCGAGAGCCCCGCCGCGGATGCGGTGCTGCATGCGCCGGGAGGCGTCGGTGGACTGCTCGAAGATCAGGTGCACGTCGCGCTGGCGGCCTTCGACGCATGGGAGGCGACCGGCGAGCGTGCCTGGCTCGACTGGTCCGTCGTGCTCGCCGAGCGCATCTGGGCCGATTACGCCGACAGCGACGGCGCGCTCTTCGACAGCGTCCGGTCGGATGGCGCGGAGGGACTGCTGCCCGCGCGTGCGAAGCCGCTGCAGGACGCGCCCACGCCGTCGGGCAACGGCGCCGCCGGCATCCTGGCCGCGCGCCTTCATGCGGCCACCGACGACGCGCGCTGGCGTGACCGGGCGCTCGCCCTCGTCCGCGCCTTTGCCGGCCGCGCCGGCGACCTCGGCCTCTACGCCGCCACCTGTCTCACCGCGGTGGACTGGCTCCTCAATCCGCCGACGCTCATCGAGATCGAAGCCCCCGTGGCGGACCCCGAAGCGGCGCGGATGCATGCGCGCGCCCTGGCGACCTTCGTCCCGCGGCGCGTGATCCGGCGGGTCATCGGCGGCGCCCGCCGCGCCACGATCTGCCGCGGCGCCACCTGCTCCCTCCCCGCGGCGTCCGACGCCGAATGGGCGGCGGCGCTCGGCGGGTTCTCCCCGCCGCTGACCCGGGGCTAGATTCCGCGGACCACCGTTCTCTTCCCACCACCGAGGCAGCCGTGGCCAAGACCGCGACCATCGATACCAGCAGGGGCACCATCGTGGCGGAGCTCTTCGAGACCGAAGTGCCGGGCACCGTCGCCAACTTCGAGAAGCTGGCCAACAGCAAGTTCTACGACGGCACCCGCTTTCACCGCGTGATCAACGACTTCATGATCCAGGGCGGGGATCCGCTCTCCAGGGACGCCAGCAACCCGCGGGCCGGCACCGGCGGGCCCGGCTACACCATCAAGTGCGAGACCGACCGCAACACTCATCGCCACGTCGCCGGTACCCTCTCCATGGCGCATGCGGGCAAGGATACGGGCGGAAGCCAGTTCTTCATCTGCCACTCGCCGCAGCCGCATCTCGATCGCAAGCACACCGTATTCGGCCAGGTCACGACCGGCATGGACGTGGTGAACGCGATCCAGAAGAACGACGTCGTGAACTCGATCCGGGTGGACTGACTCATCCAGCTCGACTTCGCCGTCATCGCCGATTACGCCCTGATCGACCAGCAGGGGAAGCTCAGCGTGCTGGGCATCTTCCAGCACGTCTGGGTGGCGCAGTTTCCGGCCGTTCACCCGCGCACGCATCTCGTGCTCCGGGTGAAGGGCCGCCGGACCGAGATCGGAATGCACACGATGCGCATCCGCTTCGTGGACGAGGCCGGCACCGAGCTTCTGGGCGGCGACGGCACGGTGCAGTTCGGCGAGCCGCCCGCCGGCGTGGTGGAGGTCGAAGCCGGTGCCGTCCTCGTCTTCGACGTTCCGCTGCCCGCCGCCGGCACCTACGCGTTCGAGATCGCCCTGGACGGCGGCGACATCATCCGCGTCCCCCTCGCCGCCACCCTCGCCCAGCAGTTCGAATCACGCGCCTGACCCTCCGCTTTTGACAGCGTCGCGGCCGCAGCATACCATGCAGGCGACGGCCGTCCCCCGCAGGATCGACGCCTCGGTACGCAGTTCCTTTCGGAGTACGGACTATGCGCTCCTTCCGTCTCAGCCTGGCCGCTGGCCTTGTCCTGGCGACGGCGGCCGTGCCGCATCCGGCGGCCGCGCAGGGTTACGGCATCTACGAGCAGGGCGCCTGCGCCATGGGCCGGGCCGGTACCGGCGTTGCCGCCCCCTGCACCGACGGCTCCGCGATCTTCTTCAATCCCGCCGGCATCGCGAGCGCCGAGCGCCAGCAACTCGGCATCGGGGGCACCGTCATCGCGCCGGCGGGGCACTTCACCAACGATCTCTCGGGCTTCAGCACGCCGCTCAGGGACGCGGCCTATCCGGTTCCCAACCTGTACTACACCCGGCCATGGGGCGGCGGCCGGGCGGCGCTCGGGCTCGGCCTCTTCGCACCCTACGGCCTCACCACCGAGTGGCCCGAAGACTTCGAAGGCCGCTTCCTGGGCTACAGGAGCCGCATCTCCGCGCTCTACGTCCAGCCCACGATCGCCACGCACCTCCTGCCGCTCGTACGCATCGGCGGCGGGCTCGATCTGTCGTTCGTGTCGGTGCAGCTGCGCCAGCGGCTCGAGCTTTCGTCGCAGATTGCCGCCGCGCCGTCCACCACCTTCGGCAACCTCGGGATTCCCTACGGCACCGAGTTCGCCGACGTGAATCTGCACGGCAAGGGCACCGGCATCGGCTACCATGTGGGCGCGCAGGTGGGGCCGATCGGCGGCGTGACGCTGGGCGCGCGGTATCTGTCGCGGCAGCTCGTCACCATCCGGAACGCGCAAGCCGGGATCAGCCAGATCATGACCGGCATCGTGCTGCCGGCCAGCAATCCCATCGCCGCCACGATGGGCAGCAACGCTCCGGTTCCCATCGACCCGCTGCTGAGCCCCGAATTCGCGGCGGGCGGGCCGCTCTCGACGCAGAGCGGGGCCACCTATCTCCGATTTCCGGAACAGCTCGTGCTCGGGCTGGCGTGGCAGCCGGTCGCTCGGGCGCGGCTGCTCTTCGACTTCCAGTACACCAACTGGTCGGTGTTCGACCGGCTGCAGCTCGAGTTCGAACACCTGGGACAGCGCGTGCTGCGGGAGGGCTACGGCAAGAGTTACGGCTACCGCTTCGGCGGCGAGTGGGACCTGAGCCGCGCGGCGACCGTCCGGGCCGGGTACTACACCCACGGCGCCGCGGCGCCGGCCGAGACGGTCACGCCCAACCTGCCGGAAGGGCCGCGCAATTCCTTCTCGGTCGGCCTCGGTCTCGGCCTCACGCGCGATCTGCGCGTCGATCTCGCCTACCAGTACATCGCGCAGGCCGACCGGCGTGGCCGCACCGTGGACAGCGGAGCCGCCGATCCCACGGCCAGTCTCAACAACGGCCTCTACACCTTCCACGCCCACCTCGTCGGCGCGTCCCTCGCGCTCGCGTTCTGACGGGAGACTCAGGCATGACGTCCCGCACCGTCGCGACCGCGCTCCTCGCCCTGGCTCCGCTCGTGCTGGCGTGCCGCGCCGACGAGCGGCTGGCCGCACCCGACCTCTCCACCAGCGGCGGCCTGCTCGAGCGCTACGTGGCGATGGGCAACAGCATCACGGCCGGCTTCCAGTCCGCCGGCATCAACGACAGCACGCAGCGCCGCTCCTACGCGGCGGTCTTCGCCCGGCAGGCACGCGCTCCCTACTTCTACGCGGCACTGGCCATGCCGGGCTGCCCGGCTCCCCTGGTCGACAACGTGGCGCAGACCCGCGTGGGCGACCAGCCGCCCACCGCGCCGTGCGCGCTCCGGCTCCAGGACCGGCTCCCCTTCCTCGGCAATGTCGCGGTGCCGGGCGCGCACGTGATCGACGCGCTCAGCAACGCCGCCCCGGCCTCGGCCCCGAATGCGCTGACGTCGATCATCCTGGGCGGCCGGAGCCAGGTGCAGGCGATGGCCGAGGCCCGGCCGACGTTCGTGAGCGTCTGGCTCGGCAACAACGATGTGCTCGGCGCGCTCACGAGCTCGGCCAATCCCGGCGACCCGGCGCTCGTTACCTCCGAGGGCGATTTCGAATCGGCGTATACGGCGATCCTCGACAGCATCCAGGCCGTGGGCGTGAAGGGGGCTGCCCTCTTCGGGGTCGCCGACGTCACGGCGATCCCCTACGCCTCCCTCGGCACCGCGTACTTCTGCCTCAGGTACGGTGGCTGCCCCGGCGTGCCGGCGGCGTCTTTACCGGCCGCGTTCACCGTGGACCCCGATTGCGCTCCTGCCGCCCTCGGCGGCAGTGGTGACGCGGTGCTGGTGCCCTGGACGGTGGGCGTCGTCCGCATCCTGCAGGCGGCGCAGGGTCTTCCAGGAGGCATCGACTGCGCGGTGGACGCCGACGTGGTACTTCCGGACGAGCTCGCCAACCTGCGCAGCGCCGTGGCGGCATACAACGCCTTCATCCGGAGCCAGGCCGCCGCACGCGGCTGGGCCTACGTCGACATCACCTCGGCGCTGCTCGGCTATCGCGCCGCGGGAACGATTCCGGCCTTTCCGGTTCTGCCCGCGGCGCCCGGACAGTCGGTCGGCTTCGGCCCGCTCTTCTCGCTCGACGGCGTGCACCCGAGCACCACGACGCATCGGCTCATCGCCGATTCGCTCATCGCCGCGGTGAACCGCACCTACGGTACGTCCATTCCGTTCGCCGGGCCCTGATCGCGACCTGGATCCCTGATGGCGGGCGGGGCGAAGCGCAGCCTCGCCCCGCCGTTTTTCCGAGGGTAGATTGGGAGATACCCGCACCGGAGCGACCGTGACGATCCCGCGAGACCGCGCCCTGGCCCTGATGCACGAATACACGGCGTCCGACGCCCTGCGGAAGCACATGTACGCGGTGGAGATCGCGATGCGCGCGATGGCCGAGCGGGCGAACGCCGATCCGGACGCGTGGGGAGTCGTCGGCCTGCTGCACGACTTCGATTACGAGCGCTTCCCCAACGACGCGCATTCTCCCACAGAGGAGCACCCGGCTGCAGGGGTTCGCATCCTCGCGCGCGAGGGGCTGCCGGAGGAGGGGCAGCGGGCCATCCTGGGCCACGCCACCTATTGCGGCGTGCCGAGGGAAACGCCGATGGCACGCGCCCTCTTCGCCGTCGACGAGCTCTCCGGCTTTCTCGTGGCCTGCGCGCTCGTGCGGCCGTCACGCAGCCTCGCCGACCTCGAGGTCTCGAGCGTCAGGAAGAAGCTCAAGGACAAGGGCTTCGCCCGCGGCGTGAGCCGAGACGACGTCATCCGTGGCGCCGAGGAGCTGGGCGTCCCGCTCGATGAGCACATCGCCTTCGTCCTCGCCGCCCTTCGTCCCCACGAGCGCAGCTTCGGCCTCGGCTCCGCGTGACCGACGCCGCGCCGGATCTCGCCCGCCAGCCCCTCGAGTGCGCGATCAATCGCGCCGGCGGCGGCCGGCCCATTCCGGGGAACACCGTACGCCTCCTGATCGACGGCCCCGACGCATACGCGGCGATGCTCGACGTGATCGCGGGCGCGAGGCGCTGGATTCACTTCGAGAACTACATCATCCGGAGCGACGAGGAGGGCTGGCGCTTCGCCGAAGCCCTGGCCGCGCGCGCCCGCGAAGGCCTCGCGGTGCGCGTCCTCTACGACTGGCTCGGGTCGGTGGGAACGTCTCGCTCGTTCTGGCGCTTTCTCCGGTCGGCCGGCGTGGAAGTGCGGAGCTTCCACCCGCCCGCCCTCTTCGACATCCTGTCGATGCTCTCGCGGAATCATCGGAAGCTCGTGGCCGCCGACGGCGCGCGCGCCGTGATGGGCGGGCTCTGCATCGGGTGCGAGTGGACGGGAGGCGAGGCGCCCGACCGCCAGCCATGGCGCGACACCGCAATGCTGGTCGAGGGGCCCGCGGCCGCGGCGCTCGATCAGGCCTTTGCCGTCACCTGGGTCGTCGCCGGCGGCACGATTCCCCCGGAGCACGCCATGGGTCAGGCGCCCGGGGTGGGGCACGCGGAGGTACGCGTCGTGGCCGGCGAGCCCGGGCGGGAGCGCGTGTACCGCGTGATCGAGCTGCTAGCCGCGGGGAGCGTCGAGCGCCTCTGGATCACCGACGCGTATCTCGTCGCGCCGCCGCGCCTGTTTCAGGCGCTCCAGGATGCGGCGGAAGACGGCGTGGACGTGCGGCTCCTCGTGCCCGGCTCGAGCGACATCCCGTTCATCCGGAACCTGACGCGAATCGGCTACCGCGACCTCCTCCGGAGCGGCGTCCGCATCTTCGAGTGGGACGGACCGATGCTGCACGCCAAGACGATCAGCGTGGACGGCCGCTGGGGCCGGGTGGGGTCGAGCAACCTGAATGCCTCGAGCCTCCTCGGCAATTACGAGCTGGATGTGCTGGCGGAGGACCCCGCCCTCGCCGAGGCGCTGGAGCGGCAGTTCCGGCTGGACATAGCGCGGAGCCGGGAGGTCTCGCGGCGACAGCTCCGGGGCCCGCGCCCGATCAGCCAGCGGCTTCCGAGCGCCCTGACGCACCTCGAGCCCGCCGCGCCCGTGGTGTACCGCCGGGGGCGACGGGAAGTCCGGCACCGGGCCGTGCTCGCCCTCCGGACGCTGGCCAGCAATGCCCGCCGGTCGGTGTTCGGGCCCCTGAGCGTCGCCCTCCTGATTCTCGCGGCGCTGTTCCTGCTGCTCCCCCGCGTGACGGCGCTGGGGTTCGGGATCGTCTGCGCCTGGCTGGCGCTCGGCGCGGCCCGTGAGGCCTTCCGGCGCCGGGCCGAAAAACCCGAGCCGGCGTCCAACGCGGAGTCCCTGCCCCGCGTATGACCGACGTGACCGATGCCGAGCTGGCGGCGCTTGCGGCCGGCGGCGATGCGGAGGCGTTCGGACGGCTGGTCGACCGCTACGCCCCGGCCGCCCGCCGGCTCGCGCGGCTTTTTCTGCGCGATCCCGACGATGCCGACGACGCCGTGCAGGACGGCCTCCTGTCGGCGTGGCGGGCACTCGATCGTTTCGACGTCCATCGCCCCTTTCGGCCCTGGCTGCTCCGGATCGTGCTGAACGCGGCCCGGGACCTGCGACGACGCCGGCAGGTCCGGCGCACCGAGGCCGTCCCCGAGAGCCAGGCGAGCCGCACGCCGGGCCCCGACCGCGAGACGGACCGGACGCTGCTCCGGGCGCGGCTCGATGCGGCCCTCGCGACACTGCCGGAGCGACAACGACTCGCCGTCACCATGTTCGACGCCGAGGGATATCCGCACGCCGAAATCGCGGCCATGCTCGGTGTGCCGGAAGGCACGGTTCGATCCGATGTGTTTCACGCACGACGCGCCCTCCGCAGGGAGCTGGCGCCGTTCCTCGAGGAGGTGCCATGACGGGACATGATCCGTTCGATGCGAGGCCGGATGCCGCGCTGGGCCGGCTCCTGCGCGAGCACCTGGATGCGGGCGACGACGCCGCCTTCCGGGCCCGGATCGAGGGCGCGCTCCGGTCCGAGGCCGACAGCAGCTGGACCGTGCTCGCGCGCTGGGCGCGGCCGGGCCTCGTCGCCGCGGCGTCGGTCGTGATCGGGCTCGGCCTCTGGCTCGCGACGCAGCGAGCCGAGGTGCCGACGCTGGCCGACGCGATCCAGCCCTCGGGGGCGCCGACGCGGGTCCTGTCCGGCGGCCGCGAGTCGAGCAGCGATCTCGTGCTCGCCGCCTGGGTGGACGGACAGTGATGCCGTCCCGCGGCCGGGCCGCCGCGCTGCTCGCCCTCGTCTTCATGGCCGGCGCGCTCGCCGGCGCCGGCGTCTGGGCGCTCCGGCGCGGCGGCGAGCACAGTCAGCATCCGCGCGGCGACTTCGTGGAGCATCTGGCGCATCATCTCGACCTGACACCGGCTCAGCGCGACAGCGTCGCCGCGATCCTCGAGCGGCGGCGGCGCAGCATGGATTCCCTCTGGCAGGAGGTGGGTCCGCGCTTTGAAACTTTGCGGGTGACGGTGCGTTCGGAGATTCGCTCGCAGCTTACCCCCGACCAACAGCGAAAGTTTGCCGACATGAACAAGCGGGCCGACTCGATGCGCGCGCAGGGAGGCCCTCATGGGCCGCGGTAGCCTTCTTCTGGCCGCGACGCTCGCAGGCGCGGCGCTGCCCGGCGCCGTGCAGGGCGTTGCGCAGACGACGGCGCCCGCGCCGGTCCGTACCGTCACGCTGGCCGATGCGATCCGCCTCGCCGAGCAGACGCAGCCGCGAGTGATCCAGGCCCAGGCGAACGTCATCACGGCCGACGCCCGCGTGCGGACGACCCGGGCAGCCTATCTGCCGAACCTCTCGTTCTCGTCGTCGGGCAGCAACTTCCACGCGGACGGGCCCGCGCGGCTCAATCCCAACACCAACGAGGTGGTGCCGGGCGGCTCCAGCAGCACCAGCCTCAACACGAACCTGAGCGCCAGCGTCGATCTCTTCACCGGCTTCCGCCGCGGGGCCGACATCGGCGCGGCGCGCGCCACGAGCGAGGCGGCCGTCGCGTCGCTCGCCGATGCGAAGTTCCAGCAGCGGCTGGAGACGACCAACACCTTCTTCGACGCCCTCGCCGCGCGGCAGCTCCTCGCCGTCCGCGAGGCGAGCGTCCGGCGCGCGGAGGAGCAGCTCAAGATCTCGATCAGCAAGCTCGCCGCGGGATCGGCCACACGCTCCGACTCGCTGCGCTCGCGCGTGACGCTGGGCACCGCGCAGCTCCAGCTGCTCCAGGCGCAGTCGGCGCTCGCCACGAGCGAGGCATCGCTGGCGCGCACCATCGGCCAGACCGGGCGGGTGCAGGCGGCGGAGGACAGCTCGCTCTACCACGTGGTCACGGTGGACAGCGCGCAGGTGCGCGCCGAAGCGGCGGAGAAGTCACCCTCGGTACAGGCGGCGCAGGCCAGCCGGCGCGCGGCGGAGGCGTCGCTGCGCTCGGCCCGCTCGGGCTACTGGCCCACCCTGTCGCTCGGCGGGAGCACGGGGTGGAGCGGCAACAACAGCACCAGCTATCACCTCTACAACTCGCGGCAGATCAACCTGTCGCTGAGCTGGAACCTGTTCAACCGCTTCTCGCGCGAGCAGCAGATCGCGACGCAGGAAGCGAACCTCGACATCGCCCGGGCCAACGCGGCCGACCTGAGCCGCTCGCTCGAGACGACGCTGACCGGCGAGCTCGCCTCGCTCGACGCCGCGCGCGCGGGGATCGACATCGCGCAGGTGAGCGTCACCGCCGCGACCGAGGATCTCCGCGTGGTCCAGGAGCGCTACCGGCTCGGCGCGGCCACCATCGTGGACGTGCTGACGTCGCAGGAGGCGCTGAGCCAGGCCGAGGTGGACGCCGTGTCCGCCCGGTTCAACTATCTGCGCGCCAGGGCCCAGATCGAAGCCCTGGTGGGACGGAGCCTATGACGACCGCGATCCACAACACCGATGAGCGGATGGCCATGCTGCCGGCCGACGTGCCGCGCGACGCCGTCATCGTCACCCGGAACCTCCAGCGCGACTACGACATGGGCGGCGAGGTGGTGCACGCCCTTCGCGGCGTCGACCTGACCATCCGGAAGAACGAGTACGTCGCCATCATGGGGCCGTCGGGCTCCGGCAAGAGCACGCTGATGAACATGATCGGCTGCCTCGACAGCCCGACCGCCGGCGAGTACTGGCTCAACGGCCACCGGGTCTCGGAGCTGTCGGACGACGAGCTCGCGCGGATCCGCAACAAGGAGATCGGCTTCGTCTTCCAGACCTTCAATCTCCTGCCGCGCGCCACGGCGCTCCACAACGTGGAGCTCCCGCTGGTGTACGCCGGCATCGGCAGCAAGGAGCGGCGCGACATGGCCAGCGACGCCCTCAACCGCGTCGGGCTCGCCAACCGCATGACGCACCGGCCCAACGAGCTGTCGGGCGGGCAGCGGCAGCGCGTCGCCATCGCGCGCGCGCTGGTCAATCAGCCGAGCATCCTGCTGGCCGACGAGCCGACGGGCAACCTCGACAGCACGACCAGCACGGAGATCATGAGCCTGTTCGAGACGCTCTACGGCGAGGGACAGACCATCGTTCTCGTCACCCATGAACCCGACATCGCCGCGCACGCCCTCCGCCAGTTCCACCTGAAGGACGGCCGGGTCGAGCGGGACTTCCTCACGGAGAGGCACAACTGATGACGCGCATTCGTCTGTCCACCGCCCTGGCCCTGGCGGCCGCGCTTGCGGCCTGCAAGAAGGAGCAGCCCCAGGTTGCCTATCAGGCCGTGCCGGTCGAGCGCCGGGACATCATCGTGTCGGCGCAGGCCGCGGGCGCGATCCAGCCCGACACCACCGTCGAGGTGAAGTCGAAGGCCTCCGGCGAAGTGCTCCAGATGCTGGCCGAGACGGGGCAGGAGGTGAAGCAGGGCGACCTGCTCGTGCGCATCGATCCGCGCATCCCCAACAACAACCTCGCGCAGGCGCGGGCGGACCTCACCGTCGCCCAGGCAACGCTGGCGAACGCCAAGGCGCAGAAGGTCCGCTCCGACGAGCTCTACAAGTCGCAGTCGATCACGCAGCAGGAGCACGAGACGGCGCAGCTGGCCTACGCGAACGCGCTGGCCGAGGTGACCAAGAGCCGCATCGCGGTCGAGAACGCGCAGATTCAGGCCAACGACGCCAACGTGCGCTCCCCCATCAACGGCACGATCATCGAGAAGGACGTCGAGCGCGGCCAGCTCATCCAGTCCGCCACCGGCAACGTGAGCGGCGGCACCGTCCTCCTCAAGATGGCGGACCTCAACCTGGTGCAGGTCAACGCGCTGGTGGACGAGACCGACATCGGGAAGATCCAGCCGGGCATGGCGGCCACCGTGACGGTGGATGCCTTC
>JAICUF010000089.1 GCA_025935995.1 Gemmatimonadales bacterium
ACACGCGGCGGGCCGCGGGACGCCACGGCCGCGCGCGCGGCGCGCTCGTCGCGGCCGAGTTCGCGCTGGCGCTCGTGCTGCTGGTGAGCTCGGGCCTCCTGCTTCGGAGCCTCCAGCGGCTCTTCACCGAGCCCGCCGGCTTCGACCCGTCGCGGCTCCTCACCATGCAGGTCCAGGTGGTGGGGCACCGCTACGACGACGATGCCACCGCGTCCCGGCTGGTGGACCGCATCCTCGAGGCGGCGCGGCGGGTGCCCGGCGTCGCGGCGGCGGCGGTGTCGTCCCAGCTGCCGCTGAGCGCCGACGACGACGAGTACGGCGCGCAGTTCGAGGCGACGCCCGACGCCGCCGCGGCGACGTACAACGCCTTCCGCTACGCCGTGAGCCCGGGATACCTCGAGACGATGCGCATTCCGCTCCGGCGCGGGCGCATGCTCGACGGCCGCGACAGGGCGGGCACGCCGCTCGTCGCGGTGATCAGCGAGGCGCTCGCGCGCGAGCGGTTCCGCGACGGCGATCCGATCGGCCGGCGGGTGAGCGTGGGCGCGACCGGACCGTACACCATCGTCGGCGTGGTGGGAGACGTGAAGCAGCTCTCGCTCGGCCTGAGCGAGGCGGAGGCGGTGTACGTGCCGTTCGCACAGTGGCCGTCCGATCGCGCGGTGTCGCTGGTGGTGCGGACGTCGGGTGACCCGGCCTCGCTCGCGCCCGCCGTCCGGAACGCGATCTGGAGCGTGGACAAGGATCAGCCCGTGGTGCGCGTCGCGACCATGGACGACCTGGTCGCCCGCTCGGCGGCGGAGCGGCGGTTCGCGCTGATCGTGTTCGAGGCCTTCGGGCTGGCGGCGCTGGTGCTGGCGGCGGCCGGGATCTACGGCCTCCTCGCCGGGAGCGTGGCGGAGCGGACCCGCGAGATGGGGGTGCGCTCGGCGCTGGGCGCCACGCGCCAGTCGATCGTCGGGCTGGTGCTGCGCCAGGGCATGCGGCTTACGCTCGCCGGACTCGTCATCGGGCTGGCCGGCGCCTACGCCGCGAGCCGCGCGATCGCCGCGCTGCTCTTCGGGATCTCGCGGGCGGATCCCCTGACCTACTTCGGCGTGGTGGCGCTGCTCGTGCTGGTGTCGCTCGCCGCCTGCGTGGTTCCGGCCTGGCGGGCAGCGCGGGTGGCGCCGGCCACGGCTCTCCGGACGGAATAACGTCGATTTTTGCGTCTGGATAGCCAATAAGCTATCATGAAGCATGCTCGACGATCCTTCCGCGCTCCTCCGAACGGCGCGCCGCCGGGCCGGCCTCACCCAGCGTGAGCTGGCCGGCCGGGCCGGCACCGCCCAGTCGGTCGTGTCCCGCATCGAGTCGGGCCAGACCAACCCCGCCGCCGGCACGCTCGCCCGGCTGCTCGCCGCCGCCGGGTTCGAGGCTCGCACCGAGCTCGCGCCGCTTTCGGTTCCGATGTCGCACATGCTGTCGGACGTAGAGCGGATCCTCCGGCTGACCCCGGAGGACCGGCTCCGCGAGCTGGGCAACCTCGACCGCTTCGTCACGGCCGCCCGGCGTGTCTGAGCGGGCGATGCCCGCTCCGTTCGACCCCGAGCGACTCATCGGAACCCTCGGCGACATGCGTGATATCACCCCAGGTTCGCCGTCAGCCGCCTAGCCTCCCCACCTCTCTTGGGATGGCTGCGGCCAGCACGTGCATCGGGGTCGCACCGTGGTCATGGACAGCCAGCGATCGTCCACCTGACCGCGACCCGCGAGCCGTTTCCCTTGGGATAGGCAGTTCCGACGACGACTCCCTCTCCCGTCGCGGCGTCTGTCGAGATGCTCCTCGTGTCCGCCTCGGCGTAGCCTGCCGGCGTTGGAAGCGCGGTCTCCACACCGTTCGCCCACAGAAGCGCCGTCCGGCCCTTGTTGGTTCTTCGAGTTCCCGCAATTCTGCCGCAGCGATCCAGCCCCGAAGGCACCCACGAGTCGCTGATCACGTTCGCGGCGTACCCTGAGGCGCTCGGTGTCCAGACGCCGACGCCGTAGGCACTCCCCGGCGCGCTGCCCAGCACGCCGAGAATCTGACCCGCATCATTGATGGCGAAGGGAACGTTGGCGACCGCCATGTCGGGCAGGAGTGCGGCGCTCCACCCTTCCGCCGAACCGGTCCACACTATGCCATGCTGATATACCTGCACACGCCGGCCGGTTCCGACCGTATCGTAGATCTCCCCAACCAGCGTTCCCACGTTGTTGAGCGCGCGACCTCTCGCAAGCCCTGGCCGGCCGGGGAGCGCGGGAATTGGAAGCTCCGTCGGTTGGGCGAGTGCACTGCTCCACCACAGCGCATGACGGGAGGTACCATACGAGCCCCCGACGATCTGCCGCGAGTCGTTCATCGCCATCGTGACCACATTGCTGTACGGTCCCTTGGATACCGGCTGAAAGCTCCAGTCAGTGGCGCCTCGGAGCCAGGCGCCGGCGACCTGTTGCCCATCTTCTCCGGGGGTGTCACCCAAACCGTTCAAGGTGCTCGGTGATCCCAAGGCTCCGTTGCCGATGAGGGTCGCGGGACTTCCGTACGGCGAGGTCCACGCATATGCATCCCAGCCGCCAGCGGCATTCTGAAAGCTGGCTATCACAAAACCCGCGGAACTCACGCCGTACACCAGCGCGTGACTGGCGAGGGGCGAGGGGAGGACCTGTGTCTGGATCGGGGCGGCAATCGCCAGACTCGGCCCGCCCGGCGACGGATCGGTGGCGGCGGGTTCGCACCCGATGCTCAACACAGCGACGCCCAGCGTGATCCACCGGGTGCCAAATCGGCTCATGGGGCCCTCCGAAGCAGGGGATTGTAGTCCGGTCGAATAGGTTCCACGGCAGCCTGGGACATTTGCGAATCGGGCCGGCCTGCCGCGTGTCGCACAGCTTATCTGCCGCTGCCCGACCCCGCATTGGCCATTCTGCCAATGCGGGAGGCCACTGCACCTTGCGCGCGTGCGTACCGGGTGCGACAATGAACGCGCCCGGCCGTGGGGGACGCCGCCGGGCACTGATCCGGCTCTCCTCCACGCATTCGCTCCGCGTCCAATGGCAGGCAGCATGTCGGCTCTCGGCACCCGGGACCTGACCGCGCTCCGCGCGGCACTTCTCGTCCTCCTCAGTCCGTTTGACTACCCCGACACCGTCGAATGGCGCCGCGCCGCGGCGCTGGCGCTCCGCGCGTGCCTGGGCGCCGACTCTGTCTACGTCACCCTCCCCGCCGCCGCCCCCGCCCCCGCCACCATGGTCGGCACCGGCGAGATGGCTCCGAAGGCGCTGGCGGCCTATGTCGCTCACTACCACCACCGGAACCCGGCAGACCGCGAGCGGCTCCGCCGGCGTCTGCCTCACTGGACGCGCGAAGGGCTCATACCGCATGCCGAGCTCTGCCGGACCGAGTACTTCTCCGACTATTGCCGCCCGAACGGCCTCCTGAGCTCCTGCGGCATGGCGACCCTCTCGCCCGGTCCAGGCGGTGCCGAAGCCGTCGTTCACGTGACGTCCACCGACGCCGGACGCTACCTTCCCGACGACCGCGAAGAACGGCTCCTCTCCCTCCTCCAGCCGGCCTTCGCGGCGGGCATTCGCACTGCCCTGCTCGGAGCAACCTTCCAGGACGAGCTGCGCCGCGAGCTGGACGCGGGTGCATCGGCCATTGCCGTGTGCGAGCCGAATGGACGCCTGCTCCACGCGACGCCTCGGCTGCTCGAGCTGGTGCAAAGGGACCCCGAGGGAAGTCGGATCCTGGCGAGCCTCACGCGCGCGGCGGCGGACATCGGCGGTCTCCTCTGCCGCCGGGGGGAGCCCGATCCCGACGTGAGCGCCAACCGAGTCGTGCATACACGATGTGGTGGCTACACCCTCCGCGTCTCGCTGCTCCGTACGCCCGAGCTTCTCGGCCAGTCGCCGCTCGTGCTCCTCATCGTTGAGCCGCCGGTGGGGCTGGCGCTCCCGTCGGTCGCCAGGTTGCGCGAGCGGTTTGGGCTGACCCCGCGCGAAGCCGAAGTCACGCTGCTGCTCGCGCAGGGCGCGCGGAATCGCACGATTGCAGAGAGGCTCGGCGTGGGGGAGCACACGGCGCGTCGCCACACCGAGCACGTGCTCACCAAGCTCGACGTGTCGAGCCGCGCGGCGGTCGCTGCCGCGATCGGGACGGGCTGACCGTTGGCGACGTTCGTGCTGGTGCACGGTCATTATCTCGGCGCGTGGGCATGGGACGATGTCGCCCGGCGGCTCCGGGCGAACGGACACGACGTCTTTCCGGCGATGCTGGAAGGGATGGGCGAGCGAGCGGCCGAAGCTACGCCTGAGACCGGCCTGCCCCGCCACATCAGGGATGTCGTGCAACTCCTCGAGCGGCACGATCTGCGTGACATTGTCCTCGTAGGGCACAGCTATGGGGGAATGATCATCGAAGGCGTCGCCGCGACGGCGGGCGACAGGATCGGGCATCTCGTGTTCCTCGACGCCATGGTCGCCCGGCATGGCCAGCGGCTGCTCGACTTTTTTCCTGAACACGCAGATGCGATCGTTGCATCGGCAGGGGAGCGGGGGCTGATCCCGCCCGCCGACGCGCGCACGGCCGGACTCGACGGCGACGAAGCCGCCCGCGCGAATGCGCGATTCACCGGAGTGCCGCTTGGAGCGTTCACTCAGGCGCTCGATGCTCCAGGAGATCCGGCATTGGCGATGCGACGGATCTATATCGCGTGCGTGCGCTGCCTCATCACGGCGCCGATTGCCCAGAGGCTGCGCGCTGAGCCTGGCTGGGATTTCCGGGAGCTCGACTCGGGGCATCTCCCGATGATTTCACATCCCCGAGAGGTGGCCGAGCTGCTGGAAGAGTCTCTCAGAGTCTGACGCTCGCCGCATTCATTCGGCTACCGCTTGCAAACTCCCGCCGGACCTGCCGCTACGACGGCCTGCACCTCCGAGGCCGACAACTCCCGATTGAAGACCTGAAGCTCGTCGATCAGTCCGGGGAATGGCCGTGCATACTGATAACCGTTGCCAATAAGGACAGCACCCCCCAAGCCTCCGTCATCGCCTTCGTCGGTATTGGATGGAGTCAGGTAGCCTAGAGGTCCAGTCGCCTGGTTGAACACCACACCATTCTCGTACAGCGTGACCAAACCCTCCCGAGCCGTCATGGCGATGTGCTTCCATGCGCCGAGCGGTGTTGCATGAGGGCCTGGAATCTCGAAGTATCCGGCCGAACCATAGAGCGGCACTCCCCCGTACGAGCCAACCGTCTGGAAGTGCACATACCCATAGGTCGTGGCCGACAAGATGCCTTGCCAGGTGTCCGGGCCTTCCGCCTGCGCGAGGATCCATGCCATAACCGTCAGCGCCGTGTCGGTCTCTCCGCCGTGGCATTCGCGACCGGCTCGACATCGGCGAAGCCGAGCGCAAGGCCGCCGCTCCTGACACCAATGCGGTATAACGCGCCATCGTTCAGGGTGTAGTTGCCGGTCTTCCAGTCAATCCGGTACGCGTCGAATCGCTGTTGGGCCCACCGGGATGGGCTCAGTTCCGCATGCGAGCAGGGCCGAAGCAGCGACTGGACAAAGGCGAAGGTACCAGGCTCCGAAGCGCATGAGCGTGTCCGGGAAGATCGGTTGGGTAACTCGGGCGGGCACCACGAGGAGCAGCCTGCAACCGCGCTGGAGGGTCCGCATTGGCAATTGTGCCAATGACCCCGTCACAGAAGCATTGACGCGGCACCCGACGGTGCATGCTTGACACCCTCTGATCTGCGCGTGACCTTGCCCTCTCCCCCTTTCGGGGCACTCATGGCCGAGTTCGCACCGCTCCAACTCTCGGACCCGCGCTATGCCATCGACCGCGAACTCGGCCGCGGCGGCATGGCGACGGTCTATCTCGCGACCGACCTCCGACACGCGCGTCCCGTTGCGATCAAGGTCCTGCGCCCGGACCTCTCCGCGGCGCTGGGCGCCGAGCGCTTCCAGCGGGAGATCCAGCTGGCGTCCCGCCTTCAGCACCCTCACATCCTTCCCGTCTTCGACTCCGGCGAATCCGACGGCCGCCTGTGGTACGCCATGCCGTTCGTCGCGGGCGAGTCGCTCGCCGATCGACTTGCGCGGGAAGGCCAGCTTCCGATCGACGACGCCATCCGGATCGCGGCGGAAGTCGCCGATGCGCTCGATTACGCGCATGCCAACGGTGTCGTTCACCGTGACGTGAAGCCGGGCAACATCATGCTCTCGAGCGGACATGCGCTGCTCAGCGACCTCGGCATCGCCGCGGCGCTCGACGGTCCGGTCGATGGCAGGCTCACCGAATCGGGCATGGTCGTCGGGACGCCGGCGTACATGAGCCCGGAACAGGCCGCGGGCGGGCGGGTCGACGGCCGGACAGATCTCTACTCGCTCGGCTGCGTCGCCTACGAGATGCTGGCGGGCGAGCCGCCGTTCACCGGCCCGACGCCGCAGGCCGTCATCGCGCGCCGCATGCTGCAGCCGCCATCCTCGATTCGCATCATCCGGCCTCAGCTTCCGCCGGCCCTCGATGCGGCGGTGGCCCGATCGCTATCGGTGTCTCCCGCCGATCGATACCCTACCGGCGCGGCACTGAAACGCGCGCTTGAGGCCGCCCGCGTTTCGATGGCCCCGCCCCGCCGTGGCGTGGATCGGCGATGGCTCATCGCCGGCGCGGCGGCGATGATCTTCGCCGTGGCCGCCCTGTCGCTGCGCACGCATCAGGCCGGCCAGGTGGCGGCGGCGGTGGAAGTCCCGACCGTAGCGGTTCTACCGTTCAGCAACCTGGGCGACACGGCTGATGCCTACTTCGCGGCGGGAATCACTGAGGAGGTCGGGACGCGGCTCGCCGACCTTCCGGCACTGCACGTCATCGCGAGAACGAGCACCGCCGGCTATGTGGGGTCACAGGCGCCAATGGCGCAGGTCGGTCGCGAGCTCGGCGCCCGATATCTCCTGACGGGAAGCGTGCGATACGCGCGCGAGGCTGGCCAACCCAGCAAGGTGCGGGTCACGCCCCGGCTCGTCGAGGCGGAGACTGGCCGGAGCCTCTGGAGTCACGACTACGACGCGACGCTCGCCAGCGTGTTCAGCGTGCAGTCATCGATCGCCGAAGACGTCGCCCGGGCGCTGGACGTAGCGCTTCGGCCCGCGCAGGTGGCCGTGCTCACGCGCGTTCCCACCTCGGACACCATCGCCTACGAGTATTACCTCCGCGGCATGCACTACGCGGGCACACCCGCAACTTCCCCGACGCGGCCAAAAGACCTGGAGACGGCGGCCGATTTCTTCCGCCGTGCCACGGAGCTCGACCACTCCTTCGCGCTTGCGTACGCGATGCTGTCCCGCACGCACACGTCCGTTTACGCCAACTACTACGATCGGACGTCCGGGCGTCTCGCCCGGGCAAAGCAGGCTGCGGATGTCGCCTTGCAGCTCGCACCCGATCTGCCCGAGGCGCATGTTGCACTCGCCGGGTACTACACCGCCGCCGGCGACAACGATGCGGCTCTCCGTGAATACGAGAAGGTCGAGCACCTGCAGCCGAGCAATGCGGCAGTCCAGTACCGCCTCGGGCGCGTCCGGGCGGCGCGGGGCGAGTGGGCGGCGGCCGCGGCGAGCCTCGAGGCCGCGGTGCGACTCGACCCGCGATCGCCTTCCACACCCACCTTCGTCAGTACTCTCGGATGGACCCTGTACTACATGCGTCGGTACGCCGATGCGGGCCGCTGGGCGCAGCGGACTCTGGACCTCACTCCGGACGACATGGACGCCCATGCCCTCGCGGCCGCCGTCCAGGCCGTAGGTTACGGCGACACCGCGATGGCGCGACGGATTACGTGGGAAGGCGTGACCCGTGGGTCAGTGGAGCAGTTGTCGAACCTCTCGGATGTCGGACTCTTCCTGTTGGCGCGCTCGGCGGGCAGTGCGGCGCTGGTTGCGCGCCTGACCCCGGAACCCTTCGGGGCGGACACGGCCTACTACGCGCTCTGGAAAGCGTCTTTCTATCACTCGGCGGGCGATCCGGCTCGCGAGCGCGCCTACGCCGACTCCGCGCGAGCGCGCTATGCCGCGATCCTGGTCGCGCAGCCGGATGAGCCGCTGGATCATCGCAATCTGGCCCTCGCCTTTGCCTACCTTGGCCGCCGCGCGGAGGCGTTGGCCGAAGCGCGGCGGGCGGCGGAGCTGCTGCCCATCGCGGCGGATGCGATGCTGGGGACCGACAATCTGATCAATCTGGCGAGGGTGGCAGCGCTGGTGGGCGATACGACAGAGGTGATCCAGACTGCAGGAAAGCTTCTCGGCGCGACCAGCTGGGTTTCACCGGCGTATCTGCAGATCGACCCATTGTGGTCGCCATACAGAGATTTGCCGGAATTCCGCCGCTTGCTGCCGGCTCGCCCGTGACCGCCTCCGATGGCTCGCCGGCAGCATCCTGTCGATCCCTCCTCAGCCTGCGACAGGATCCGCGCCACCTCGATGTTCAGGTAATAGTTCGACCGTCCCAGCCGATGCTTGTGCAGCAACCCATCGACCGCCGATGCGTCGAGATACTTGCTCGCCGTGACCCGCGAGGCTTTCAAGTCATTGACGACGGATTCGATCTTCGTGTAGGGATGGTGGAACAGGTTGTGCACGCTGCCCTTGGCCTCCTCGACCACGGTCGTTCGTCGCGATGACTTGGGCGCGACCCCTCAGAAATCCCTGCTCGTCGACTCCGGCAGCCGCATCCGCTCCCTGAGCGCGCGAAACCGCGGGTCCGCCCGGAACGCCTTCCGGAACCACACGCTCTCGTTGATGTACGGCATCCAGATCGACCGGGTCGCGTACGCGCGCTCGAGCTCGCGGAAGGCCGCG
Organism: Gemmatimonadales bacterium; assembly: GCA_025935995.1. GTDB lineage: Bacteria > Gemmatimonadota > Gemmatimonadetes > Gemmatimonadales > GWC2-71-9 > JAICUF01. Next base: position 8,880 of record JAICUF010000089.1, read on the forward strand.
TCGTTCTCGCCCAGCCGCGCATACCACACCGCCCGGTCGAACGGCAGGTCCTGCGTGTGCGGATCGGCGAGCTGCGCGCGCCAGATCCCTTCCCGCCCACCGGTCGCATAGGCCCGCCGGAGCACATCCACCGGCGCCCCCGCGGCGCGCGACACGGCGTCGAGCCGGGCGCGGGCGGCGAAGTACTTCGCCGTGTCGCCCCGCTCCAGGTACTCGCGGGAGGCCAGGTCGAGTGCGGGCGGCAGGAGCGAATCGAGCTCCAGCCCCTTCTCCACCGCCGCGATCGCCTCCGTGAGCCTGCCCGACGCCGCGAGCGAGAAGGAGATGTTGTAATAGATGATGGGCGACAGGGGATCGACGTCCCGCGCCCGCATGAGCTGCGCCAGCGCCTCGTCGCGGTGCTCCATCACCTCCAGCAGGTCGGCGTGCCACTTGAGCGCGGTGGCGTAGCGCGGGCTCCTGGCGACGGCGAGGCGGAACACGCTGTCCGCGGCGCTCCAGTTCCAGTCCTTGAGCATCAGCACGTACGCCTTGGTCGCGAGCGCCTCGCCCGACTGCGGGTCGAGCGCGAGCGCACGCTCGGCGGCCACCCGTGCGCGCGGCAGCGCCTCGGCGGGGTTCCCGCTCCAGAAGGCGCTCGTCACCCAGGCATCGGCGAGCCCAGCCCACGCGAGCGAGAACGCCGAGTCGCGCGCGATGGCCGACTGGAAGAGGGCGATCGCCTTCGCGAGATCGGTCGGCGTCCGGCGGTTCCAGTGGAAGCGGCCGCGGAGGTAGAGGTCGTACGCCTCGGGGTCCCGCGTCGTCGCATCCGCCGTGTGCACCGCGGTCCGCTCGGCCAGGACCCGGCCCTTGAGGGCGGTGATCACCTCGCGGGCCACGTCGTCCTGCACGGCGAAGATGTCGGCGGCGGCGCGGTCGAAGGTGTCCGACCACATCGTGCGTCCGGTGCCGACGTTGACGAGCTGCGACGTGACGCGGATCCGCTCGCCGGCCCGCTGCACGCTCCCCTCCAGCACCGTCGCCACGCTCAGCTTCCGGCCCATCCCGGCCAGGTCGTCGGCCCTGTTGCGAAAGGCAAAGGCCGACGTGCGCGCCGCCACCTCGAGCCCGGGCACCCGGGTCAGCGCGCTGATGAGCGTCTCCGCGATGCCGTCGCCCAGGTGCGCGTCGGAGCCGTCGCCGCTCTGGTCCACGAACGGCAGGACGGCGATGGAGTTGAGGTTGGCGCCGCCGGCCGATGCGCGATGCCGGAAGGCAAAGGCGAGGAGCGCCACAACTACTGCGATCCCCGCGAGCACGGCGGCAGTGAGCCCGAGCCGCGACCGCGGCCGCACCGGGACGGTGGCCGGGCTCCTCGTCAGCGCGGCCGCGAAATCGCCGCAGGTGGCGAAGCGGTCGGCCGGCGCCTTGGAGAGCGCGCGCTGGATGGCGTCGTCCACGCCCTGGGGGACGGCCGGCCGCGTGGCGGTGATCCGGCGCGGGGGCTCGGTCATGAGGCGCGCGATGATGACCTGCGCGCTGGGGCCGGTGTGCGGCGGCTCGCCGGTCAGCATCTCGTAGGCGAGGGCGGCGAGCGAGTACTGGTCGCTCCGCGCGTCCAGGGTCCGGTCGCCCATCGCCTGCTCGGGGCTCATGTAGTGCGGGGTCCCGAGCGAGAGGCCGGTCTGCGTGATCCGCTCGCCGCCGGCGTGGCTCACGGCGAGCGCGATGCCGAAGTCGGCGATGATCGGCTGGCCGGCCTGGAGGAGGATGTTCTCGGGCTTGAGGTCGCGATGGATGACGCCGCGCGCGTGCGCGAAGTCGAGCGCGCCGGCCATGAGGGACACCAGGCGGACCGTCTCGTCCACGGGGAGCTGGCGCTCGCGCTGGAGGCGGGCGCGGAGCGTCTCGCCGTCGATGTACGGCATGACGTAGTACGGCATGCCGTCCACGGCACCCGAGTCGAAGAGCGGCAGGAGGTTCGGGTGCTGCAGGTTGGCGGTGACCCGGATCTCGGCCAGGAACCGCTCGGCGCCGAGGATCGCGCCGAGCTCGGGCTTCACCACCTTGATGGCGACGTCGCGGCCGTGCCGCAGGTCCCGGGCGAGGTAGACAATGGCCATGCCGCCGGCGCCGAGCACGCGCTCGATCCGGTAGCGGTCGGCGAGGGCGGTGGTGAGGTCTGTGGGTGGGGTCGGGGCCACGGACGATGTTAACGCCAAGTGCGGGGCATGGCGAGGAGTGGAGCGTGGGTTGGCCCAGCGTCATGCCGGGGCTTGCCTCCATTTGACGTCCACTGATCGATATATTATAGTTCGTCGAAGGAAATATAATGTATCTTAAAAGTACGGATAAAGTATCCTAATGAATACTTCCACGATGTTTACAGCCTTGGAACGCCTCGGAGAGCTTCTGGCGGCTGCCGGCCAGCGTTACTCCGTCGTCGCCATTGGCGGCGCCGCGATGAACCTGCTGGGATACGTCAACCGGACTACTACAGATGTCGATC
>JAICUF010000160.1 GCA_025935995.1 Gemmatimonadales bacterium
CCAGGCGTGAAGTCAGTCCCTGGACCTCGTCGAGCTGCGCTGCCATGACGGCGACGACGTCCTCGTCCGCGATGCACGCGATGTAGGGCTGGAAGTGGGGAGCGTACTCATCGGGACCGGGACGGGAAATGAGATGCATGGGCGATTCCAGTGTGTGCGGTGGCCGCGAACGGACCGTCGTGGTCCTCCGGTGAGCCCCCGCAGTACGATGCAGCCGCCGCGGCAATGGCGCCAGCTCTCGCGAAGTTGCGGGGCCAGGTCCGGAAGTGGCATTCTACTCACCATGCGCGGAGCCCTGCGCGCAGGCGGTCGCCTCCAATGCGGGAGCTCCATGCCGGAATCCCCTTCCAGGCGTCTGATCACCGGTCGGCGGGCAGCCCTCCGCTCCCTGATTGCCGGCTGCCTCGCATGCGGCGTGACCGCCTGCCGCAGCGAGCGAACCCCCGGCGTGTTCACCGACCAGGCCTTCGCGGACTCGACCCGGACGACGGCCGTGCTCGACAGCGCGCGCCTCGATCGGGCCGAACCGCCGCATCTCACTCTGAGCCTGCCCGACACGGTCAGGGATTTCGAGATGGCGCGGCCGAGCGGTGTCGCGATCCGGCCCGGCGGCAGCTGTCTCATCGCCGTGTCGGACTACGGCGAGACGGCCGTGCACTACTTCTCGAGTCCGTCGCGCTATCTCCGCACGCTGTTTCTGGGCGGGCGGGGACGACGCGCATTGTCCGGCCTCGGGCCGATCTCGCTCGCCGCCGACGGTCGCGCCTACATCGGTGAGCTCGGACGGCGCCGGCTCGTGGCGGTGGATTCCGCGCTGACGGGGTGGCGCGTCTTCCAGTCGGACTCGGTCGTGCCCGACATGCCGGCGGTGTCGGCCGTCGTCGCCGCGTCACCAGACCGGCTGCTCGAAAACTGGATGGTGGAGCGCCTCCCGATGCCGTCCGGCGATTGGGCAGGCGCCCGGCTTCCGCTCGTTCGGCTGCTCGATACCCTCGGCGGGGCGGTCGGGGGGTTCTGGAGGATCGCGGGGCGGCCGGGCACGGTCCTCACGAGCGCGCTGAATCACGGGTACATGGCGGTTCGCGGTGACACCATCTGGTTTGCGTACGCCACGTCGGGGCAGGTCCGCCGCGGCGTGATGCAGCGTGCCGGGTCGGGCTCCACGCTCGTCGACACCGCGACCTTCATCCTGCCGCGGATGTTCAGACCGGTCGCGCCGCAGCTCTTCAGGCTCAACGGAGACACGGTTGGCATCGTCACACTCGATGACCAGATCACGGCGTTCACGGTTACGCCGCGCGGCCGGATCGTCGTGGGCCAGACCATCAGCTATCCGCCGCGCGCCGGCCGGGCGCTGCATATCCCGCATTCGGCGCTGGCAATCTACGGCCCGTCCGGGCGGTTCATTCGCGGCTGGCGCGCGGGCGGCAGGATAATCGGGGTGGCCGCCGATCAGGGCATCATCGCCGCGATTGTGCAGCCATCCGGCGATTCGCCCACGGCGGTGAGGGTGTATCGCATGCCTGAGAGCTCGCCGGCGCTCGGGGACGGCGGCGCGTGCGGCGGCCAGGGGGCGGCGGAATGAGAACGGAACCCGTGGAACGGCCCATTCCTCGCTCGCGCCGGTCGGCTCGCGTTGCGGCCCTCGGCGTCGCTCTGCTGCTCGGCTGCCATCGGTCGAGCGCAAGCGCGGGCTGGCAGGGTCGCCGCGCGCAGCATGGCGACACGGTCGACGTGCTGTCCACCTTTCCCGTGCTCGATGCCGGCGACTCCACGCTGGTCGTCGGCCCGGCGACAGTGCTCTGGACCAGCGACTCCCTGGTCCGTCCCACCCAGATCGAGCGCGAGCCGAGCGGCGTCCTGGATGTGGTGGACGGCTGGCGAGTGTTCCGGATCTCGCCCAGGGGTGCGCTGCTTCGCGTGATCGGCAGGAAGGGCGCGGGCCCCGGCGAGTTCGGCCGCATCAGCGGGATGCGATTCGTGGCACCCGACACGCTGCTGCTGTTCGACGGTGCATTGCGGCGGCTCAGCGAGCTGGATACGAATGGGCGCGCCCTCGCCGTGGCTGCGATCACCCCTCCGGACCGATACTCCTCGCCGCGCTCCAGCCGCGTCACGGCCTGGGGAGCATCGCTCCTGCTCCCCTGGGCCGCCGACATGGTCAGCCCGGACGGTGTGGCGGATTCGCTGCTGATCACGGTGCATCCCCCGGCCGGTGCGGCCCCGACCCCGCTGGCGTCACTGCCCGACATCCGGTGGAAGATGTTCGACGGGATTCTCGCGCCGGCCGCCGCCTACGACGCGTCCGCGATCTACGCCTTCGGCCGGGCGAACATCGTTGCGATCACGGACGGCGTGGAGCCATGCATCGTGGTGTATCGCGTTCGCAAGCCGGTGCAGCGAGCATGCCGGACATGGGAGCGGGGACGCGTGACGGCGGCGGAGCGGAGCGCGGCGCCGCTCGGGGCCACCGATGCGAGCGACGCGCAGCGGAAGTTCCTGAAGGCGATCATCGAGAACCAGGTCTATCCGGTGCGCCGGAGCTCGATCGCCGCGCTCCGCGTGGCGGAGAACGGGACGGTCTGGGCCCGCATGATCGACTCGGTCCGGGTCCACCCGATGCTGCGGCAGTTTCAGGCGCTGCGTCCGGTCGCGGACCGGTGGAGTGTGTTTGCGTCGGACGGGCGGTGGGTCGCGGATGTGTTCATTCCGTCGGACTTCACGCCGATGCTGGTGGACACGGACGCGATGTACGGTGTGGTCGAGAACGAGGATGGCGTGCCGTCGGTGGCGGTGGCGGCAACGCCGGTGGCGCTGGCGCGCCTAAACTAGGCCTTTGCCGGTCCGCTGGCGAGCGTTTCGGTGATGATCCCGACCAGCGCGGGCAGCTGGAACGGCTTGGCGAGAAAGGGGAATGGGGCCCGGTCGACCGACGCGTAGCCGGACACGAGGATGACGGGCACGCCCGGAAACTCGTCCTTCAGCGTGTGAGCGAGGTCGACGCCCGTCATGTGCGGCATCATCACGTCGCTCACGACGATGTCCACCGGGCTCCCCGCGCGCAGCAGCTTGAGGGCATCCAGGCCGTCCGCCGCCTCGATCACGTCGTAGTCGGCCTCGGTGAGGGCTCGGGCGGTCAGTCGGCGAATCAGCGGTTCGTCGTCCACGAGCAGGACGACGCAGCGCGCGGTGCGGCAGGCTTCGTGTGGGGCACTCATTCCGGCGGCCATCATCTGAGAGGGAGAGCGAGGCGCCTCAGGTGCCACGGCGTGGCGCTGAGGGCGACGCTTCGAGTGAGCCTCCGCCAGCCGCGCGCCGGCCGCCTGCGGTGGCGGGCGTTCCGGGGTCGATCGAGGCTGGTCAGGGCTTGCCGGGAAGCTACCGCGGTGTCCGTCACTTGGCCAGCATCGGCGCGGGGTCTGTCCGTGCCGGCAGCCTGATTCACCCTGGCCTAGGGCGCCATTACCGGCGTCAGCTGGCTCGCGACCTGTTGCCAGCGGCCGTTCCGGCGGGCCCAGAGCACCAGCGCACGGTACGACCCCCGGTGCGCCTGGCCGCTGTAGCGACCGCCGATCGTGAGCAGCGTCGTGTGCACGACCACGGTGCCGTAGGCGCGGAGCCGCTCCTCCTGTGGGACCGGCGCGAGCGAGTCGAACGCGGTGCGCCCACCGCGCAGATTCGCGATCCGGTCGGCTCGCGTCAGCACCTCGCCGCGCGGGTTGACGAAGGTGTATTCGGGGGCCCAGAACTGCCCGGCCGCCGCGACATCACCACGTCGCAACGCCTCATCGTACCGTCGAATGGCCTGGCGCACCTCGGCGACCGCTCCCGCGTTGGCGCGGGCGGGGGCCTGGGCGGGGGCGGTTGCCGGCAGGAGGAGAAGCAGGGGGGCAATGGGGAGCAGTCGCAGCGGGGACCGGCGCATGGAATCTCCGTCGAGAGCGAGCGCTGATGCAGCGGAAAGAATGAGCTCGAATGCGGCGGCGGGCCGGCGATCAACGCTCCCCGGCCACCACTCGCGCATACTCCCTCGCCGACGCGGCATGCTTTTCCACGCGCCGGTCGTACTTGCAATGGCAGTTGGGACAGTTGACCGCGACGGCATCGCGCGCCGCGGCGCGGTGTACGGGA
>JAICUF010000022.1 GCA_025935995.1 Gemmatimonadales bacterium
ACGACCGGCCGTCGCACCCGCGGACGCGAGACTCGTGCCCCGGCCGCTTCCCCGTCCACCGTCTCTCCCGTGTCCCGGCCGAGGGCGGGGAGCGATCGGGTATCGTCGGCCGCCGCCGCCGGTTCCTCGTCCAGCGGCTCGAACAGCAGCGCCACCTCGCCGAAACGCAGCGTCGCGCCCGGTGAGAGCGCGACGTCGTCGCGGACCCGCTCGTCGTCGACGAAGGTGCCGTTGGTGGACCCCAGATCCATCGCCATCCACACGCCGTCGCGCCGCTGGAGCTTCGCGTGCATCGTGCTCACGCTCGGGTCGGGCAGCACGACGTCGTTGTATTCGCCGCGCCCGATGCTCGCGACCAGCCCGCGAATCGGAAACCGGGTGCCCTTCTGTGCCCCCGTCCGCGCCAGCAGCGACGCGATCGGCGCCGACGGCACCGGCTGCGAGGGCAGCGGCGTCGCCGGAATGCCGTGCATCGTGTCGCTCAGGCGCTCCGCCGCGCCCGGCGGCGGGCCCTCGAGCGGCGCGTGGAAGCGGAACTCGTCGGGGCCGATGCGGAGGACGTCCGCCCGCATGAGCGGCCGCGCCCCCTCCACCCGCACGCCGTTGACGAACGTGCCGTTGGCGCTCAGGTCCACCACCACGTAGCCGCCGTCGGTCGCGCGGATCTCGGCGTGGCGGCGGGAGACGTCGTCGCCCGGCACCACGACATCCGCGCCCGCCTCCCGGCCGAAGACGAGCGGCTCCTGGCCGATCGGGTACTCGCGCCCGTCGGTGAGGCAGACGACGCGGCCGCCGTGCGCTTTCGCGGCCGCGGGCACCTGGATGTCCGCCGTCGGCTCGGCGTCGATCGCCCCCTGCAGCTGCGTCCGCCCGATCCGGCGCGCGTCCACGACCAGCAGCTCCGACTCGCCCACCCGCAGCTTGTCGCCGTGGAGGATCGGCGTCGGGTCGCCGCCGAGCCGGACGCCGTTCACGCTCACCTCGGCGCCGGGCAGCGCGCGGACCGCGGCGCCGCCGTCGGCCCACCCCTGGACGATCGCCTGCCGCGCCTCGCCCTCCCCCGGCACCACTACGGACGCGTCGGGTGCGGCACCGATCACCATCTCACCGACGGCGATCGGGTACGTCCGTCCACCGACTTCGAGGTGCATCATGGGCATCCGGGTCCGGAAAATGGGCAGAATCCCGACAAACGTACCCGCACCAAAGCACCCCCCGCAAGCGACTTCACGCGGTCCGCCGGCCTTCCTCGCCGTGCAGCTGGAGCTGATAGAGCCGCTCGTAGAGCCCACGCTGCGCCAGCAGGTCGCGGTGGGACCCCCGCTCCCGCACCTCGCCGTGATGCAGCACCAGGATCTCGTCGGCATGGAGGATGGTGCTCAGCCGGTGGGCCACGACGATGCTCGTCCGCCCGGCCATCAGCTCCGCCAGCGCCGTCTGGATCTGGGCCTCCGCCTCCGCGTCCACCGAGCTGGTGGCCTCGTCGAGCACCAGAATCCTCGGATCCCGCGCCAGTGCCCGCGCGAAGCTCAGGAGCTGACGCTCGCCCACGCTCAGGCTGCGTCCCCGCTCGCCCAGCCGATGGTGGTAGCCCTCGGGGAGCCGCGCGATGAAGCGATCGGCTCCGACCCGCCGCGCCGCGAGGGCCGCCTCGGTTTCGCCGATGGGCGCATCGAGCACGACGTTGTGCAGGATGTCGCCGCTGAAGAGAAAGAGATCCTGCTGCACGAAGCCGATCAGCCCCCGGAGCGTCGCGGTGGAGAGCTGCCGGATGTCGACCCCGTCGATCGTGATGCGGCCGCGCTCGGGATCGTAGAATCGCAGCAGCAGGCTGATGATCGTGGTCTTGCCCGCCCCGGTGTGCCCCACGAGCGCGACGGTGCGCCCCGGCGCCGCGGTGAAGGAGACATCCTGCAGCACCCAGGGCCCCTCCGGCGAATAGCGGAACCAGACCGACTCGAAGCGCACCTCTCCCCGAACCGGGCGGGGGAGCGAGGCCGGCCGCACCGGCTCCGCCACTTCGACCGGCTCGTCCAGCAGCAGGAACACGCGCTCCGACGACGCCATCGCCGACTGGAAGAGGTTCACCTTCTCCGAGAGATCCTGCAGCGGCTGGAAGAAGCGGCGCGTGAGCTGGATGAAGGCCGCGAGCACGCCGACCGTGAGCGTGCCGCCGATCGCGCGGAGACCCCCGTACCAGAGGAGGAGCGCGAGTGCCACCGCCGTGAGGACCTCGATCACGGGGAAGAACACGGCGTACACCGTGATCGAGCGCAGGTGCGCCCCGAGGTGGTCCCGGTTGAGCTCGTCGAAGCGCCCCGCCGACGCCGCCTCCCGGTGGAAGAGCTGCACCAGCCGCATCCCCGACAGGTGCTCCTGCAGGAAGCTGTTGAGGCGCGCCAGGCGGGTGCGTATGTCCCGGAATGCCTGGCGGACCTGGCGGCGGAAGACGGTCGCGGTGAGCCAGACGAGCGGGATGACGGCAAAGGCGACGAGCGCGAGCCGCCAGTCGGTGGCGAGCATGAGCGCCATGATCGCGGCGAGCGTGAAGAGGTCGCCGAAGATCGTCACGAGCCCCGCCGAGAACAGCTCGTTCAGCGTCTCGATGTCGCTCGTCACCCGCGTCATGAGCCGGCCCACCGGATGCGTGTCGTAATACGCGATGCTGAGCCGCTGGAGGTGGGTGAACACGGCGAGCCGGAGGTCGTACATCACCCGCTGGCCGATGAGGGTCGTGATCAGCGCCTGCCCGTAGTCGGCCAGGAACTCGAGCACGAGCGCGGCCAGATAGAAGCCGGCCAGCGTCGCGAGGAGGCCGATGTCGTGGGCGGGAATCGCCCGGTCGATCACCCGGCGCGTGAGCTCGGGTCCCACGAGCGCGAGCCCCGCGCTCAGGAGGAGCAGCATGATGGCGCCCGCCACCGGCCACGCGTACGGCCGGAGATAACGGAGCAGGCGTCGGAGGAGCGCCGGATCGTAGCCGCGCTCGGGGGCCTCGTCCGCCGACCCGTTCATCGCGCCGGGCCGCTCATGCCGCCGCCCCTTCGCCGATCCCCTTGAGACCCTTGCGCACCCAGCTCGAGAACACGAAGAAGCCGAAGGCGATGGTGCAGTAGCTGAGGATCAGCCGCCAGATGAGCGTGTAGATGGGCGTCAGCGCCCGCGGCACGTAGACCGACATCACGGCGGCCGACATGAGCTCGGCGATGCCCGACGCGCCGGGCGTCGGCGCGAAGTAGAGCAGGAAGGTGATCAGCGTCTGCAGCAGCAGCACGTCCACGAACTGCACGTGCAGCCCCAGCACGCGCAGCGTGACGTAGCCGGCCAGCAGCTTGTTGGCGTGGGAGGGGCCGGAAAGGATGGTGGCCCAGAAGAGCGCGAGCCAGCCGCGCGGCGTGTTGAAGGCAACCACACTCGCGTGCGCCTCGTCGAGGCCAGCGCTCAGCCGCGCGAGTCCCGCGGCGACCCGCGTGCTCCGGCGGCCGAGGCGCTCGGCGGCGCGCTGGATCAGGTCGCGCACCAGCCGCGGAAAGACGATGACCACGACGAGCAGCAGCCCGAGCCCCGCGAAAATGCCGAGGCTCCCGAGGAAGAGATCGTAGAGGGAAAGCCCGAGCACGTTGCCCCGCTCGCCCAGCGACTTTCCGGCGCCGAAGATGATCGCGAGCGGCCCGGCGATGGCGAAGAAGGCGACCGTCGCGATGAAGGTCATGAGCGTCGACGTGACGGCCACCGGCAGCGGCACGCCGTAGCGCCGCATGGTGTACATCATCATGGGGCCGGCCCCCGACTGGAGCGGCGTCACGTACGCCGCCCAGGCGCTCATCCCGCCGGCGAGGATCATCCCCTTGAGCGGGGGATTGGGATACACCTCGCGCGCGACCACCCACAGCCGGAGCCCGCCGCCGAACCAGTCCATCGACGCGAGGGCCACGCCCACGAGGAGCCAGCCCCAGTGCAGCCGGCCCAGCGCGGCCAGGAACGCCGGCAGGTTGTTCCCGTAGATCAGGGTGAGCGCGAATCCGGTCACGGACGCGAGCACGAAGATCTCGAAGCCGCGGAGGACCAGCTTCGGCGTGAGGAGTTTGGCCATGAAGGGGGGAAAGGTACATCTTTCCGGGGTGTCCGTCATTCGTATCGTCAACGCCCGCCAGAACAACCTGAAGGGCGTCACCGCCGACCTGCCGCACCGGTCCCTGATCGTCATCACCGGCCCCTCGGGCTCGGGCAAGAGCACCCTCGCCTTCGACACGATCTACGCCGAAGGGCAGCGGCGCTACATCGAGTCGCTGTCGACCTATGCCAAGCAGTTTCTCGACCGCATGCCCAAGCCGCTGGTCGACCGGCTCGAGGGGCTCGCGCCCGCCGTGGCGATCGAGCAGCGGAACCCGACCATGTCGAGCCGCTCGACCGTCGGCACCGCCACCGAGGTGTATGACTACCTGCGGCTCTTCTGGGCCCGGCTCGGCCGCACCTGGTGCCGGGTCTGCGGCGCGGCCGTGCGACGCGACTCTCCCCAGTCGGCGACCGACGATATCCTCCGCGACGTCGCCGGCCGCCTGCAGGTGGCCTTCCCGCTTCCCGAGTCCGCCCGCCACAGCCACGCCGCCATCGTCGAGAACCTGCGCGCCATGGGCTTTGTCCGCCTCGTGGTCGACGGAACGCCGTGGCACCTCGACGAGCTCCCGGCCGACGCCGACTTCACCTCGGCCGGCGAGATCCTGGTGGTGGTGGACCGGCTCGTCGCCACGCCGGCATCCGCCGGCCGGATCACCGAGGGGATCGCCACCGCCTTTCAGGAGGGCGAGGGGGTCGCGATCGCGCTCCACGATGGGGGGCGGCTCCGCTTCACTGAGTTTCCGGCGTGCAGTGTCTGCGACACGCCGGCGCCCGTCGTCACGCCGGCGCTCTTCTCCTTCAACAACCCGCGGGGCGCCTGTGCCGCGTGCAACGGCTTCGGCGCCACGCTCGAGTACGACGAGTCGCTCATCGTCCCCGATCCCGAGCGGAGCCTGGCCGAGGGTGCGATCGATCCCTGGACCAAGCCGCGCTACGAGACGCGCCGCCGCCTCCTGCTCGACACCGCGCGGAGTCTCGGCGCCGATGTCGAGAAGCCGTGGAGCCGGCTCAAGGCCGCGGTGCGCCAGGAGCTGCTGCACGGCCGGAAGGGCCGCTACGTCGGCATCTTCCCCTTCCTGCGCGACCTCGAGGAGAAACGCTACAAGCAGTACATCCGGGTCTTCCTGAGGCAATACCAGCTGGCCCATGTCTGCGAGGCGTGCGGCGGCACCCGCCTCAATCCGAGCGCGCTCGCCGTGCGCGTGGGGGACGACCGCATCGCCGACATCGCCGCGCGTGCGGTGGACGGCGTGCATGACTGGCTGCACGGCCTGGAATTGAGCGAATACGAGCGGCGAATCGCCGCGCCGATCGTGGAGCAGCTCGAGGCCCGGCTGGCCTATCTGAGGGACGTGGGGCTCGGCTACCTCTCGCTCGACCGGCAGACCCGCTCCCTCTCCGGCGGCGAGGCCCAGCGCATCGCGCTCTCGAATGCCCTGGGCTCCCGACTGGTGGACACGCTGTACGTGCTGGACGAGCCCTCGGTGGGCCTGCACCCGCGCGATACCGATCGCCTGCTCGCGCTGCTCCGACGGCTACGCGACGCCGGCAACACGGTCATCGTGGTGGAGCACGACCTCGCCGCAATCGAGCAGGCCGACTTCATGCTCGAGCTCGGCCCCGGCTCCGGCGAGCATGGAGGCGAGGTGGTGCACGCGGGCCCGCTGACGGACGAGCTCGACACGCTCACGGGCCAGTACCTCACCGGCCGGAAGCGGATCGGCGTGCCCGCCGAGCGGCGGCCCCCGGGACCCCAGTGGCTCAGGATCCGCGGCGCCACGCTGCACAACGTGCATGACGCGGACGCCGACATCCCGCTGGGCACGCTCACGGCGGTCACCGGCGTGAGCGGCTCCGGCAAGAGCACGCTCATCTACGATGTGCTCTACCGGAACCTCGAGGCGCGGCTGCACGGCGGCCATTCGGCCAAGTCCCACCTCGGCGAGCCGGTGGGCGACGTGCGGACGCTCAGCGGATGGGAATTTCTGCAGGACGTGCTGCTGGTGGACCAGTCGCCGATCGGCCGCTCGCCGCGCTCGAACCCCGTCACCTACATCAAGGCGTTCGACGAGATCCGGGAGCTGTTCGCCGCGCAGCCGCTCGCGCGCCAGCGGAGATACACCGCCGCCACCTTCTCGTTCAACCTGGCGGGCGGACGCTGCGAAGCCTGCGACGGCGCGGGCCATGTGCAGGTCGAGATGGTCTTCCTGGCCGACGTCTTCGTGCCCTGCGAGGTGTGCGGCGGCACGCGCTACAAGCGCGAGGTGCTCGACGTCCGGATCCACGGCTACTCGATCCACGACGTGCTGCAATGGACGGTGGACGAGGCGATCACCCGCTTCCGGCACCAGCCGAAGCTCGGCGCCGCCCTCTGGCAGCTGCAGCAGGTCGGCCTCGGCTACCTGCGGCTGGGCCAGCCGGCCACGACGCTCTCGGGCGGCGAGGCGCAACGACTCAAGATCGCGCGCGAGCTCGCGAGCGCGGGCCGCCGCGACGGCCGCAAGCTCTACATCCTCGACGAGCCGACGACCGGGCTCCACCTCGACGACGTGCGCATTCTCATTCAGGTGCTCGATCGCCTGGTGGATGCCGGGAACACGGTCGTCGTGATCGAGCACCACCTGGACGTCATCAAGCGCGCCGACTGGGTGATCGACATGGGTCCGGAGGCGGGAGACGCCGGCGGGCGCGTGCTGGTGCAGGGTACACCCGAGCAGGTGGCCGCGATGCCGGGATCTCACACCGGCCGCTACCTCGGACCGGTCCTCGATGCCGCATCGCAGGCTGCGAGCTCACTCGCATCCCTCCCGGCGGCCGGGCGCGCGGGCTGAGCCTGCAGTTCCCTGCACCACCTTTCAACTCGTGCGACGTTCGGGCCTTGCGGCGACGGCTGGCCGAGGGCCGCCGGGGGCACCCGTCTTGCTGGCCGTTCGCGCACACCTCCGGCAGGATCGCGGACTTCCCATGGGAGTCCCGACAAAGGCAAACCCGTCGAAAGGCGGGGACGCAAAGCCAACGACGCTTCGGCGGATCGCAGTGAGGGACCGCCATGCGGGTCGGGTTGCCGAGCGACTTCTGGAGGCCGTGTGCACCGGTCCGTCCCGCTGTTTGCGCTCGCGCTCATCTGCACCGCCTGCGACGAGGGCCTGTCGGGCGTCGACGGAGCGGCGCCTGATGCGACAGCCGAAGAGGCGTCGCTCCCTGCGCCGTCAGCCAGCGCCGCCGCGACTCCCGCTGCTGACCACATCCCCGGCCGGTACATTGTGACCTTTGCTGCCGCCGTCACCGACGGGCCACGCCAAGCCGGTCGACTCGTTGCCGACGCTGGCGGCAAACTGCTTCACACGTATTCCCGGGCCTTGAATGGGTTCGCTGCGGACTTGCCCTCTCAGGCGGTCACCGCGTTGCAGCACAATCCGAACATCGCAAGGGTGGAGCAGGATGCGAGGGTCTCCCTCGCGGGGACGACGGAAGTATCCGCTCCATGGGGCCTTGACCGGATCGATCAACGGGCATTGCCGCTGAGCCAGACCTTCAGCTATGCAAGCACTGGCGCGGGTGTAAGCGTGTACATCCTGGATACCGGCATCCGGACTACACATGCGGACTTCGGGGGCCGGGCATCGGTAGCGCTTGACGTGATCAATGACGGTAGAAACGGTCAGGACTGCATCGGCCACGGCACCCACGTCGCGGGTACCGTCGGCGGCGCAGTCTTCGGCGTTGCCAAGGCGGTGCGCCTCTATTCCGCGCGGGTGATCGACTGCAACGGCTCTGGAGCCTACAGCGGGATGATCGCGGCGATCGACTGGGTGGTTGGGAATGCGCCCCGACCTGCCATTATCAACATGAGCATTCAAGGCCCAGTCTCGAGTTCGCTGAACACGGCGATTCAGAACGCAGTCAACGCGGGCGTTGTGGTGATCGCGGCGGCGGGCAATTATAGCACCGATGCATGCAACTACTCACCGGCGAGCGCGACGGCTGCCATCACAGTTGCTGCCTCCACGTCGACAGACACCCAAGCCTCCTTCTCGAATTACGGCCGCTGCGTGGACCTGTACGCTCCCGGGGCTGGCATCCGTTCGGACTACTTCACCAGCGACACAAGTAACGCATCGATGAGTGGGACGTCGATGGCAGCACCACACGTCGCCGGCGCCGCCGCACTGTACCTAGAGGCCCACCCCATGGCGTCGGCGACCGAGGTAACCAGCGCCCTTCTCGCCGCGGCGACGTCCAATGCGCTCCAGGGGGTGGGTTCAGGTTCAGCAAATCTGCTTCTCTATTCCGGTTTCGAGGCGACGGTCGTCGCGGACCCCCCGGTCGACACCGCTACGACCGTCGTGCAGACCCCGACATCAGACGCGGCGCCGATTGCGAGATTTTCGGTAAGCTGCTCGCACACAACGTGCGTGTTTGACGGCGGGGCCTCAACCGACGATCATGGGCTCGTGCTTTTCCAATGGAACTTCGGTGATGGGTCGACAGCGTCCGGAGGGAGCGTTCAGGCGGTGCATGACTATGCAGGCCGCGGTCGCTTCAACGCATCGCTCGTGGTGATGGATGCGTCGAACCAAGCCGACATGGCAGCGAAGACGGTAAACATCCGAAAGAACTGACACCTCACCGGGTCGCGAGACGAAAGAAACTGGGGCCCTCCTCTCGGAGAGCCCCAGTTTCGTACTACCCAGCGACGACTAGTTCGTTGCGAACGAGAAGGCGCAGGGGGTGGCCTGAACGAAGTTCAGGTTGTTGTTCGCCCTGTCCAGGGCATTCTTCAGCGCTTCCTGATACGTACGTGTGGCACCAGCCGTGGTCGTCAGGCCGTGCACACCGAGCTCTGTATTGGCCTCTGCCATGAGAGCCGAGATGGTGATGAATCCGGCAGCATTCGCGCCGACCGCACCCGGGGCATACACGAGCGCCGAGCCGCTGACGGACCCGTTGAAGACGTTCAGCTCCATCGCGGCGAGTTGGGCCGACAGCATGTAGGCCATGTTCGTCGCCGTCGCCGAGAGGATCCAAGTGCGGAAGGACGCGTAGTTAGCGGGATCGAATGCATTCCCGTTGGCGCTCCGCAGATTCAAGCTGACCAGCAGGGCGAGGTCGGTGCTGCCGACAAGCGCCTGGCCGTTCCGGTTCGACCAGAATCCGAGAGTCAGGCCACCGCCCGCGCCCACGCAGGCGTTGCCGAATTCTACCGTCTGTCCGGCAACCGCATCCTTCGTGAGTGCAAGCGTTCCCGGATCCGTGTTGAACCACCCGCTCGCGGGCAGGAGCTCGGTGAACTCATAATTGCCTGTCGGGAAGCTGAATGTCAGAGGTGCGTTGATATTTGCGGTCGTTGATCCGAAATCGAGCGTCAGATCCAGATCTTTGTCGCGGAACAGCATTGTCCAACCTGCGATCAGCACTTCGTTGTTGTCACGCACACCGTTGGTGTTTGCGTCGTAGTACTTGAGGACCGCGTAGTCGAGATTCCCGGCGGGACAATCGGTGACGCAGCCCGTGCTCCCTCTGACCTTGAACGCATCGTACTTGCAATCGCTGGCCGGGATGTCCTGGATCCCGTCGTAATCTGCAGGAACCGAGCAGATGGCGAGAATGTACACACCTCCCTTGTTCGGCGTGTCGTTGTACGGCATGAGCCGAATCAGATCGCCATTCACGTCGTGGCCGCCCGAATAATTCAGCGCGCCGCCGCTGAAGCTGAACATCCGCTCAGTGTAGTTATCGCTGCTGAGCAGATCGGCGGCACCCGGCTCGGGTGCGGGCTGGCCGCCCGGTGACAGAACTGCGAAGTAATACGTCTGCCCGTCAACGAGGGCCGCGCCTGACGGACCCGCGTTCAGGGCAACGTCCTCCTTGGCCAGGTAGATGTTGCAATTGACGGAGCCGGGGCCACTCTGACAGGCCCCGCCACCCGGATACACCGCAGTGAAGGTCGCTGCGGAAGAGAAGGAGGGGCGGGTCAGCGGACTCGTTCCACCTGGCCCAGTCGATGTCTCACTGCATGCCGCAGCTGCGAGTAGCGCAATTGGGAGCAACAGCGAACGCTTCATAGGTACCTCGAGGAGGACAGTGGCCTGCCGACGGATGTCGGGGCTCCTCTCGGCAGTCGGGCCACCTCTCCCACGACGGAGGTCCCTGGCTTTGCGGACCGGCCTCGCGGCCGGGGTGCCTTTTTCGGGGAGCAAAAAAAGAGTGACGCGCATCACCAAAATCCTGTGATGCGTTGCCAGATCTACGCGCGAGTGCAAAGCCTGTCAATGTTCGAGTCGGCGGTAAGATATTGCAGATCAATTACTTACGAAATCCCATGCAATTCCCTGCGCTCTATTTTCACCCCGCTGAGTGCCGGATTCGTTCCCATGCGCGCGCCACTTGCTCCCGCTCCGTCGCCCACTGCCCGATCGCCATCCGGATCGTGTACCGGCCATCCAGCTGCGTGTGTGTGAGGAAGACCTGGCCCGAAGCATTGACACGCGCGAGGAGAGCACGATTCCATTCGTCGGTCGCCGCGCCGTCGCCGGCGAGCGCCGGCGGCTCGTGGCGAAGACACACGAGCCCGAACGGCGACGGCGCCGGCACCACGAACCCCGGCTCCGCGTCCACCCACGAGCGGAACTCCTCGGCCAGCACGATGTGCCGGCGCAGCATCGCCCGCAGGCCCTCGACGCCGTAACTTCGGATCACGAACCAGAGCTTGAGCGCCCGGAATCGCCGGCCGAGCTGGATGCCCCAGTCGCGGAAGTTGGAGACCTCCGGATCGTGCGCCGTCCTGAGATAGGCCGGCGCCGCGGAGAAGGTGCGGAGGAGGGCCGGCACGTCGCGGACGAAGTAGGCCGAGCAGTCAAAGTTGGTGAGCAGCCACTTGTGGGGATTGAAGACGAAGCTGTCCGCCAGCTCCACGCCGTCGAACAGCGCCCGCCGCTCGGGCAGAATCGCCGCCGCGCCCGCGTACGCCGCGTCGACGTGCAGCCAGGCGCCGTGCCGGCGGCACACCGCCCCGATCTCCGCGAGCGGATCGACCGCGGTGGATGATGTCGTGCCCACGGTCGCCACGACGCACGCGGGGACGAGACCGAGCGCGACGTCGGACGCCATCAGCGCGCCGAGTGCCGAGGAATCCATCGCGAAGGTCTCATCGACCGGCACGAGGCGCAGGTGCTCCGGCGCGAACCCGGCGAGCCGAGCGCCCTTCGGAATCGACGAATGCGCCTCGGCCGACGCGTATACCGTAAGCCGGCCGGGCTCCGCTCCCGCACGATCGCGGGCGGTGAGCAGCGCCACCAGCGTTGCCGTGGACGCGGTATCCTGGATGACTCCGGTAAATTCCGCCGGCAGGCCCAGCATCCCGCGCAGCCACTCCATCATCACCTGCTCCAGCTCCGTCGCGGCGGGTGAGGTCTGCCACGACATGCATTGCGCGCCGAGCGTCGCGGTGAGCATCTCGGCCAGGATCGACGGAGGGCTGTGGTTGGCCGGGAAATAGCCGAACCATCCGGGATGGTTCCAGTGCGTCATCCCCGGCACGATCAGCTCGCGGAAATCAGCGGCAATCCGGTCGAATGGCTCCCCATCCCGCGGCGGACCGGGCGGCAGCGACGCGCGGATCCGGCCCGGCTGGACGTCGGGTACCACGGGATAATCACCCACGTCGCGCAGGTAGTCGGCCATCCAGTCCACCAGCTCGTGCGCGTGGCGGCGAAATTGTTCAGGGGTCATGGCGGAATTCTATCCGGAGGACGCACCGATTGCCCGTCGCACCGATTCTCCAGTTCGATCCTGACGTCGCGCGGCGCCATCTTCGCCGGGCCGACCCCGTGCTCGCCGGCGTCATGCGCCGGTCGGGCGCGTTCCGGCTGAGGCCGCGTGTCACGCAGAGCATCTTCGGCGCGCTGGTCGAGTCGATCGTCTACCAGCAGCTCTCGGGCAAGGCGGCGGCAACGATCCTCGAGCGCACCCGCCGCCTCTTCCTCCCGAAGCGCTTCCCCGCCCCGGCCGACATCCTCGCGACACCGGACGATCGACTCCGTGCCGCCGGGCTCTCGCGCGCCAAGACGGCCGCGCTCAAGGACCTCGCGCAGCACACGCTGGGCGGCACCGTTCCCACGCTGGCACGTGCCCGTCGCATGACGGATGAGGAGCTGATCGAACGGCTCACCACCGTCCGCGGCGTCGGCGTCTGGACCGTCGAAATGCTGCTGATGTTCCGGCTGGGCCGGCCGGATGTGCTGCCGATCGGAGATCTCGGCGTGCGGAAGGGATTTTCGCTCGCGTACGGCCTGGATCGCATGCCGACACCGAAGGAGCTCGCGGCGCACGCGGAATGCTGGCGACCCTACCGCAGCGTGGGAAGCTGGTACATGTGGCGGGCGATCGAACTGCACGCGGGGCCGACCGGCGGCCGCGGCTGACTCGTGAATGAAAATCGGGGGCATCGCCGAAGCGATGCCCCCACAGCTCCCGAGGAGGGACTCGAACCCCCGACCCGGTGATTAACAGTCACCTGCTCTACCAGCTGAGCTACTCGGGAATGGTCGTGCCAGAGGATAATCGCGGGGCATCGAACGGTCAACGCCGGAACCGGCTAATTCCCCGGGCGGCAATCGCTTAGCATGTCATGTGAGCGCCTGCTCACCAGCTGCAAAATGAGAGCGCGCACTCGCTTCATTTCTGCGTCCCACTCCCCCGACTGAGACCCCCGTTTTTCGGCACCTAAGTCGTTGTGGAAAAAGCCGTTACAATGATATCGGTTCCCAAATCCAACTCCCCGGTCTAGCTTTTCTCACATGCCTTTGCCGCCCCTCAGGGGTCACGATCCAACGCGACACCGGCTCGCCGCCGCGTGGCGTTCGGGGCGACTTCCGGGAACGATCCTCCTCACCGGCCCCGCCGGTGTGGGCAAGCAGCGGACGGCGCTCTGGCTCGCGCAGCTGATCCAGTGCGATGGCACGGAGCTGGAACCTTGCGGCAGCTGCATCGGCTGCCGCCAGGTACTCACGCTGCAGCACCCGGACGTCCACTGGCTGGTGCCGATCCCGCGGCCGAAGACGGGCGACGCCGACCGGCAGGTCGACGAAGCGGAGGAAGCGCTGGCGGCGGTCATGGAGGAGCGGCGGGCCCGGCCCCTCTATGGCGCCCCCGACGGAATGGCCAGCCACGGCGTGGCCAGTGCACGGGTGCTCCAGCGCGCTGCGTCACTGACACCGGTGGGCCGTGGTCCCAAGATTTTCATCGTGGGGGATGCCGAGCGGCTGGTGCCGCAGGAATCCAGTCCGGAGGCGGCCAATGCGCTGCTGAAGCTGCTCGAGGAGCCGCCGGCCGATACCCTGCTCGTGCTGACCACCGCCGATGCCGGGCGGCTGCTTCCGACGATCCGGTCCCGGGCAGTCCCGATCCGGCTGGGCCGCCTCGCCGACGACGAGGTGAGTGGATTCCTTCGCGAGGAGATTCGGCCCGCCTTGCCGGAGCCGGAAATCGAGGCGAGAGTCCGCCGGGCCGAGGGCGCCATCGGCGCCGCGCTCGAAGCGGGCGACGAAGCGGCGAGGGAGGGAGCGGCCCGGGCACTGCTCGAGGCCGTACTGGCAGGACCCGGACCGCGCCTCGAGCGCGCATTGCGCCAGCAGCCCTGGTCGGCGCGCGGCGAATTCAGCGCCGTGCTCGACGCCGTGGCCGACACCCTCGGCGAAGCGGCGCGCGGCGCGCTGGGTGAGCGGCTGCGCCGGCCGGTCCCCGCCGGCCTCCTCGGCTGCGAGCCGCGAGCGCTCTTTCAGGCGCTCGATCGCGTGGCGGAGGCTCGGGAAGCCGCGGCGGGAAACGTGAATCCGCAGCTGCTCCTGGCGGTGCTGGGCGACGATCTGGCGGAGCTCCTGTGAAGCTCACGCATGTGGATCCCGCCGGCCGCGCGCGCATGGTGGACGTGGGCGAGAAGCCCGTCAGCCGGCGCACGGCGATCGCCGAGGGGGCAGTGCGGATGTCGAGCGAGGCCTGTGCCCTCGTGGCCGCCAACGGCGTGGCCAAGGGTGACGTGCTGGCGGTGGCAGAAGTCGCGGGCACGATGGCAGCCAAGCGGACCGGCGAGCTGATTCCGCTCTGCCACCCCCTTGGCCTCGATGCCGTCGGAGTCGAAGCCCGCCTCGACGAAGCGTTGCCGGGTGTCCGCATCACGGCCACCGCGTCGGCGACCGGGCGCACGGGCGTCGAGATGGAAGCGCTCACAGCGGTCGGAGTGGCTTGCCTCACGGTGTACGACATGGTGAAGGCCGTTGATCGAAGCATGACGGTGGAGGGGATTCGCCTGCTGAGCAAGACCGGGGGCACCCGGGGAGACTGGCACCGCGCCGGCGACTAGCCCGCGGTTCTCTATAGCAAGGAGGCACGGAGATGACACCACCGAGTCGGTTCGAGCGCGTTCTCGCGCTCGGCGGTCTTGCCGTCACGGGCGCCCTGCTGGTCAGCGCGATCGGGGCATGGACGGAGCACACGACGAGCGTGCGCATCGCCCAGGCCGAGCAGGCCAGCGCGGCGCAGCTGACGCCGGCGCAGCGCGTGGCCGCCCTCAAGTACGAGGCGGAGATCACGAAGCGGAGGGTCGAGCGCGCCGAGGCCGTTCACAGCTTCTCGGCCACGTACGGAATTTCGCCGGAGCTCTCGGCGTCGATTTACGATATTGCGAAGTCCGAGGGGATCCGGCCGGCGATCGCCTACCGGCTCGTGCAGGTGGAAAGCAACTTCAAGCGCACCGCGCGGAGCTCCGCGGGGGCACTCGGTCTCACCCAGATCCAGGTCGGGACCGCCCGCCAGTATGACAAGTCCGTCACGACGGCCCGGCTGATGGAGCGCGACCTCAACCTGCGTCTGGGATTTCGCTATCTGAAGGACCTGCTGGTGCAGTTCGACCACGACTCGCACCTGGCGCTGCTCGCCTACAATCGCGGCCCGGGGCGGGTGGAGGAGATCCTGGCGGAGGGAGGGAATCCGCGGAACGGATATTCGTCCGCGGTGCTCAAGGCCTACCGGCCGACGGCGCCGACGCGAGGCGTCGCCAACTAGGCTGGAATCCGGATCGCGGCCCCGGCCTTGAGCTGGCTGCGCGCCGACATGCCGTTCGCCTTCCTGAGAGCCTGGACCGTCACGCCATAGCGACGGGCCAGGCTCGTCAGCGTTTCACCCCTCTTCACGACATGCGTCACCGTCCCGCGCGCCTCGCCCGCCTTGCCCGCGAGGCGGGTGACATGCGTCGTGGAGCGGCTGGCGACCGAGCGCTTCTCGGCCTGCCGCGCGCGTTGCACGGCCGGCGCCGAGATCCGGAGCCGCTGCCCGGCCCGGATCTGCCCCTTGGCGCTGAGGCGGTTCCAGGCGCGGAGCTGGCGGACGCTCACGTGATACCGACGCGCGATGCCCGAAAGCGTCTCGCCGCGGCGCACCCGGTAGATCTGCACCGCGGCCGGCTCGGGCGCCGCGATCCGCCGCGCGACCACCGTGGACATCGGACCACCGAGCGGCACGATGACATGCTGGCCCGCGCGCGGCGCACGGCGCCGAAGTGCGGGATTCGCCTCGATCAGCGCGCTCGCCGAGATGCCGTAGCGCTGCGCGATCGCGCCGGTCGTCTGGCCCTTCGTGACGACGTGGTCGCGGAAGCTCACGCGGTCGGCCGGCGCGAGCTCCGCGTAGGCGCGTGCGGTGGCCTCGCCGCGGCCGGCCGGCACCCGGACGACCGCGTGCGCATGGGGCGGCGTGGCCAGGCGGAGATACTGCGGATTGAGATCGGCGATCGCGGCGACGGTCGTGTCGGCCAGTCGCGCGACGACGTCGAGGCCGGTCATGTCGGGCACGACGATCGAATCGGTCTCGAGCGCCTCCGCCGGCGTGACGTGGAAACCGTAGCGCGCGGGCTCCTTCGCGATGAGGGCCGCGGCAATCAGCTTGGGAACATAGTCCTTCGTCTCCCGGCGAATGAAGCGCGTATCATAGAGCCGGAAGAAGGTCGAGTCGCTGTAACCGTCCTCGTCCTCCTCGTCGTCCATGCGGTCGAGCCCGCGGCCGACCTTGCCGGCGCCGGCGTTGTACGCCGCGGCCGCGAGGTAGAGCGAGCCGAACCGCTCGCGCAGGTCGTGCAGGAAGCGCGCGGCGGCCACGGTCGCCTTGACGGGGTCGCGGCGCTCGTCCACCCAGCCGTCGATCCGAAGCCCGTATCCGCGCCCGGTGCCGCGCATGAACTGCCACATCCCCACGGCGCGCGCCGAGCTGGTCGCGACGTTGGAGAAGCCGCTCTCGATGAGCGCGAGATACACCATGTCGCCGGGGAGGCCCTGCTGCTGGAGCCGCTCGCGAATCATGGACTCGTAGCGCGGCATCCGGTTGAGCCAGATGCCCATCCGTTCGCGCGCCGGCCCCTGGAAGAGGTCGAGATAGTACTGGACGCGATCGTGGCTGTTGAAGCTCGCGACGTCGATGTCCCAGGTGACGCCGCCGCCGGGCACGGCCGTACCCGCGTCGGCGCCGGCCGCGTCATCCGCGACAGCAGGCCGGGACGCGTCGATCTTCTCCAGCATTTCGGCGTCGGCGGCCGAGTCGGCCTCGACGTTGAGCTCGGCGGTGGCCTCGTGGTCGATGCGCGTGTCGACGACCGGCGCCGGAGGAATGTCGGCCTCGCGGGCCGCCGTCTGCCGGGTGGGCGCCGGCTCGGTGGCCTGTGCCACCGCCTGCGAATGGTCGGGCGAGGGCGTCACCGCCCCGGGCGCTGACGCTGGCCGGCCGGCACAGGCCGCGAGGAGCGCGAGACTCAGAGCGGTCCCGATGCGCTTCATGTGTCCTCCATTGTCGAGGGCATCGCGGCGCCACGGACGCGCGCGGGGGCCTTGTGGATCGAGTCGAGCGGGCTGCTGCAGGCACGGCGCTGGAAGGGGTCGGACCGCCGGGGCGAACGTTAGCTGATGGGCCAGATCCATGCCACCGATTCCCCAAAGATCCACCGAATCGGCATCTGCCTGCGGGTATTGCAGGTGCAGCCTCGGCGATCGGCCGCCGTCGACTGACCCCTGGAAATTCGGCGTGACGCGGGCCTGCCGCCACAGCGAAATGCCAAGGCGCCAAGCGAAACGAGGCGACGGAGAAAGGATGCCCGGGCGCGGCGGACGGTCGCGCGCAGGCGGCTCAGCGCATGAAGAGGCGGTTGCCCAGGATACGGTTGGTCGCGTTGAGCACCGCCAGCGCGGCGCCGCGCGCGGGCTCGGCATCGCTCAGATAGGAACCGACCACGCGGTGCGAGCGATCATCGGCCTGCACCGACAGGGAGACGATCACCACCGTCGCGTCGAAGGCGCGCACCGCCTTCACGCCGAGGAGCTCGAACCCCACCCCGCCGTCAACCGACTGGGTGAGCGCCTGGACCGTGGCCTCCGCGGCGCAGCGGAGCTCGCCGGCCTGGGACGAGAGCCCTTCGGATTCGCCCGTGAAGCGTTCGGAGTCCCGCCAGGTGAGCTCGACGCGGGCGCGGCAGCGGCCATTGGGGAGTCGTTCGAGCACGAACTGGGCAAAGCGGAGGCGGTCCTGCACGGGAAACGGCGCGGTCATCGTGCTCCTCGCTGCGTCGTCACCGCGGGTGCTATCTTCTGCCATGCGATTCCATCCTTTCGTACCGATGGCCCTGCTTGCACTCGGGTGCTCCTCTCAGGCAGGGCTCGTGCCACGCCCGATGCCGATGCCGCTGAGCGAGGCGATCAGCCGGCGGCTCCGGACGGAGCCCGGCACCGTCGCCGTGGCCTTCATCGACCTGGGCACCGGGGGAACGGCCTTCCACGACGCCGACCTCCGATTCCACGCCGCCAGCACCATGAAAATACCCGTGCTGATCCAGCTTGCGCAGGACGTGGACTCCGGCCACACCGGCTGGGACGACACCGTCCTGGTCCAGAACCGCTTTACCTCGATCGCCGACGGCTCGCCGTTCACCCTCGATCCGTCGGACGACTCCGACTCCACCCTCTATCTGCTGGAGGGCAGCGCGGTCACGCAGCGCCGGCTCGCGGAGCTCATGATCGAGCGGAGCAGCAACCTCGCGACGAATCTGCTGATCAGCCGCCTGACCGCCCCCCGCGTGAACGCGACGGCCCACCGGCTCGGGGCGGATTCGATCGTGGTGCTGCGGGGCGTCGAGGACGGGAAGGCCTACGCCAAGGGGCTCAACAACACGACCACGGCGCGGGACCTCGCGACGCTGCTGCTCGCGATCGCGCGCGGGCAGGCGGCTTCCCCGGCGGCGACGCGGGAGATCGTCCGCATGCTGCTGGGCCAGGAGTTCAACGAGGGGATCCCGGCCGGCCTCCCGCCGGGGACACGGGTCGCGCACAAGACGGGGAGCATCACCGCCCTCCTGCATGACGCCGCGATCGTGTACCCGCCTGGCCGCGACCCGTACGTCCTCGTGGTTCTTACCCGTGGCTATCGTGACGAGAAGGCAGCCGCGCACCTCATCGCCGATCTTTCCAGGCTCGTCTATCGCCGCATGGTGCCGGACGCCGACACGTCAGCCCAGTAAGCCCTCGGCGCGTGCGTCGGCGCCGGTGTCGATCGTCCGGAGCTCATCGAGCTCCCGCCAGCCGGGCGCGAGCTTGTCGAGCGCGCGCCGGAGGGCCGGCAGCGGCGCCTCTCCGTCCACGAGTCCCGCGGCAAGGCCGGGCAGCGGCCGCTGCGCGCCGATCAGATAGCAGCCGCCTCCGCTCGCCGGCCCCAGCACCGCGGGAAAATCCATCAGCGCATCCACAGCGGAGCGCAGCTGCGCGGGCGCGAGTCCGAGACTCTCGGTGAGCACGACGATCCACGGCGCCCCCGGCGCGATGCCGTGCGCCGCCGCCGCGAGCCGCGGTCCCAGCGAGCCCGACGGCTGGGGCCGGAGCTCCCAGTCAGGCCCCAGCCAGTGACGCATCTCGGGCTGCGCTTCGATCGGGGAAAACCAGATGACCGCGGGAAGGTCCAGCGCGCGGACGGCGGCGAGGGTGCGCGCGGCGAGCACGCGGTAGAGCCTGAGCGCGTGATGCGCGCCGGCCTCCTCGGCGAGCCGCGGTTTGACGCCGAGCCGCGGAGGCTCGAGCAGGATCGCAACGACGGGCCGCGGGTTCACCCGCGCGTGAGTGCGCGGTAGCGCTCGGCCAGATCTTCGGTGACGGGACCGCGCCGCCCCTGGCCGATGCTGCGGCCATCGAGGGCCCGGATCGCGACGACTTCGGCGGCGGTGCCGCTGAAGAACGCCTCGTCGGCGGTGTAGAGATCGTAGCGGTTGATGATCTCCTCGCGCAGGTCGTAGCCCGCGGCGCGGGCCAGGTCGATCACCACGTCGCGGGTCACCCCGCGCAGGATGCCGGCGTAGGGCGGCGGCGTCCGGATGATCCGGTCGCGCACGACGAAGACGTTCTCGCCGGAGCCCTCCGCCACATGGCCGGCGCTGTCGAGCATCAGCACCTCGTCGGCGCCGGCGTTGATGCCCTCGATGCGGGCGAGGATGTGCGCGAGGTAGTTGAGCGACTTGACCCTGGGCGACAGCGACTCGCGATGCGGAATCGGCGTCGCGGCGGTCACGACGTTGAGTCCCCGGTCGTAGAGCTCCGCCGGCCACATCCGGATCGCGTCCACGATGACGATGACCGACGGGCGGACGCACTTTCGCGGGTCGAGCCCCAGGTCGCCGACGCCGCGGGTGACGATCGGCCGGACGTAGGCCTCGGCGAGCCCCGAACGGCCGACGGCTTCCTCGATGATCCCCGCCAGCTCCTCGCGGGGGAGCGGAACCTCGAGCCAGAGCGCGCGGGCCGAGTCGTAGAGACGCTCCACGTGCTCGGCGAGGCGAAAGACCTTCCCCGCATAGACCCGGATTCCCTCGAAGACGCCGTCGCCATAGAGGAGGCCATGGTCGTACACGGAAATCTTCGCCGTGTCGCGGTCGTGCCACTCTCCGTCGAGCCAGATCGTCGCCACGCCTGCTCCAGGAAATGAGGGATCCAGAGCGGAAATGTGTCGGCCCCCGAGCGGTCCGACAAGCGCGGCCGTAGGCGGATATCTTCCGGCTCGACCTTTCGGAGACGCTTCATGAAGGCACGTGCGTATGCGACCCCCGGCCCCACCGCGCCCCTCGGGCCGTTCGCCCTCGAGCGGCGGGAGCCGGGACCGGCCGACGTGGTCATCGACATCCTCTATTGCGGAATCTGCCACTCCGACATCCACCAGGCGCGCGACGAATGGGGCGGGTCCAGGTACCCCATGGTGCCGGGCCACGAGATCGTGGGCCGGGTGGCGCGCACCGGCGCGGCCGTGACGCGGTTCAAGCCGGGCGATCTGGCCGGCGTCGGATGCTTCGTGGATTCCTGCCGGACCTGCGACTCGTGCCGTGAGGGGCTCGAGCAGTACTGCGAGCGCCACATGGTCGCGACGTACAACGGCACCGAGCACGACGGCACGCCAACCTTCGGCGGATACTCGTCGGCGATCGTGGTGGACGAGAACTACGTGCTGGCCATACCCGACGGAGCCCCGCTGGACCGGACGGCGCCGCTCCTCTGCGCCGGCATTACGACCTATTCCCCGCTCCGGCACTGGGAGGTGGGACCCGGGAGCCGGGTCGGCATCCTGGGCCTCGGCGGCCTCGGCCACGTCGGAGTGCGGATTGCGGCGGCGCTTGGAGCGGAGGTCACGGTGCTCAGCACGTCGCCCGAGAAGGAGGCCGACGCACGGCGGCTGGGTGCGCATCGCTTCCTCCTGACGTCGGACCAGGAGCAGGTGCGGCAGGCCCGGGCGTCGCTCGACTTCATCCTCGACACGGTGTCGGCGCCGCATGACCTGCAGCCCTACCTCCGGCTGCTCGCCCGCGACGGCGCGATGGTCCAGGTCGGCGCGCCGCCGGAGCCGGCGGCCGTAGCCGCGTTCGCCCTCATCAGCGGGCGGAAGACGCTCGCGGGCTCGTCCATCGGGGGCATCCGCGAGACGCAGGAGATGCTCGATTTCTGCGCGGAGCACGGGATCACGGCCGACGTCGAGGTGATTCCGATGCACCGGGTGAACGAAGCCTACGACCGGACGGTGGCCGGCGATGTCCATTACCGATTCGTGATCGACATGGCGACGCTGTAACGCTCGAGTCCGTGGAAGCGAAAACGGGGTGGCGGCAACCGTGCCGCCACCCCGTTTCGATGTCCTCCGCCTCCCTACTGGCGACAGGCGCCGTGCGGATCCGGCTTCGGCTGATCCACGACGACCCGGTGATCGAGGTCGGCCACGTGCATGGCCACGTCCTCCACCAGATTGCCGACGCGAGCCATGTGGTCGTAGTCGATGTACTCGGGCTCGTCGGTCACCTGGTGGTAATCGGAGTGGCCGCCGGTGGTGAAGAAGGTGATCGGGATGCCGTAGCGGGCGTACTCGTAGTGGTCGCTCCGGCAGTAGATGTTCATCGGATGGCCGTTGGCGTCCATCCCGTAGTCGAAGACGAAGCCGTGCTTGCCCGACTTGTTCACGTCCTCGATGATATTGCCGAGCTCGGTGGACAGCCGGCGCGAGCCGACGAGCTGCAGGTAGTTCGGGTTGCCCCGAAGCGCGCCGCCTTCCTTGGCCTGGCCGGTCACGTCCCAGGCATCGCCGCGTCCCACCATGTCCATGTTGAGCTGGGCGACGATCGAATCGCGCGGCACCGTCGGGTGATCGGTGTAGTAGGCCGAGCCGAGCAGCCCCTTCTCCTCGCCGACATGCCAGACGAAGAGGATCGAACGCTTCGGCGCCTTCGAGCCCTTGAGCGACGCCATCTTCTCGGCGATCTCGAGGACGCTCACCGTTCCGGAGCCATCGTCATCGGCGCCGTTGGAGATCGAGTCGGCGCGTGAGGTGTTGGGATGCGCCTCGCGCCAGGCGGCGAGCTGCCGGTTCACTTCGGCCTGCTGCTCTGGCGTGGCCTGCGTCCGCGAATTCTCGGCCCCGCCCGGGCGAACGAGGTGCAGGAAGATCCGCATCGAATCGTGGTCGACCGCCTGCGAGGCGATGCCGATGTGATCGTTGTGCGCGCCGATCGCGACATATTCGCCCTTGAGCTTCGGATCGCGTCCGGGGAGGATCCCGACCACGTTCCGCGCGGCGTAGCGGACCGGCTCGACGTTCATCCGGATGTTGACGGCAACCGGATTGCCGGCGTCGCCCGGCTTGAGCTGGTCGAACGGCGTGGTGAAGAGCTTCGCGGCCGCGGCCTCGGTCATGATGATCGTGGGCGCGGCGGCGGTCTGCGGCTGCGGACGCGACGGGTCATCCACGAAGGTGGACGGGCGACGGAAGAACCCGAGGATCTGCTCGCTCACGATCGCGACGCCCGCGGCGCCTTGCGGGGTCCGCCCGCCCCGGCGCCGGCCGGTGCTCGGGAAGCTGTAGACCACGAGCTTGCCGGCGACCTGCTCCGGCGTGAGCGCACCGGCCGTGTCGCCGATGATGCCGCCGTAGACCACCGGAAGGTTCGGATTGCTGAGGGAGCCGGCGCCGGTGGCCGACCAGTCGGTGCTGAGTGCCAGCGGAGTTCCGCCGACGGTGATGCTGGACGTGGAGTCGAGGACCCGGGTCTTGAACGGCAGGGTCTGGAAGTAGGTGCCGTTCTCTCCGGCCGGCACCAGCCCGATCCGCTTCGCCTCGGCGGCGATGTAGTCGGTCGCCTTGTAGTTGCCGATCGTCCCGGCCTCGCGGCCCTCGAGCGAGTCATCGGCGTAGATGTACAGCCGGGTCATCAGATCCTTCGCCGAAATCTCCGGCGAGGTGGGCATCGGCGCGTGCTTCAGCGGGAGCGTCGTGGCCGGTGCCGGCACGATGGTGATCGGTGCGGCTTCGGCCGGGGCCTGAGCCGCCAGCGCGGCGGGCGCGAGGCCGAGGGCCGCGGCGAGCAGGATGCGTGTCATAAGGTGTGGAGTGGCTCCAGGTTAGCCGGTTTGAGCCGGCGGTGCAGCGAACGGGCGTGCGGGGTGATGCTGCATATACGCACGACCCATGGATCGGGTTGCAGCGACTAGCGTCCGGCTCCGGCGCCGGTGCCCACGAAAAGGGCGACGCCGGCCAGGAGGGCCAGGGCAACCACGATGATGATCAGGCGCCGCCGATGCCGGTTGGCGGCGGCCCAGCTCGGCTCGTCGAGGTAGAACGTGCCGGGATCTCGGCCAGGCCGGATCACGGCTTCGGCCTCGAGCCGCCGCCGGATCAGGTCGCTGCCTAGGCCCAGCGCTTCGGGAGGACGGGCGGTTTCGGGTGAGGTTGCGCGCGCGGCGCGGAAGGCGGCGACGGCGTCGCGTTCGCGGCGCAGGATGATGGCGGGCACGCTCATGACTTGGACTCCGCAGGGAAGGCGGATCATACGATGCCTGCCGGACGCCCACAAGCGACGGGGGCGCCGTTTTCGCGGCGCCCCCGTCGGGTCAGCAATGGGACAGCCTTCGCGTGTTCCTACTTCTTCTTCCGCCGGCGCCGGACGACGCTCGCTCCACCCATTCCCGCGAGCCCCGTGGCAAGGAGACTCATGGTGACGGGCTCAGGGGTGACCGTGGCGCCCCTGACCGCGAAGACCAGGTCGTTGTAGTCGTGATCGATCGTCCCGTCGAACGAATCCTCGAACCCGATGACCAGATTGTATTGGGGGTCGGAGAGCAGATCGTTGATGTTCGCGGAGCACTGATCGGGGGCCAGTGCGCAGCCCGCGAGGTAGGCGTCGCGGGTCCAGACGGTGGCATGATAGAACCCGTCCGGATTGCGCGAGTTGTCGCCGGAGAAGTAGTTGTGCATCGTCTCGCAGTCGGTGCCGGGTGCCGAGAGGCCGCTCAGCTCGGCGCAGATGCCGAAGATGGCTTCGGCGCCCGTCGCCAGCGAGGAGGACGTGGTCACATCCACCTCGGCTCCCTGCGCCTCGGCGTCGTTCCGCAGGAGGAACTCGCCGCTGCCCGGAAGGGTCAGGTAGAAGTACAGGTCGTTGGTGAAGAGGGCCTGCTCACCGATGTACTTGACGAAGATGTCGTCCGAGCCCGCCTTGTAGACGCTGGCGCCGACGGATCCGCCAGAGATCAGGACGCCGTCGGCATGGGCCGCCGGCGCCGCGACAAGGGCGGTGAGCGCCGCGGTCAGCGCTGCCCGGCCCAGAAACGAAGCTGTTTTCATGTGTCTCTCCATCGTGACCGAGAAGCGATGCTGGCGGAGCCTCGCCGGCCGGCTCGCGGGATCCGCGGGCGCGATATCGTGCTGCAAACAACGTGCTGAGAGTTTCGCGCGGGCAGTGCGCGCCTCCGTGCGGAGCCTGCGACTGAATTACAGAGTAGAAACGGCGTTGAAGGACGCGATTCCGCGAGGTACCCGTGCCCTCCGCCGCGAGCGATGTAGATGCATCGCGACGTGGCACTGTTGCGGCGGCGCGGCATGAGCATCTCAGAATCGGTGACCCGACTCACACCGTGTGGATGAGGGCGGTGGGGCTCGAACCCACGACCTAGGGATTAAAAGTCCCTTGCTCTACCAGCTGAGCTACGCCCCCGCTCCGACCAATATCCCGCCCGGATCCCCCTCGCACAACCTGACCGCTTGCCATCGTGGCAAGCGTGGCTGTAGTCTCCGGCCGTCCGGCAGGCCTGCCTTCGAGGAGATGCCCGTGACCGTGGCGGTGACGCCGAATCTGGCGCGGTCGAACGTCGTGATCGTGGCCGGGACCGATACGTCGGTCGGGAAGACGTGGGCGGGGTGCGCCATCGGGCGGGCGCTTCGCGCGGCGGGCCGGCGCGTGGTGGCCGTGAAGGTGGTCGAAACCGGCTGCGGCGAGGCGGTCGGCGCCGCGGAGGATGGGGCCGCCCTCGCCCGGGCCACCGGCCAGGCCCGCCCCACCCAGGCCCTGATCCGCCTCCGCGAGCCGCTCGCGCCCGCCGTGGCGGCGGAGCGCGAAGGAATCTCCCTCGACTTCGACGACATCCTGCTCCAGCTCGAGCAGCTCGCGTCGGACGCGGAGATCGTGCTGGTGGAGGGGTCAGGCGGGCTGCTCGCGCCGCTCAGCTGGGAATGGAACCTCGTGGATCTGGCGCAGGCCCTCGAGGCGCGGGCCGTGGTAGTCGGCAGCGACCGGCAGGGCACGGTGAGCCATGCCCTCCTCACGCTCAGCGCCCTGGAGCTCGCCGGCATCCCGGTCGCCAGTCTGATCCTCACGCCGCCGGAGCGGCCGGACGGCTCGACCGGCAGCAATGCCGCCGCCATCAGCCGCCTGAGCGGCCAGGGAGACATCTTCACCGCAGCGCGGCTTCCGGACCCGGACGCCGCGGCCGCGGCGCTCAGGGACCTGGCGCTCCGTCTCCTGAATCGCTGAGGCGCGGCCGCCGCCTCAGCGGGCTCCCGGCTTCGACAGCTGGTCGATCGCCGCGGCCACCGCCGCTTTCGTGTCCGCGTGACTCACCCCCGGCAGAGCGTCGCGAAGCCGCGCCAGCGCCTGATCGGCGGGCATGCCGTTCCGGATGGCGCCCAGCGTCCACGCGCGCACCCAGCCCCGATCCTCATCCAGATGCCGCGTGAGCAGCGCCGCCGCCGCGTCGTTCCCGTGCGCGGCCATCGCCGCGAGCGCGTAGACGGCGAGCTGCTCGGTCCCGACGAGGGGTTCCAGCTCCCCCGGCGGCAGGGCGTGGGGGCTCTGGCCCAGCGCGCGCAGCGCGGCGTTCCGGATGCTGCTCTGATACGACGGCATGGCGAGTCCGGCCCGGATCAGCGCCGGCCGCCCCGCACTGTCCACCCGCACCAGCGCGGCGAGCGCGGCGGCCCGGACTTCGTAGCTCGAGTCGCCGTCCCAGGCCTGGCGCAGCAGGGCGATGGCAGGAGCCCCGCCATCCTTGAGGCGCCCGACCGAGACGACCGCCGAACGCCGGACGCGGGCCGACGTATCGTGGAGCGCCCGCGCAAGCGCCGGAAGCGCCAGACCCGCGGGAAAGCCGGTGAGCGCGCCGGCCGCCTCGCTTCGCGTGCCGGCGAAGTCGGCGCTCTGGACGGCGGCGCCGAGTGCCGCGGCGGCCCCTGAATCGCTGGTGCGCGACGCGAGCTGCTGCATGACCCAGACGCGGTTCCAGAGGTCCGGATCGCGGGCAAGCTGGGTCGCCAGGCGCGGCGTCGGCTGGTCGAAGGTCAGCTTCTTGAGAATCGTGTTGCCGTCGTCGAAAATGACCATCGTGGGCGCCGACGGAACGCTGTCCACGGTGATCGTCTGCTCGCGTGCATCGAGCGCCGCGCGCGCCGTCACCTCGCCCGCCGCCGTCGCGACGCGGACGGTCACCGGCATCCGGAACACGGCGGGCGTCGTGAAGCGGAGGCCGGTGCTGTCCGCCGACGACGTGTCGGTCTGGGTCTGCCGCACCGTCAGCGTGAGGCGGTGCGCGGCGGCGTCCCAGCTGTCGGTGACGGTGAATTCGGGGTAGCCCGCCTGGTAGACCCACTCGTCCCAGAACCAGTCGAGATTCTGGCCCGTGGCGTCGAGCATCGCCTGCCGGAGATCGTCGCTCGTGGCATTGTCGAAGGCGTGCCGCGTGAGGTACCGGTTGATCCCCGCCCAGAAGGGCTTCTCGCCCAGATACTTCTTGAGCATCTCGAGGACGAGCGCACCCCGCGGATAGATGTTGTTGGACCCAAGCGAGGCGACCGGCATCCGGCGGCGGGCGTCGATGCCCAGGAACTGCCGGTACTCGTCCACGTAGTAGTCGTCCTCCGCCTGACGTCCCAGCCGCGCTCCCCAGTACTGCCCCGGCATGAACTCGGCGAAGCCCTCGTTGAGCCACATGTTGGCCCAGTTCTCGGTGGTGACGTAATCGCCGAACCACTGATGGGCCAGCTCGTGCGGGATGAGGATGTACTGATACCACGGCCGGTCCTGGTAGGCGCGCGCATCGGGAAGCCAGTCCACCAGCGTCGTCGCGCTCACGTTCTCCATTCCGCCGAAGAAGTCGGCGACGGTCGTCTGCGCGTACTTGGCCCACGGGTAGGCCACGCCGGTGAGCCGCGAATAGGTCTCGATCATGTCCGGCGTCACCCGGAAGAGCGGCCGGGCCAGGGCGCTGTCCTCGTGGTAGACGTAGTAATCCACCGGCTTCCCGCGCCAGGTGTCGTGGAGCTTCGCGAGCGGCGCCACGACGAGCGACACGAGGTAGCTCGCCGAGGGCTCCCGCTCCGACCAGTGCATGGTGCGGTTGCCGCCGCGGCGCGTGTCGGCCACGAGCGTGCCGTTCGAGACGACGGTGTACCGGGCGGGGACGGTCGCGGTCAGCTCCCAGGTCAGCTTGTCGTCGGGAAAGTCGAAGGTGGGGAACCAGCGATGATTGTCGTCGGCCTCACCCTGGCTCCAGATCTGCTGGGGATAGTGCTGGTGTCCGGGCTCCGCCTTCTTGAAGGTCAGCCCGCGGCCGTTCTCGATCCTGCCGCGGTAGGCGATGGTGAAGCGCACGGTGTCATGAAACGCCGCGGGACGCGCGAGGCGGACCGCCAGCGTGTCGCCATGGCGCGACGACACGAGCCGGCGCCCGGCCGCCGTGATGCTCCTGATCTCCAGCAGATGGCCCGCGTCGAGGATCACCGAGTCGAGGCCGGGACGGAGCGAGACCAGCGTGGTGGCCACCTGCCCATCGAAGGCCGTCGAATCCCAGTCGAAGCCGCTCAGCGTGATCGCCTGATGCACGATGTCGTAGTCGTGCGAACGGGTATAGCTGTCGTTGGCCATCCGCTCGGCGTTGGTCTGGGCGGCGGCGGGGAGCGCGAGCACGAGCGAAACGCAGGCGAGGGCGAGGGTGCGCAGCATGGCGGTTCCGGAAGGGTGAGCGGGTGCCAGCGGGACTCCGGAAGCTAACCGCGGCTGAGCCCGGCCGGGATGCGCCGCCCCGCCCCCGCAGCCCGAAGGAGCGATTCTGTGACCTGCGCCACCGCCCGCCGGAGCGTGAAGCGCGATGCTGTCGGCTCGGAACGATCATCGTGTCCGAGCGAACCCACTGACGCATGACGCACGCGCGCGGCGCTTCACCGCCGGGCGGGCCGATAGAGGAGGCAGCGATGACGGCACCAGACGCACCGCCGGCAGCCGGCGACGGGATGCACGAGGGCTCCGACGGATCGGGCAGCGTGAAGACGCAGATCCGGGATGTGAAGAACCAGGTGGTGGACCAGGCGAAGCAGACGCTCACGCAGGCGCGCGACAGCGCCGCCACGAGCCTGACCGACAGCAAGGGGCGGCTGGCCGATCAGGTCACGCAGGTCGCGAACGCCTTCCGCACCACGACCGATCATCTCCGCCAGAACGACCAGTCGCAGCTGGCGGGGTATGCCGACGGCGTCGCGCGGCAGGCGGAGCGGTTCGCCGGCTACCTGCGAAACGCCGATTTCAGGGCCATGAGCCAGGACGTGCAGGAGCTTGCCCGGCGTCAGCCCGCCGTGGTAGTCGGCGGCGCCTTCGCGCTGGGCCTCCTCGCCGCGCGGTTCCTCAAGAGCTCGGAGCGGAAGACGCGCGAGGACGAGCGGGCCCGCTTCCACCGCGCGGGGCCGAGCGAGCAGGCCTTTGCCGACACCCGCTACGACACCTTCGGGCCGGGCGCGGCAGGCTTCGGTACCACCGGCGGCTGGACCGCGGGAGGCGGCGATGCCGGACGTTAGGATCCGCGAGGAGCGCTCGTTCGCGGAGCTGCTGGGCCAGCTCAGCGAAGACGTTTCCATGCTGATGCGGCAGGAGGTGCAGCTCGCCAAGGCGGAGATGAGCCGGAAGATCAGCCGCGCGACCACCGACGTGGTGAAGCTCGGCGCCGGCAGCCTCGTGGCACTGCTGGGCGGCCTCACGCTCGTGGCCGCCGTCGTCCTCGGGCTCGTGGCCCTGGGCGTCGCCGCCTGGCTCTCGGCCCTGATCGTGGGCGCCGCGCTGGGCGGCGCCGGCTACGCGATGCTGGGCGCCGGCCTCCGCGATCTCAAGCGGGTCGACCCGACTCCGCATCGCACCGTGGACACACTCAAGGACGACCTCCAGTGGGTCAAGGAGCAGCGGTCATGACCGAGCGAGACGACTACGACCGCCCCGACGAGATCGAGCGGCGGATCGAGAATACCCGCCAGCGCATGTCGGAAGACATCAGCGCGATCTCCAACAAGCTCCGCCCGCGGAACCTCGCCGCGCAGGCGGGAGAGGCCATCACCGAGAGGGCGAAGGACACCGGCAACGGCTTCGTGGGCATGCTGCGGGACAACCCGCTGCCCGCACTCGCGATCGGCGCCAGTATCGCCTGGCTCGTCTACAGCGCACGCCGGGACGACGCCGGCGGGGAGAGCGACTACATGCAGCGAAACGAATACACCGGCGTCGAGCGCCGGGTGGGCGGCTACCAGAACATGACCGGCTTCCGCCGCCGCTTCGACGATTTCGAGGGACAGAGCCGCATCGATCGCGTGAAGCAGGCGGCGAGCCGCATCGGCGCCGACGTGAGCGACAAGGCGCACGATCTCACGCATCGCGCGGGCGAGGTTGCCGACAGCGCGAAGGAGAAGGCCGGCGAGCTCGCCGACACCGCGAAGGCG
This sequence comes from Gemmatimonadales bacterium, assembly GCA_025935995.1. Classification (GTDB taxonomy): domain Bacteria; phylum Gemmatimonadota; class Gemmatimonadetes; order Gemmatimonadales; family GWC2-71-9; genus JAICUF01. Next base: position 29,695 of record JAICUF010000022.1, read on the forward strand.
CGGGCGGTGCAGCTCAAGGGCGGCGCGCAGCGCGGCATCCGGAAGCTCGACCGCGAGACGCACGAACACCCGCTCCGCGTCGCGGCGGGCGCGGCGATCGCGGGGCTCGCACTCGGGATGCTCCTGCCGTCTACGCGGAAAGAGAACGAGCTGATGGGGAGCACGCGGGACGATCTCGTGGATCGCGCGGGCGAGACGGCGGCCCGGGTGCGCGACGTCGCCACCGAAGGCGCGCGCCAGGTGGCCGACACGGTGAAGGCCGAGGTGCAGCAGCACAAGCCGGAGATTCAGGCGATGGCAGAGGACCTGAAGGCGCAGGTGAAGGATCAGGTGAAGGACACCGCGGCCCGGGCGAAGGACGAGGCCAGGGACGCGGTGACAGCGAAGCGAGGCCCGGCGGCCTGAACCGCCGGGTACCGGAACGAAAAGAGGCCTCGTCCCGCGACGAGGCCTCTTTTCGTTTCGTGCCGTTCAGTCAAAGAGCGGAATCTGGGCGCAGGGAGCGAAGCTCAGGCGGTGGTGCGCAGTGATCCCGCGATCGCGGATCCCGTCGTGGTGGCTCACCGTCCCGTAGCCGACGTTGGTCTCCCAGCCGTAGCCCGGGTGGCGGCCGGCGAGACGGTGCATGAGCCGGTCGCGGACGGTCTTGGCCAGGATGCCGGCCGCGGCGATCGAGTGGCAGCGGGCGTCGCCGTCGACGAGAGCGGCATGCTCGTAGCCGACTTCGGGCAGGGGCAGGCCGTCAATGAGGATGTGGAACGTGCCGGGATTGCCGGCAGCGGCCGCGCGAAGGAGGCGGCCGATGGCGCGCCGCATGGCGAGCGCGGTCGCCACGCGGATGTTCAACCGGTCGATTTCCCGCACCGATGCCGCGCCGACCCCGATGCCCAGGGCGCGGCCGCGGATCGCGGCGGCCAGGCGCGTGCGCGCCTCGGCCGGAAGGGTCTTGCTGTCACGGACCCCGCGCACCGGACGGCAGCGCGCCGGAAAAACGACGGCCGCGGCCACCACTGGACCAGCCAGTGGGCCGCGGCCCGCTTCATCCACCCCGATCAGCAGATGCGCCCCGGCCCAGGCCTCGCGCTCGCGCGTGAGTGTGGGACGCGGCGGCACCGCTCAGCCCTCGCGGCGCTCCCGGATGCGCGCGGCCTTGCCACTCAGCGCGCGCAGGTAGTAGAGCTTGGCGCGCCTGACGCGGCCGCGGCGGACCACATCCACCGAGCCGATCATCGGGCTGTGCATCGGGAAGATGCGCTCGACGCCGACGCCGGCCGACACCTTCCGCACGGTGAAGTTCTCGCTGATGCCGCCGCCCCGCTTGGCGATGACCAGTCCCTCGAAGGCCTGGAGCCGCTCCTTCTCGCCTTCCTTGACCCGCACCATGACACGGACCGTATCGCCCGGCTCGAACGCGGGCATGTCCGTGCGCCGGCCCTCCTGGGCCACCTCCGCCAACCGCTCCATTGCTCAACCCCCTGCAGTGAGAATGCCCCGTTCAGGGCTGGTGCATCGCATCGTATCGCGCCCAGAGATCGGGCCGCCGCTCGCGCGTGAGGCGTTCCGCCTCCGCCTGCCGCCACGCCGCGATGCCGGCATGGTCGCCCGACCGCAGCACGTCGGGCACCGCGCGGCCGCGGAACT
>JAICUF010000039.1 GCA_025935995.1 Gemmatimonadales bacterium
CATTACATGTCGCCCGAGCAGGCGATGGGCCAGCGGGAGATCACCGCGCGCTCCGACGTGTACGCGCTGGGCGCGATGACCTACGAGATGCTGATCGGCGATCCGCCCTTCACCGGCAGCACCGCGCAGGCGATCGTCGCCAAGGTCATGACGGCCGAGCCGGCGAGTCTCACCGCACAGCGGAAGAGCGTTCCGGCCGCAGTGGAGGACGCCGTGCTCACGGCGCTCGAGAAGCTGCCGGCCGACCGGTTCGCCACGGCGGCGGAGTTCGCGGCCGCGCTCACGGGAAGCGGGACCGGTCCGAGGGTCGCCAGCCGTCTGCCGGCGCGGCGTTCCCGCCTGCCCGCGCTCGGCTGGGCGGTGGCGGCGCTTGCGCTGGCGCTGGCGGCCTGGGGCTGGCTCCGCCCGCGCGGCACGGCCGATCGCGTGACCTTCGGTCGCGCGCTGCAGGTGACCTCCGATCCCGGGCTCGAGATTCACCCGGCCATCTCGCCCGACGGAAAGAGTGTCGCCTATGCGGCCGGCACCTCGATCGAGACCCGCGTGTTCGTGCGGCCGGTTGCCGGCGGCCGCGAGATTCCGCTCACGGACGACACCACCGAAGTGCAGAGCCTCCCGTCCTGGTCGCCCGACGGAACGCGCGTGCTCTTCCTGAGCCGGGGTGCGGTGTTCAGCGCCCTCGCATCGGGAGGCGCCGCGCATCAGGAGATACCCGGAGGGCCCGACCATCCGGTGACTTCCGCGGCGTGGTCCCCGGACGGGTCGGCCATCGCCTACGCCGTCGGCGACTCGATTTTTCTCCGGAAACGCGACGGCTCGGTGCGGGGACTTGCCGCGGTGCGCGAGGCCACGCAGTGCGCCTGGTCGCACGACGGGACCTTGCTGGCATGCGCGTCCGGCAACGCCAATTACATCGCGATCGGTGTCCAGTTCGGCAATCTCTCGCCAAGCCGCATCGTGGTGTGCCGGGTTTCCGACGGACGAACCCGGACGGTCACCGACAGCACTTCGGTGAATCAGGCGCCTGTCTGGTCACCCAGGGGCCGTCGGCTCTACTTCGTGTCCGACCGCGACGGGCCGCGGGACGTCTACGCCCAGGAGATCGGCGGCGACGAGCGGCCGGCGGGGCCGCCGCTGCGCCTCACCGTCGGCCTGGGGGCACAGTCCATCTCGCTCGCGAGCGACGGACAGCGGCTGGCCTACAACGTGTACCGCGCGACCGGCAATCTGTGGTCGCTTCCGCTGCCGGCAGCGGGCGCTCCGCCGGTCACGGAGTCTCAGGCGGCGCAGGTCACGCGCGGCGACCAGATCGTGGAATCCGCCCGCGTCTCGCGCGACGAGCGGTGGATCTACTACGACTCGAACCTCAACGGCCACGCCGACCTGTATCGCGTCCGCCTCACCGGCGGGGAAGCGGAGCGGCTGACGGCGGATTCGAGCGACGACTTCGAGGCCGTCCCCTCGCCGGACGGCAAGGAGGTGGCCTTTCACTCCTGGCGGCACGGCTCCCGTGACGTCTACGTGCTCCCGCTCGACGGTCGGCCGCGGCAGCAGGTGACGTCTTCCCCGCGCCAGGAAGCGCTGCCGGACTGGGCGCCGGACGGCTCGGGCCTCACGTTCATGGACCTGCAGTCGGACGGCGGCATCTGGATCGTTCGGCGGAAGGCCGACGGCACATGGGGGGCACCCGTACTCCGCGTGCCCCTTGGCACCGGACCGACCTGGTCACCCGACGGACGATCGATCGCATTTTCCAACAGCTTTTTTTCGCCCGATGGCGGAGCGCTGCCCAAGCTGATCGTCACGCCGGTGGATTCCGGGCCGGTCCGCACGCTGGTGGACCCCGCAGTGCCCGGTGTGCCGGGTGCGGCGACGCCGATGTGGACCAGTGACGGCCGGACCATCGTGTTCAAGAGTTGGGATCGGCACGGCGCCGCCTCGTTCTGGTCGGTGCCCGCGGCCGGGGGCACGCCCCGCGAGCTGGCGCGCATCGACGATCCGCTCCGGCCGTCCTACCGCCCGGGCTGGGCGCTCGGCAGCACCCGCATCTACTTCACGATCGAGGATCGGCAGAGCAACGTGTGGGTGATGGAGGCGACCGGCCTGTGAGCGACATCGCCAGCCGGCTCGGCGGCGCCCTCGCCGATCGCTACGCCATCACCCGCGAGCTGGGCGGCGGGGGCATGTCACGCGTCTTCCTCGCGGAGGAAGCGGAGCTGCACCGCACCGTCGTCATCAAGGTGATCGCGCCGGAGCTGGCCGAGGGAATGAGCGCGGAGCGGTTCACCCGCGAGGTGAAGCTGGCGGCGCGGCTCCAGCAGGCCAACATCGTGCCCGTGCTGTCCGCCGGCACGGCGGACGGGCTGCCCTACTACACGATGCCGTTCGTTCGCGGCGAGTCGCTCCGCGCACGGCTCGTGTCGGGCGTGCCGATGTCAATTTCCGACGCCGTCGGCATCCTGCGGGACGTCGGCCGGGCGCTCGCGTACGCGCATTCCGAGGGCGTGATCCACCGGGACATCAAGCCGGAAAACATTCTCCTCTCCGGCGGCGCGGCGGTGGTTACCGACTTCGGCATCGCGAAGGCGCTGGACGCATCGCGCACGGAGGACGGACTCGCCGCCACGCTGACGCAGGCCGGCGCGTCGCTCGGGACGCCGGCCTACATGGCGCCCGAGCAGGCGCTGGGCGAGCCCGGAACCGATCACCGCGCCGACATCTACGCTTGGGGTGTCGTGGCGTGGGAGCTGCTCGGCGGCGGCCACCCGTTCGGCGGGCGGACCACCATGCAGGCGATGATGGCCGCGCACGTGACGGAGCCGGCGCCGTCGCTCGCCGGGAAGCGCCCCGGATTGCCGCCGGAGCTGGCCGCGCTCGTCATGCGATCACTCGCGAAGGACCCCGCCAACCGCCCCGCCACCGCCGCCAAGCTGCTTACCGCGCTCGACGCGGCGAGTGTGTCGGGGGAGCGGACGTCTGCGGCTCTCCCGGCGCCACGCCGGCGCCGGGCGCTCTGGGCCCCTGCCGCGATCGTCCTGCTCTGTGCCGCCGTCCTCGGCATGGTCCTCGGCAGGCGACGCGGCGCGACTCCCGTGTTGGCCGATCGCTCGCTCGCCGTGCTCCCATTCACGTCGTCCGGCGGTGACACCGCCAACACCTACTTCGCCGAGGGAATCGCGGACGAGGTGACGAACACACTCTCGCAGGTGCCCGGGGTGCGCCTCGCGGGCCGGAGCTCCGCGGCGCGGTACGCCGGACGTGGCGCCTCGCCGGAGGAAATCGGGCGGACGCTTCGCGTGGGGAACGTGCTCGACGGCTCGGTGCGCCGCGCGGGCAACCGGATCCGCGTCACCGCCGAGCTCTCGAGCACCCGGGACGGCCAGGTGCTCTGGCACGAGAACTACGAGCGGCCCGCGAGCGACATCTTTGGCGTCCAGGACGAGATCGCCCGCGCGATCGCGGGGCAGCTCCAGGTGACGCTGGCCGGCGCGGGGGCGGTCGCCTCGCGCGGAACCGGGAACCTCGCCGCGTACGACCTCTACCTGCACGCCATGTACCTCTACCGGCGGCGCGGGCCGGCCATCACCAGTGCCATCGCGGACTTCGAGCAGGCCCTCGTGCTCGACAGCACGTTCGCGCGCGCCTGGGCCGGGCTGGCCACCGCGCTCGCGGTGTCGCCGTATTACATCGAAGTGCGGATGGGGAGCGTCCTGCCGCGCGCGCGCCTCGCCGCCGAACGCGCCGTGCGTCTCGACTCCACGCTGGCGGACGCGCACCTCGCACTCGGCTTCGTGTTGGGGGAGTCCTACGACTTCCCTGCGGCCGAGGCCGAAATCAAGCGCGCCGTCGCCATCAACCCCGACGGCGCCGAGGCCCGCTACCGGCTGGGCTGGCTGTACCTGAACATGGGCCGGAGCGCGGAAGCGATTCCCACCCTGCAGCAGGCCAAGGCGCGCGATCCGGTCTACTTCCTGGTCTCGAGCTACCTGGGCCTCGCCGAGATCAACGTCGGCCAGTTCGACGAGGGCATCGCGGAAGAGGAGCGCGGGCTGGCGCTCGAGCCCTCGAACATCGCGGCGCTCTCCATCATGACGCAGGGGTACGCCAGGGGCAACCGGCCCGACTCGGCCGTCGCGGTGGCCCGGCGCATCGTGGCCGGCACGAAGAGTCCGGCCCGCCTCGGTGCCGCCGCGTTCTCCTTCGCAAGAAGTGGGCACCGGGCGGAAGCCGACTCAGTGATCCGTCTCCTCGAGTCGTTGCCGTCCGAGGCGTGGACCAGATGGACCGCGCTCACTCTCGCCTACACTGGCAAAGGCGACGACGAGCGCGCGATCGCCGCGATGCAGCGCGCCGCCGCCGGAGACGGAGACCTCTTCGTTTCCTACGGAAATCTGATCGCCGGGGAGCTGCTGCCCGATCCGCGGATTGATGCGGTGTGGCGGCGCTTTCACCTGGATCCGGCGAAGTTCGCCACCCGGCCAAAGGTCACGCAGTAAGGCCCCCGCGGCGCGACTGCCTACTGCCCCAGCTCCAGCGTGAAGTTCTGCGTCCCGCTCTCCGAGTTGATCCCCGCCTGGCTCGACGCGAACGCCTGCATTTCAATCTGATAGTCCCCTGGCGGCAGCGTACCGCTCAGGTTCAGCGGAATGGATTGCGGCAGCCCGCTCGACACGCTCGAGCTGGCCACCTGGGAGATGATGGCGGGGCCTCCCGCCGGCCCGAAGAGCACGCTTCCACCACCCTGATTGAATGCGCCGCCGTCCAGAGTCGAGGTGGTCTGCACCAGCCCGGTGAGATGATAGGTGACCGGATGGGTGCTCACCGTGAACGTCACCGTCTCCCACGCCCTGGCCCCGACGGGATAGCTCTCCCAGTGCACGCTTCCCGACCCGCTGCCCGAGATCGTCACGTGGGTTCCCGAAGAAGCTGAGAACGTTACCGCCTGCTGGGTCTGGCCGGTGCTCGGCGGCGTTCCGACCGAGCAGCTCGCCACGTGCCACTGGTATCCGGATGCGAGCTCGCTCGGTCCCAGGATCCGGTTGTCGTGGGAGTCGCAGCCTGGAGTGCCGTCGCCCGTCGTGACCGTGGTTCTCACTTCGCCGGCGCCCGACGTGACCGTGATCGTGCCGCCGGCGGGGGCGAGGATGTCGATCCGCGATGTGGCGCGTTGGGTGGGATCGGTGACGCTCGTGGCGGTGATGGCGTAGGTGCCGGCGGTGCTGCCGGCTGTGTACGTCGTGCCGGTGGCCGACGTGCCGCTCAGCGTGCCGCCGGTGGCGGTCCAGGTCACGGCGGTGCTGCCGAGGCCCGTCACCATCGCGGTAAACTGGGCCTCGGCGCCGGGGTCGAGGATTGCGGCCGTCGGTGTGATCGCCACGCTGCCGTAGGGGCGCTCGTAGGTCGTGTCATGAACCACGAGGGCGAGCTGATCGAGATGATGGCTGGTGAGCGCCGCGTGGATGCCGAGGAAGATCGGCGAAGTTCCCGTCGGGACCAGCGACGTTGTGAAGGTGCCGTTTGACGTGTTGCCCTCCAGCGAAACCGGCGCGGCATTGCTCACGCTGACGGTGATGCGCAGCGGCTCCGTATGGTCCACGGCCCCACCGCCGTAGCTCAGGCCGGCACTCACCTGGAGCTGGGCCGGGGCGCTCGCGGTCAGGGCGTCCGGCAGCGTGACCGACTCGAGCACCAGCCGCACGCAGAACGCATCAAGGAAGGCCTCGGGCTCGAGCCCAGACACGAGCGACTCGACGTGGTTGGCCAGTGCCAGCCCGTCCCAGTACAGGGCGTTCGCCGCGGCCTGGAGGTCGTGGCCCGTCGTGCACTGAGCCATGAGCCGGTCGATGCCGGCCTTGAGCGCGCGGGCCAGCGCGAGCTGGGCATCCGAATGGTGCTGGAGCAGGTGGCTCACGATGTCGAGCCGCACCGTCTCCGGCCAGAGATGCAGCGGGATTCCGCTGCAGACATCGGCGCCGCAGTTGAGCACTTCTTCCCAGTCGTTGTAGCGAGCCACGCCATCGAGCAGGGTCTGCTCGCTGCTGGCCGCATTCAGCGCAGGGATGACCACCGTGGCGGCCCAGGCCGCGAGCACGTGAGCCAGAGCTTGTACGTCGAAGGACCCGGTCTCGCGTCCCTGCTGCGTCAGCGTTTCGAGGTCGATGTAAGCCTGGACCGCGGCTCCATTCGGGAGTGAGGGAGTGAGAAGCGCGATATCGGCGGTCGTAGCCACGCCCGCACCGCTGAAGTGCCGGACCGGGAGGAACAGCGTGTCGCCGTGGCGGCCGAGCAGATCGAGATGGAGGCTGTCGCCGTCGCCGCTGTAACCGAAACCGGCCACCGCGCCGGACGCGCCGCCGGGGGCTGCGATCGCCAGTCGGCCGGGGACGGCGAGCTGCAGCCCTTGGGGCGCAAACTGCGCGGCGGCGGCCAGGCTCACACCGTTCGGCAGCTCGTAGCTCGCGACCGGCGTCAACGTGATATCGACGCTGTCGCGAAGTGCCAGTGGTGGAATGTCGAGCAGGTAGATACGGCCGTGGCTGTCGGTGGTGCGGAGCTGCCCGCCTGCCGATCCGATTCGTACCGTCACGGCCTGGGCGGCATCCAGCTGAACCATGCCCCCGGGCTCGTTTCCGTCGTGGCTGCAGGCAGTGACGGTGGTGACCAGCGCGAGGAATGCAAGCGAGCTGCGCATGGGTGCGTCCGATCGTCCAGGGTTCGAATCCGGGTGGTGTCGCGTCAGCGCCCGTCGGGTGCACGCTCCCGGATCACGCCGTGACGTTCCGCGGTTCTCCGGGGCGCCCGGCATTCCGAATTCAGTGCTGCGTCAGCGTGATGGTCACATCGGCCGCCGCTGCGCTCGAGATCGTCTGGCTTGCAATGGTTTGCAGCTGACTTCTCGCGAGGCTCCAGATGTCCACGTAATAGCGGCCGGGCGTGAGCGCGAGCGAGACGTTGGTCCACGACTTGTCCCCCGCGCCCTCATCGCGGCTCTGCTGAGGGCAATACAGGGGCAGCGTGGAGGTGCCCTTGCAGAACAGACCGACCTTCGGTCCGGGCGTGGTCTGGGTCGTGAGCATCACGGCACCCCCTGAGGTGGCGGTGAGCACGTCATTGGTGAGCGTGCCGTGGATCTCGAATGTCGCGGACGGCGCGCTGACGTCGAAGTAGCCACTGAACGTCGTGTAGGCCGCGCCGATCACCGACGTGTCGTGATCGGCGCTCTGGGCATCCGAGGAGCCCCGACTGGTGAAGTGGAACTGGAAACCCTGGGCCGTCTGCGTCTGCGCGTATTGGAATTGGACCGTGGCGTGCGCCGCGCCGTTCGAGACCATCTCGGAGCAGCTCTCCGCATCTGTGGCCGCGGCGGTGTACACGTAGCGCGACGTATCGCACGCCACGCCGGCCGGCCCGGGCTGAACCACCGCGGTGAGATGGAAGTACGCCGCACTGGTGACGATACCGGCACCCGTTGCCGATCCGCCGACGATCTCGATCCGCGCAGTGGCCTGCTGCGTCGGATCGGCGACGCTGGTGGCGGTGATGGCGTAGGTCCCGGCCGCGGCCCCGGCGGTATAGGTGGTGCTCGTGCCTGATGTGCCGCTCAGCGTGCCGCCGGTGGCGCTCCACGTGACGGCACTGGTCGCGAGGCCGGTCACGGTGGCGGTAAACTGCGCTTCGGCGCCCGCGTCGAGAATCGCGGCCGTCGGCGTGATCGCGACGTGACCGTAGGACTGCTCGTACGTGGTGTCGCGTTCGATGCCCTGGACGACGTTCAGTCCCTCCTGAACGAGTCCGGCATTGATCCCCAGAAACAGCGGCGACGCGCCGGTCGGTGTGAGCGTCGCATGATAGACCCCATCCGTCGTGTAGCCGCTCACCCCGGCGGGCGCCGCGTTGTCTACGCTCACGGTGACGAGCAGCGGGTAGTCATGCTCCGGCGCGTCCTGTCCGAATCGTATCCCGGCCTTCACCTGGAGTTCTGCGGGCACGCCCGCGGTGAGTGTCGCCGGCATGGTGACCGACTCGATCACCGCCGCCAGGCAGAAGTGACTGTTGAAGCTGGCAGGGTCGAGCCCGGGTACGAGCGCGTCGAGCTGTTGCGCGACCGCAAGATTCCTCCAGTAGATCGTGTTGGAGGCCGCCTGGATGTCGTGATTGGCGATGCACCGCGCGTTGAGGCGGTCGATGCCGGCCTTGAGCGCGCGGGCGGCTTCGAGCCTGAGCTGGTCGCGCGTGGGCAGGAGCAGGCTCGCGATATCCACCCAGTCGTCCGCCGGCCAGAGATGCAACGATCCGCCGCCGCAGCCGTCCGCGCCACACGTGAGCACCATCATCCAGTCGCCGAACCTGGCCGTGGCATCCAGCAGCTGCTGATCGGTGCCGGCGCTCTGCAGCGCCGGGATGACGACATCCGTGGCCCACGCGATCATGGCATCGGCAATGGCGTGGGCGTCATAGCTGCCTGCTGCCGCACCCTGCTCGCTGAGCGTGGCCACCTCGATGTAGGCGTGCACCGCCGCGTCGCTCGGCAGCGACGGCGTGAGCAGGTCCACGTCGGTGACGGTCGCGCCCCCGGAGCCGCTGAAGTGGCGCACGGGGATGAACAGCGTGTCGCCGTGGCGGCCGAGGAGATCGAGGTGCAGGCTGTCGCCCTGACCGCTATAGCCGAACCCACGGGCCGTCGGTGCGCCACCCGGCACGACGATGGCGAGCCGCCCCGGCACGGCGAGCCGAAGGCCCTCCGGCGCAAACTGGGCGGCGGCCACGAGGTTCGCGCCGCTCGGCATCTCGTAGCTCGCCACCGGCGTGAGCGTGATGTCCACGCTGTCGCGAAGCGCGAGCGGGGGGATGTCGAGCACGTACGCTCGGCCATGACTATCGGTCGTCCGGAGGCGGCCGCCACCCGACCCGATTCGTGCCGTGACGGCCTGCGCCGCATCGAGCTGAACCGTGCTGCCGGGTTCGTTGCTCTCATGGCCGCATGCGGTGACGGCAAGAAGTGCCGCGAGGAACCCGCGAGACCGCTGCAGGATGGGTCCTGTTGCCTTCATTCGGCGCTCCTCGGCGCCGCAGCCCGTGCCACCGGCGGTGCCGTTCTGCGCCCGTGCCCGCGCTCGCACCGGTCCCGGTCGCCCACCCGGTCTCGCACGACCGCGTAGCCCCGCTCCTTCCCGGCGCAGACCACGGGGCGGGAGCCACGCGCACCCGGCATGGCACCGACGCCAGGCAGCGACGTCGGCAGACACGCGTCCGCGCCCGGCCGCGCCACGTAGCTCGCGTACACCGAGTCGGCGCAGGTCGTCACCACCCACTCGACGCCGGCACGATGGCATTCAGCCTCGGGGCACCGGACGCTCGGCGCCGGGACCGTATCCTGCGAGGCCTCCGGAGCTTGCGCGGCCAGCGCGGCCCCCGCGCCGCCATTCCGCCCGACTGTCAGGGGCAGGACCGCCGTTCCCAGCGCGGCGACGAGCAAAGTGGTGCGGAGGACCATGGATGCAGCTCCGACGACAAGAGGACACGCCATCTGGACACCCGCTGTTCCGGGCGTAGCTTGAACCCAGTCTGCAGTGATGCCGTTGGCCCGCCGTTCGCTGGCTGTTGGCGGACCGTCCCCTCGTATTACATCGTCCCGATGGGGCGTTTTTCATGATCGCCTTGCGCACGCTGGGCTCTCTCGACCTCGTGGATGCCGGGGGACAGACCCTCGGCACCGTGCTGTCGGGTCCCAAGCGCGCGGCGCTGCTCGCCTATCTGGCCATCGCGCGCCCGCGCGGGTTCCATCGCCGGGACGTGCTCGTGGCACTGCTCTGGCCGGAGCTGGACCAGGATCGCGCCCGCGCCGCCCTCCGACACACCCTCCACCACCTCCGCCGCTCCCTCGGCGCCGCCGCGATCCACACGCGCGGAGCCGACGAGATCGCGCTCGACGCCTCGGTCACCTGCGATGCCGTCGAGTTCGAGCGCCTGCTCGACGCCCGGGATCCGGTCGCGGCGATGGCCCTCTACCGGGGCCCGCTGCTCGACGGCTTCTTCGTGGCGGAGGCGGAGGAGTTCGAGAAGTGGGTGGAACGGGAGCGCGCGAGGCTCCATCAGCGGGCCGCGGCGGCGGCATGGGACCTGGCCGCTATTAAGGAAAGGGAAGGGCAGATCGCGGAAGCCGGATCCTGGGCCCGGCAGGGAATGCTCCTGGCACCGGACGATGAGCGCGGCCTCCGCACACTGATGCAGCTGCTGGAGCGCTCGGGCGACCGGGCCGGCGCGATCAACGCCTACGAGAGCTTCGCCCGCCGCCTCGGTACCGAATACGACGCGGAGCCGAGCGACGAAACGCGGGCACTCGCGGCGCGGCTTCGGGCCCGGTCGTCGGTGCCCATCCCGCCCGCTGCGCCTCAGCCGTTCGCATCGGCGCCGCTACCCGTCATCGCGGATTCAACGGAGGCCGACGCGCATCCGACGCACGAGCCGCGCATCGCGCGGCCCGCCCCGCGGCGATCGCTCCGGCGCTTTGCGGCCATCGGCGTCCTCGCGGTGGCCATCCTCATCGCCACCGCACTCCTCCGCCGCGGCGACGCCGCCAGCCGAAGCGAGGAGGGCACCGTCGCCGTCTTTCCCTTCACCGTCCGCGGCAGCCACGAATACGACTACCTCGCCGAAGGCATCACCGATCTGCTGAGCGTGCGTCTCGAGGACGCGACGGTCTTCGTTCCGGTGGATCCGCGGCGGGTGGTGAGCGCCGCGCACGCGCACGACGGACCGATCTCGAGGCCCGAGGACGCCCGCGCGGTGGTGCGGCGGCTCGGCGCGCGCTACTTCGTGCTCGGCAGCATCGTCGAGGCGGGCGGGCGGCTCCAGCTTCTGGGCTCGCTCTACGACGCCGACGGCAGCGAGCGCGCGACGGTGCAGACCCCGCCGGACGACCCGCGGAACGTGTTCCAGCTGGTGGACACCCTCGCGCGCCAGCTGCTGGCCGGCGAGGCCCGGGGTCCCAGCGCGGAGCTCACACGTCTGGCCGGCTCCACCACCGGCTCGCTGCCCGCGCTCAAGTCCTATCTCGAGGGCGAGCGCGACCTCCGCCTCGGCCACTACGCCGCGGCGGTCGGCGCCTTCAACTCCGCCGTCGCCGCCGATTCCACCTTCGCCCTCGCCTACTACCGGCTGGGCGCCGCGAGCCACTGGGTGAGCGATCTCGACGTCGCCACCGCGTCCATGGAGCGCGCGGTCCAGCTGAGCGACCGACTGCCGCAGCAGACGCGCCGCCTGCTTCAGGCGGGTGTCGCCTGGCGGACCGGCCGCTACGCGATCGCCGAGAGTCTCTATGCGGCGGTCACCACCGCGCGACCCGGCAACGTGGACGCGTGGTTCTCGCTCGGCGATCTCCGGTATCATGCGAACGCGCTCATCGGCCGCTCTCGTGCCGACGCGCGGCCGCCGCTCGAGCGGGCACTCGCACTCGATCCGAGCCATGGCGAGGCGCGCACCCATCTGCTGGAGCTCGCGGCGTGGGACGCGCGGGCCCGCGACCTCGACACCCTGCTCGCCGGCCTCGACAGCACGGCCGACTTCTCGCAGAAGTGGCCGGTGCTCCGGGCCCTCGTGAGCCACGACTCGGTGACCGAGGCGCGCGAGCGCGCCGTCCTCCGTGCCACCGACGATCGCACGCTCTCCCGGCTCGTCATCCACGCGCTTCCCTCGGGCGCCCACAACCCCACGGGCGCGATCCGGCTGGTGGATCTCCTCACCGAGCCCAATCGCCCCGCCGCGCGCCGCGCCTATGGCCACATCCTCGCGGCCCAGCTCGAGCTGACTCGCGGTCGCTGGCACGCCGTGGAAGACCGGCTCCTCGCCGCCGCCGAGCTCGAGCCGGCCGTCACCACCGAGATCGCGGCGATGCTCGCGAGCATGCCGTTCGCTCCGCTGAGCCGGGAGCGGCTCGGCGCCATGCGGACGACGCTCGAGGGATGGCGGCCCGCCGGCACCCCGCCGACCGGCATCTACGCCTTTGCCGCTCACGACTCCCTGCACCCCGCCATCCGCTCCTACCTCATTGGCCGGCTGAGCGAGCGCCTCGGCGACAGCGCCGCGATGTCGCACGAGGCGGAGACTCTGGAGCACGGGAGCAGTCAGGGCGGCGCGATGGCCTCGGCTTTCGCCCGCTCGCTTCGCGCGCGGGTGCTCCGGATGGCCGGACGCCCGGCCGACGCGCTTGCGGCGCTCGGCACCCCGTGGCTCGGACTCCAGTCGCACCGCTTTACCGTTTCGCCGCTCACGTCCCTCATCGCCGAGCGCTGGCTCCGGGCCGAGCTGCTGACCCAGCTCAAGCGTTACCCGGAAGCGATGGGGGCCTACGCCGCGGCCGCCGACTCCTCGGTGGACGGGCTGTCCTATCTGGCGCCCTCACACCTGGCCCGGGCCGAGATCTGCGAGCGGATGGCCGACCGGGCCTGCGCCCGCGCGCACGTCGAGGCCGCCCGGATCCTCTGGAAGGAGGCCGACCCGGCGTTTCACCTCCCCTGACATCGACGGCCGGCTCCCGACGGCGGGTCAACCGCGGCCGGAAACGCCCGGCTGGCAACTGATCACCCATTCACCGCGGTGCGCATCCGGCAGAAACGGCACGGCGCAGCCGGATCGGATCCGGCTGCGCCGCGCGCTTCCCTGGCCGGGGTCACCGGGATCGCTCAGCCCGGCGGAGCTTCGTCCGCCCGGTCCTCGCGCCGCTCACGCCGGGAGCCCCGTTCGCCCCCCGCGCCGCCGCCGCGGAAATCGAAATGCTCGTCGGCCATCACGCGGCCTCGGCGGCCCAGGCTGCCGCGCTCGCGGCGCACCATGTCCACGATGTGCTCCGCCACCTCACCGGCCGGCAACCACCGGCCGGCCGTGAGCCCCGGGTACAGGCTCACGTATTCCTCCCGCAGTCGCGCCTCTCTTCCCGCGTCCGCCATAGTCGCCTCGTGGCCCGGGTCACCCCCACCGTGCACCACGGTCCCGGCGCGCGCAAGAGCCGCGGCCGGGGAAGTCTTGCCCCGACCACGATTCCCGAGCTGCCACCGCCGAGCGCCGCGGCGGCGGGCGGGAGCCGGGCCCGCCGGACGAGATCGTGCGGGTGCGCCTGAGGCAGGCATCCGCGACCGAGCTCAGGCGGCGGCTCCTGCCCGGATCGCCGCGGCGAAACGCGCCACCGCACCGCGCACCAGCTCGGCCAGCTCCGCATCCTCCACGATCCGCGACTCCTCGACCACCCCGCTCATGAGCGGCAGCGTCACCGATCCCTCCCTGATCACCCGTCCCGTCATCACCGTCACCGTCTCGATGAGCGACGCGAGCGCGTAGCTCCCGCGGTCGGAGACGTTGAAGAACGCGACCGGCTTGTCGAGGAACTCCGGCCCTCCCACCAGCCAGTCGAGCGCGTTCTTGAACGAGCCGGGGACACCGTGCGCATACTCGGGACAGGAGATGATGAGCCCATCGGCGCCTGCGACGGCCGAGCGGAGACGGACCACGCTCGGGATGGCGGCGGCATCCAGGTCGGGGCGCATGTGGGGCAGGTCGCCGATGCCGTCGAAGAGGGTGACGGTCACGCCGGCCGGCGCGAGCGTGGCGGCGGCCCGGAGCAGGGCGGTGCTGGACGAGCTCGCGCGGAGGCTGCCGGAGAGGGCGAGGAGGTGCATGGCGGAATAGAGGCGGAAGGATGGAAGGACGGAAGGACGAAACGGTGGCTCGTGTCCGGTTGCGGGCGGCTTTTACGAGTCAGATAGGGTAGACCCAATCTCGCCATCTCGTCGAGCCGCCCCGGCAGGAGATCCGCATGCCCCGACAGCACCCGTTTCGCACACCGCTGCTTGCCCTGCTCCCGGCGCTGGTGATCGCCGCCTGCACCGGCGATCCCGGCACCGCCCCCAGCAGCCCGGATTACGCAATGGCGAAGCCCGTCAAGTCGACCGGCATCACGATGACCGATCTCGTCCTGACGACGAGCACGTTGACGGTCGGTCAGGACAACACGGCAGATTACACGGTGACGATCACCAACGGCAGAGCGAAGAAGAGCCTCGCGGTCCTGCAGGGGTCCGTCGTGCAGACCAGGCCGTCCGATAATGGGCTGGCCGACCAGCCGGCCGGCGGCAGCAACGTCCTCTGCACCGCCGTCTCGGGAGAGCTGCCGCACGGGAGCTGCACCACGGGCTTCTCGATCAACCTGTTCAACAGGCCGGAGGACGGCCCGGCGCTGGAATCGGGGGCCGCGACGTTCCACGTCGACCTCATCGACGAGTCCGGCGCCGTCCTGGCGTCCGCGGAGGCGCCGGTCACGGTGGTGGTGCCATGAAACCGGGGTCACGCATGGACACGCCGGCGCAGAACGGAATCTTCCGCCTGCCCCTCACCGACGCTCAGCGCTCGGCCGTGAAGGCCGTCACCGGGCGGGACGGCGAGTCGATCGAGCTCACCGTCGAGGAGCTGGAGCAGCGGATCATGCCGCGGCTCGCCTCGAATCACAACGAGACGCGCCTGCGCTGACGCGGCGTGTTCGTGGAGCTGGGGGCGGCGAGCAGATGCGCCGCCTCCCACCGCTACTTTCCCCAGCCGTCGTTGCCCGAATCCGCGTCCATCCAGATGGAATGCTCCAGCTCCACCCGCCGGATCCGCTTCGCGCCCGGCAGCGTCACCGTCGCGCGGCGGAGGTTTCGCTGCCAGATCGCCGGCGTCTGGTGGAAGGTCGCGCTCGTGCCGTCGGCGTAGCGCACGACGAGATCCACCGGCGCCGGCATGCCGCCGATGTTGTCGAGAGTCACGACCGTGCTGCTCCGGGCCGGTGCCACCGATCGCACCCCGATGTCGATGTAGCTGTTCTGGAAGTACCAGGCGTTCCAGAACCAGTCGAGGTTCCGCTTCGTGAGGTCGTTCACGCTGTAGAAGAAGTCCCACGGGATCGGGTGCTTCCCGTGCCAGCGATCCATGTAGCCGTGGAGCGCCACGCGGAAGAGCGAGTCGCCCAGCAGGTCCTTGAGGGCCAGGTACCCCAGCGCGGGCTTGCCGTATCCGTTGTTGCCGGTGGAGTTGGGGGTGATGATCGGCAGGTCCTCGAGCGGTGACGGGTCGGTGATCCATCCCTGCACGCGGAACTGCCGGAAGAAATCCGTCGCCCGGGACTTGCCGATGTCGGCCGTCCCGATCAGGTACTCGAAGGTCGTCGCCCAGCCCTCGTCCATGAACGGATAGCGCGTCTCGCTGATCCCCATGTAGAACGGCATGTAGGTGTGCGCGATCTCGTGCTCGGCCACGAAGCGCGAGAACACCGTGTCGGGGTAGCTCTCGTCGTTCGCCATCATCGGATATTCCATCCCCGCGAAGCCCTGCACCACCGTCGTCTTCTCGTAGGGGTAGGGAATGCCCGGCCAGTGGTGCGAGAGCCAGTCGAGCGCGTGGCGCGCGTAGCCGGCCACGTGGTGATAGTCGCCGGCGGAGTCGTTGTACGCCGCCTGCGCGCTGGCGCGGCGGTGGGCCGCGTCGTCCACCACGACGCTGGTGCCGTCCCACACGTAGTGATCGCTCGCGGCGAAGGCGACGTCGGGAACGTTCGTCGCCGTGAAGTGCCAGGCGTTGACGGGTTGCTGCGCCGTGACGCGGTGCGCCCGCATGTCGTCGAGCGTCGCGATCCGGACCACGCTGTCCGTCTGCCACGATTGCCGGTAGCGGCCGAGGATGTCGGGCTGCAGCACCTCCTGGGGGTTGGTGAGCGTGCCGGTGCCCCATGCGACGAAGTTCGGCGGCAGCCGGAGCGTCACGTCGTAGTCGTTGAAGTCGCTGTAGAACTCCAGCTGCTCGTTGAAGGGCGCCGTGTCCCAGCCGGCGTAGTCGTCATAGACCGAGACCCGCGGATAGGCGTACGCCATGAAGGCGGTCGTCGAGTCGATCATGCCCTCGCGCCCGCTCCGCTTCGAGAGGTCGTAGTGCCAGGCCAGCGCGAGCCGGATCGAATCGCGGGGCATGAGCGGCGCGGGCAGCCGCACCTGCTGCACGGTGAACCCGGCGTTGGTGGTCCAGGGCTGCGGCCGGCCGTTCACCGCGAACGAATCCACCGTCACGCCGTCGGTCAGGTAGTCAGCCGTCGCATCGCCGAGCCTGGTTGCCCCCGGCTTGTGCACGTTGACGATGAACCGCATCACCAGCGTGCCGAGCGTGTCCGGGCTCTCGTTGTAGTAGGTGATCGTCTCGCTGCCCGTCACCCGGCGCACCGGCGGCGCCACGCTCAGCGTGATCGCGTAGCGGCCGTGGTTCTGCCAGTAGCGGGGGCCGGGCCGTCCGTCGGGGGACCGCGTGCCTCGCGCGTACGCGTTCCTGATGGATCTGGGCTGATACAGTGACTGGGCGTGGACTCCGAGCGGAGCGGCTGCGAGCAAAGCGGCGACGGCGATGACGGTGCGCATCTGGTGGACCTTGCTGGAGGAAGCGGTCGTCGAATTGTACGCCGGGCCTCAAACCCCGGTTTCGCCCGGTATTGCCGTCCATACGCCCAGCGTCGCTGGCCCTCGCCTTCCGCGATCCGCGCGGGATGCGCAGCGTCGCACGGCCACATGGGCATAGTCCGGCTGCTGATTCGGCATGGGGTATCGCTGGAGAGGCTCGACAGCCACGGCGTTAGGTCTTGACTCTAGCGGTATATCTTACGATATATCGCGCGAAAGTTGCGCGCGATATGGCGCAAGACATGTCACACCCCACGGGAGCACTCAAATGTTCAGTCAGCGACGTGGCTTCGACTTCGGCCCCGGTTTTCCCTTCGGCCCCGGACGCGGGCGGGGGCGCCGGCAGATGTTCGAGTCCGGCGAGCTCAAGTTCGTCATCCTCCGGCTGCTGAAGGAAAAGCCGCGGCACGGGTACGAGGTCATCAAGGCCCTGGAAGAGAGCATGCACGGCTGCTACACCCCATCGGCGGGCGCGGTGTACCCGACGCTCCAGATGCTGGAGGACCAGGGCCACATCCGGGGCGTCGAGGGCGCGGGGAAGAAGATCTACGAGCTCACGCCCGAGGGCGAGAAGTATCTGGAGGAGCACAAGGACCTCCTGGACGAGATCGTCGACCGGGTGCGCGAGACGGTGCGCGACTTCACGGGCGGCGCCATCGGCGAGCTGCAGGGCGAGTTCGCCCGCGTGGCGAAGACCACCTTCCGCCATGCCTGGCGCCGCCAGCCCGGCGATCCCGGCGTGCGCCGCGTGGCCGAGATCCTGAGGCAGGCCGCCGACGACATCGAGCGCGCGTGGCAGACCGGAGCCGCGAAGCCCGCGGGCGAGGCCTAGGCGATGCACGGATTCATCTGGCTCATCATTCCGCTCGTGTTCATGTTCGGGATGCGCGGGCGGATGGGATGGGGCGGGCGCGGCGGACGAGGTGGGCGGCGCGGGTCAGGCCAGGTGGTCGATCGCGAGACCGCCGACTACGTCGCCCATCTGGAGGGAGTCATCGAGGGGCAGCAGGGCCAGATCGAGGCGCTCGAGGCGCGGGTCGCGCGGGTGGAGGAGGGGCTCGATTTCGCGGAGCGGGTGCTCGGGGAGCGGGCAAACGCTCGCCTTGGCGCCTAGACGGCTTGCCGTTTCCGGATCCGGACGCCATCCTGAGGGTCCCCCAGATCCGGAGGCGGCGCCATGCTGCTCGTTCGCGAAGTCTTTCACTGCCGGCCGGGCAAGGTGCGCCCGCTGATCGAGAAGTTCCAGGCGATGGGCAAGCTCATGCAGCGCGCGGGGCAGGGCGGGATGCGCCTCATGACCGACATGTCCGGCGAGCGCTACTGGACCCTCGTGGCCGAGATGGAAGTGGAAAGCCTGGCCGAGTTCGAGAAGATGATGCAGGGCTCGGACATGACGGAGGAGATGCAGAAGGAGTTCGGGAAGATCATGGAGGGGTACCACGATCTGGTCGAAAGCGGCCGCCGGGAGATCTTCCGCATCGAGGGTTAGGGGGCGCTGCGCTCCCGCGGACTTTTTTCAGCTGGCGCTCCGCCCGCGTGGCGCCTACGATTCGCGAATGCGCGTCACCGCCTGCCACCACCGTCCCATGGCCCGATGAGCGCCCCCCACGAGATATGTCGCAGTGCTCGCTGCAGGATCCTCCTGGTGGATGACGAGCCGCTCATCCGCCGCCTCACCGCCCGCGCGCTCGTCGACGCCGACTACGACGTGCTCGAGGCGGCCGACGGCGCCGAGGCCCTGGCGCTGCTCCGCGCCGGCACCGCGGTGGACGTGGTGATCAGCGACGTCTTGATGCCCCGCATGTCGGGGCTCGCGCTGGCCGACCACGTGAAGACCGAATTTCCCGACGTCCGCATGATCCTGGTCTCCGGCTACGAGTCGGGCCGGCACGCGCCGTTTCCGCTCCTGCCGAAGCCGTTCCAGCTGCCGGAGCTGGTCGCGTTGATCACGCGGGCGCTCACGGAGAAGAACTGAGATGACCAGTCGCATTCTGGTGGCGGAGGACGAGCCGCTCGTCCGGATGATCACCGTTCGCGTGCTGCGCGACGGCGGCTACGACACCGAGGCTGCGGAGGACGGGGAGTCGGCGCTCGCGCTCGCGCTGGCCGACCCCCCGTTCGATCTCCTGATCGTGGACCAGCGGATGCCGCGCCTCCTGGGCGACGAGCTGATCGAGCGCGTGCGCGAGCGCTGGCCGGACCAGCGCGTGATCCGCCTGATGGGGAATCCGAACGACGCGGAGTCGAGGCCGGTGGACGTGACGTGCATGACACTCCGGAAGCCCTACACGCCGCCGCAACTGCTCGCGGCGGTCGAGGCGTGTCTCGAAGGGCAGGCGGGCTGAGCGCCATCCGCCTCGCCACCCGGAACTGCAGCCGCGGCCCCCTCGACGTCATGCGTGGCATGGCGTGGCCCGCGGAGCGGAGCCCGACTGCTTCGTGCCGGAACAGTGGACGATCCGGGGCGTCGCGGCCGGCGAAGACTGCGCCGATTTCCCGGCACATCTCCCTCCTGCCGCCGGTCTCCACTAGACTCCGGTCATGATCCGCACCCGCCTCCTGGCCGCTGCCGCCGCCCTCGCCGTCTCGGCGTGCGGGCCCGCGCCACTGCCGTGGACCATGGTGAGTCCCGAGCGTGCGTCGCGGCCGTCGTTCCGCCTGGTCGGATCGATCCGGCACCTCGACGTCGAGGGTGGCGTCTACGTCATTCACGGCGACGACAGCGTGACCTACGCACCGACCAATCTCCCGGCCGGCTTCCAGTATGCCGGCACACGGGTGGAAGCCGACGCGCGCCGCGCGGACCAGGGCATGGGGATCCACCAGGTGGGCCATCCGATCGATCTGGTGAAGATCCGCCAGCGGTAGCCTTCGACGGACGCACTACCCAATCTCCGCTCGCGCTGCCACCCTTCCTGATGCCAACCGCCCCCACCCCGTCGAGCTACTGGCTCCCCGGCGAGATGATCCTCGCCGGCGAGTTTCCCGGCTGGCGTTCGCATGACGCGGCCGGCGTGCTCCGCCGTCTGCTCGATGCGGGGGTCCGCACCTTCGTCGACCTGACGCAGACGATCGACCCCCTGCAGTCCTACGAAACCGCGCTGGAGGAGGCGGCAGCGGAGCGCGGCCTGGCCGTGACCTACCGCCGGTTCCCCGTGCCCGACATGGACGTGCCCGCGCCGCGGACGATGGCGTCCATCCTTGCCTTCATCGATGATGAGGTGGCTAGGGGCCGGAAGGTGTACCTGCACTGTCTGGGGGGCGTCGGCCGGACGGGAACGGTGGCCGGCTGTCTGCTCGCGCGGGAGCTGGCCGACGGCGGGGAGGCGCTCCGGACGCTGAGCCGGCTCTTCCGGTCCACCGATCTGGCGGAGCTCTACGAGACGGTGTCTCCGCAGACGGAGGCGCAGCGCGCCTTCGTCCGCGACTGGCCCGGCACGGCGCGTGACCTGGAGCGCGACGCGAACGGCGCGGGTGAAGCTGCGGGCGACGGCTGATCCGGCTCAGCCCCCCAGCTCCACCTCCACCTCCCGCCGCACGCCGTCGTCCAGCAGCGGTATCACGCCGCCCTCCAGCACCTCGCCACCCATCCGCACTGCACGCACGCCACGGCTCACGTGCGACTCGTTCCGCACGGTGATCGCGTAGGCGGTGTTGCCGTGCCGGTACTCCAGGAGGAAGCCGTCCCACGCCGCCGGAATGCAGGGGTCGAGCGTCAGTGTGTCGCCCGCCTTCCGGAAGCCGAGGATCGCCTCGAGTGCCACGCGGTACATCCAGCTGGCGGACCCGGTGTACCAGGTCCACCCGCCGCGGCCCAGATGCATGTCGGCGGTATACACGTCGGCGGCCACGACGTAGGGCTCGACGTGGTAGGTCCCGATCTGTTCCGCCGTCGCGCCGTGGGTCAGGGGATTGAGGAGCTGGAACAGCTCGAAGGCGCGGTCGCCCATGCCGCGCATCGCGGTCGCGAGCACGGCCCAGAGCGCGGCGTGGGTATACTGCGCGCCGTTCTCGCGGACACCGGGGAGATAGCCCTTGATGTAGCCGGGGTCGTGGGCCATGTGATCGAACGGCGGCGTGAGCAGCATGATGAGCCGGGCGTCCTCCCGCACCAGATGCTTCTCGAGCGACGCCATGGCGCTCGTGGCCCGCTCCGGCGGCGCGGCACCCGAGATCACGCCCCAGCTCTGCGCGATCGAGTCGATCCGGCACTCCTCGTTTTCGTGCGAGCCGAGCGGGGTGCCGTCGTCGAAGTACGCGCGGCGGTACCAGGCGCCGTCCCACGCGCCCGATTCCGCGGCGGCCGCGTAGCCGTCGGCCGACGCCCGGAACTCCGCCGCGGCGGCCGCGTCTCCCCGCGCCTCGGCCACCTTCGCGAACTCGCGCAGCGTGTCGAGCAGGAACCACGCGAGCCAGACGCTCTCGCCCCGGCCCTCGCGGCCTACCCGGTTCATTCCGTCGTTCCAGTCGCCCGAGCCGATGAGCGGGAGTCCGTGCGATCCGCGGGTGCTCGCCTTCCGGAGCGCGCGCAGGCAGTGCTCGTAGAGCGTTCCGCTCTCGCCCGAGGGCTGCGGCAGGTCGTAGAGCTCGTCCTCGCCGTCGGCCAGGAGCCGCATGCGGAGGAACGGCGCCGTCTCGTCCAGCACTCCCGTGTCCCCGCTCACGCGTACGTACCGGCAGAGGCAGTAGGGAAGCCAGACGAGGTCGTCGGAGAAGCGCGTGCGGATGCCGCGGCCGCTCTCGGGGTGCCACCAGTGCTGCACGTCGCCTTCGACGAACTGGCGGCCGGCCGAGCGGATCAGGTGCTCGCGCGTGACGGCGGGCTCGGCGTAGACGAACGCCATGCCGTCCTGCAGCTGGTCGCGGAAGCCGTAGGCCCCGCTCGACTGGTAGAGCGCGGAGCGCCCCCACATGCGGCAGGACAGCGCCTGATAGAGCGTCCAGCGATTGAGGAGCGCGTCGAACGCGGGCTCCGGCGTGTGCGCGGTGACGGTGCCCAGGCGACGGCCCCACGCGCCGCGCGCCTCGTCGAGCGCGCCCGCCGCCGCGCCCTTCGCGCCGAACCGCGCGATCAGCTCGCGCACGCGCTCCTCCCCCGCGTCGGCGCCGAGCAGCATGACGACTTCGGCCTTCGCCCCGCTCGCGAGCACCAGGGTCGTCTGCAGCGCGGCGCAGGGGTCCAGCTCGACGCCGGTGCGCTCCGCCAGGCGGCGGCGCAGCATCGCGTCGGGGTTCGCGAGACTCCGGTTCCGTCCGATGAACTCCCGGCGATCTGCGGTGTGGCTCGCGAGGGTTCCGCTCATCCAGGCGAAGGTCAC
>JAICUF010000128.1 GCA_025935995.1 Gemmatimonadales bacterium
GGCATCGCGCTCAGGCGCCTGGGGACGGTGGGAGACATCGCCGCGGGCGTGCTCTTCTTCGCGTCCGACTACGCGGGCTGGATCACGGGCCAGGTGCTTGCGATCGACGGTGGCAAGTGACGGAGATCACGCCGGTGCTTGCGCATCTCGAGGCGGGGCACGACCGGATCCTCGCGGAGCTGATCGAGCTCGCCGCGATTCCGAGCGTGAGCACCGATCCCGCTCATGCGGCCGACGTGTACGCGGCCGCGGCGTGGGTCGCGGCCAGGCTCGAGGCCGCGGGGCCGTTCACGGTGCGCATCTTCCCGACGCCGGGCTCGAGCATCGTGTACGCCGAGTGGCTCGGCGCGCCCGGCGCGCCCACTGCATTGATCTACGGCCACTACGACGTGCAGCCCGCCGAGTCCCCCGAGCTGTGGCACAGCCCGCCGTTCGCGCCCACGCTCCGCGATGGCCGCCTGTATGCGCGCGGCGTGTCCGACGACAAGGGGCCGATGCTCATCCCCATCAAGGTGGCCGAGGCGTTCTTCGCCACGCGGGGCCGCCTCCCGATCAACGTCAAGTTCATGATCGAGGGCGAGGAGGAGACCGGCAGCCCCAACCTCGAGGCGTTCGTGGCGGAGCACCGCGATCTGCTGCGCGCCGACGTCGTGATCTCGGCCGATGGCGGGATGTGGCGCATCGACGAGCCGTCGCTCACGGTCGCCAACCGCGGGCTGGCCGGGCTCGAGCTCGCGCTCCACGGACCCGCCAAGGACCTGCACTCGGGACGGCACGGCGGCAGCGTCGCCAACCCCCTCCATGCAATGGCGAGTCTCATCGCGTCGCTGCACCAGCCCGACGGCCGCGTCGCGGTCGCCGGCTTCTACGACCGGGTCCGTGAGCTGAGCGCCGCCGAGCGCGCCGAGATCGCGGCACTGCCGTTCGACGACGCGAGGTATCTCAGCCAGGTCGGCGCCTCCGCCGCAGTCGGCGAGGCCGCCTACACCACGCTCGAGCGCCAGTGGACCCGGCCGACGCTGGAAGTGAACGGCATGTGGGGCGGCTACCAGGGTCCGGGGCAGATGACGGTGGTTCCCTCCACGGCGCACGCGAAGATCACCTGCCGGCTGGTGCCGGACCAGGATCCGGAGGAGATCGTGGCGCTGGTGACACGTCATCTCGAGAGCCACGTGCCGCCGGGGACGCGGATCACGATCACGCCCGGCGATCATGGCGCCAGGCCGTTCCACATCGGCCGCGGCAATCCCGCGCTCAAGGCCGCCGAAGCCGCGCTCGAGGCGACCTACGGCGTGGCACCGCTCATCGTCCGCATGGGCGGCACGGTGCCCGTCGCCGAGATCTTCCAGCGCCTCATGGGACTCGACACCGTGTACTTCTCCTTCTCGACCGGCGACGAGGACTTCCACGCACCGAACGAGTTCTTCCGCGTGCACCGCCTCCACGAGGGTCTCGCGGCCTGGGCGCGGCTCTGGGACATCCTCGGCGGTCCGGCCGCGCCGTGACGACGCTCGCGCAGGAGGAAGCCCGCGTCGAGGCGCACAGCGCCGAGCTCCGGAAGGAGCTCGGCGTCCGCGATCTCGCGCTCACACAGATCCTCTTCATCATCGGCCTCACCTGGATCGGCGTGGCCGGCAAGCTCGGACCGTCGCACGTGGTGCTGTGGCTCCTCGCCATCGTGCTCTTCTATCTGCCGATGGCGGCGGTCGTGATCTACCTCAACCAGCTGATGCCGCTCGAGGGCGGGCTCTACCAGTGGGCCAAGCTCGGGTTCAACTCGGTCGTCGGGTTTCTCCTCGCGTGGAACCTCTGGCTCTACGTCATCGTCTACACGTCGGAGATCGGCATCCAGTGCGCCACCTACCTGGCGTACGCCATCGGTCCCAGCGCCGCCTGGATGACCTCGAGCACCTGGTTCGTCGCCCTCTCCTCGGCGGTGATCCTGGCGCTGATGGCGGTGGCGGCCACGATCGGGCTCGCGGTCGGGAAGTGGGTGCACAGCATCGGCGGCGTCTTCATGCTCATCATCTTCGCCGTGCTGATCGTGCTGCCGTTCATCGGGCTCGCCACCGGCCACCTGCGCGAGTTCCATCCCTTCCGGACGAAGCTCCCGGAGCTCTCGCTCTTCAACCTGAACATCCTCGGCAAGATGGGATTCGGGGCGCTGGGCGGCTTCGAGTACATCGCCATCCTGGCCGGCGAGACGCGCGCCCCAGCGAGTGCCGTCCGGCGCTCCGTGTACATCGCGGCGCCGGCCATCGCGATCATGTTCATCCTGGGCACCGCGACCGTCGTCGCCTACGTCCCCACGAACGCCATCGATCTGGTCGGCCCGATGCCGCAGGTGCTCCGCGTCGGCTTCGGGCCGTTCGGCATCGCCGGACCGCTCGTGACCATTGCGATCCTCATGACGCTCGCCATGCGCGTGGCCCAGGTGAGCGTGAGCTTCACGGCGGTGACGCGGCTCCCGATGGTGGCCGGCTGGGACCGGCTCCTTCCCTCCGCCTTCAGCAGGCTGCATCCGCGCTTCCGGACGCCGGTGAACTCGATCCTGCTCGTCGCGGCCTGCTCGTTCATCATCTCGCTGCTGAGCCTGATCGGGGTGGGGCAGGCCGAAGCGTTCCAGCTGCTCTTCAATGCCGGAGGGACCTTCTACGCTCTGGCGTACGTGGTGATGTTCGCGATACCGTTGTTCGGGCTCAGGAGTGTCAGGCCGCGGCCGCCGCTCTGGCTCCGCGTCGCGTCGGTGTCCGGGCTCCTGATGACGCTGCTCTATGTGGTGCTCTCGGTATTCCCGATCATCCAGGTGGGCAACGTGGCGGGCTTCGCGCTCAAGATCGCGACGATGATCGTGGTGATGAACCTGGTCGGTGTCGGAATCCTCCTCGCCGCGCGACGGCGGACACGGGTACCTGCAGAAATGGGGGCATGAGATGATGCATCCGGCTTCGCGCGCTCGCGCGGTGGTCGCCTTCCTGGTCCTGGTGCTGGCGGCGGGCGCCGCCGCGGCCGTTCGTCCGGCCCCCACTCTGACCGGCGAATGGGACGTCTATATCGCCCTGAGCGCCCGGCCGCACACCGGGTTCGAGGGATGGCGCCGGATGGGATTCGCGCACTTCGCGGGCAGTGATTCGGGCAACGTGGGCTGGCTCCGCCGCCGCACCGGCCAGCCGATCCTCAACGTCACGAGCATCTCCGCCAGCGGCGATTCGGTGCTGCTGACCCAGGATGCCCGCGTGCTGATGCGCGCCGCCTGGCACGGCGACACGCTCGTCGGCGTGCAGTACGTCAACGACCGCGCGGTGGACCGCCGCTTCCGCCTCGTGCGCCGCTCGACGCCGGGCGTGGTCGAGCAGGATTACCAGGTGTGGAAGATGCCGGCCTCCGACTCGCAGTACGCCGTCACGATCGACACGTCCACCCTCATGCCCACGCGCGACGGCGCCACGCTCGAGACCTACATCGTGCGGCCGGTGGGGAATGGCCCCTTCGGCGTCGTCATGCAGCGCTCACCCTATCGGGCCACCAACCCCGGCGCTGGCCGCTGGTGGGCCTCGCGCGGCTACATCTACATCGGGCAGCTGACGCGCGGTCGCGGCAAGTCGAGCGGGGACGTGGCGGACTTCGGCGACTACAGCACCGACATCCAGGACGGATACGACGCCGTGGAGTGGGCCGCCCGCCTCCCCGGCGCCAACGGCAAGGTCGGCCTCATCGGCCACTCGGACGAGGGGCGTCTCGCCTGGTTCGCGGCGGTGAGCGCGCCGCCCCATCTCGCGGCCATCTCGCCGACCGCCGCGACCTCCGATCCATGGCGCATCGTGCCCTACGCGGCGATGGCCTTCGGCCCGATCAACGTGGACTGGGCCTGCCTGATGCGCGAGCGGAACATGGCCACGAACACGGCGGAGCTGGACATCGGCGAGGCGATCACGCACCTCCCGCTGTCCACCCTGCCGCAGCGGCTCGGCTGCGGTGACGTGCCGCTCTGGGACCGCTGGATCGCGCATCCGACGCTGGACAAGTACTGGCGCGAGCACGCCGTCACCACGTACATGGACAAGCTCAAGGTGCCGGTGCTGTCGATGGCCGGCTGGCACGACGATTCGCGCGGCCCGCTCGACTATACCGACGCGCTGCTCCGGCAGCCGCACCATCCCGCCTGGCACCTCGTGATGGGCGTGCATGCGCACAAGGGCGTGGACTACGTCGCGGGCGACTTCGGGCCCCAGGCGCGCTACGCCTACCGCGACCTCCAGCTGCGCTGGTTCGACCACTACCTGCTGGGGAAGGACAACGGCGTGGACCGGCTGCCGCCGGTGGACATCTTCGTCCAGGGCGACAACACCTGGCGGACGGAGAAGGAGTGGCCGCTGGCGCGGGCGCGCGCCGTCAAGTGGTACGTCTCCTCGGGCGGTGCCGCGCAGACGAGCGCCGGGAACGGCGTCCTGGACACTCTGCCGCCGCGGGGCGCGGTCGCCGACACCTTCACCTACGATCCCGGCGATCCGACGCCCTATCTGATCGATTCGCGCGAGCTGGAGGAATCGCTCAACGAGGACTACACGGCGCTCAACGCCACGCGGCGCGACGCACTCGTGTTCACGTCGCGGCCGCTCACCCGTCCGCTCGAGGTCACCGGCGAGATGTCGGCGACCGTCTGGGCCTCGAGCGACGCGCGCGACACCGACTGGGCCGTCATGCTGCTCGACGTCTTCCCGGACGGCCACGCCGAGCGGGTGCAGGACGGCTTCGCGCGGGCGCGGTTCCGGAAGGGCATGGACCGCGAGGTGCCGCTCGTCGCGGGGCGGGTGGAGCAGTACGACATCGACCTCTGGTTCACGTCCAAGGTGTTCCAGCCCGGCCATCGGCTCCGGGTCACCATCTCATCGGCGCTCTTTCCCAAGTATGACCGGAACCTGAACACCGGTGGGAACAACGAGCGGGACTCGACCTTCGTGGTGGCGCACCAGCGGGTGCTGCACGATGCGGCGCACCCGACGCAGGTCGTGCTGCCGGTGGTGCCGCGGTAGCGAGTGTGTGATCGGCGGGTCGCGGCGGCATCACCCATCGCGCCTCACTCCGCCCGGAGCACCATGACGGGGTCCACGTGTCCGGCCCGGCGCGCCGGCGGCAGCGTGGCGAGCGCCGTGGTCAGGGCGAGCAGCGCGAAGGCGAGCCCGTATGCGACCGGGTCGGCCGCCCGGACGCCGAAGAGGTAGGGCGTGAGGCTCCGTGCGAGAACGATCGCCGCCGGCAGCCCGAGCGCGAGCCCGATTGCCGCGCCGGCGAGCGTCTCGCGCAGCATGAGCCGCGTCACGGCCACGGCGGGTGCGCCGAGGGCGACGCGGATCCCCGCCTCGTGCATGCGGCGCGCCACCGTCCGGGAAATGACGCCGAACATGCCGACGCCCGCCAGGATCGCCGCCAGCACCCCGAACAGGGAGCCGAGCGCGGTCCGGTAGCTTTCCTCGGCGTGGGAGCGGCCGATGAGGGTCGATACCGGAGTGAGGTGGTCCACCCGCACGTTCACATCCAGCGGCGCGAGCCGCTGCCGGACGACCGATTCGAGCGAGCGGACATCCGCGGTGGCCCGGATCTCGAGTCCCATGCCGTAGCCGCCCATCTGGGCGGACGGCACGTAGATGATCGGCGAGGCGGCCTCCGACAACTGGTCATGGCGGACGTCGCCGGCCACGCCGATGACCGTCCAGCGCTTGTTCTGCCACTCCACGTGCCGGCCCAGCGGGGAGCGCCCGCCCCAGTCCCGGACCACCGCGGCGTGCGAGAGGATGGCCACGGGCTCGCTGCCCAGCCGGTCATCCTCCGAAAATTCGCGACCCGCAACGATCGGGGCCCCCAGCGTCCGGAAATAGTCGGGTAGTACCACCTGCTGCTGGATGCTCGCCCATCGTCCACGTAGCTCACGCCTGTCAAGCGGGCCGGGACGGACGCGGCGGGAAGGACGGGCGGGGCGGGAAGGAGGGGTTGGCGTCGGCCGGGATCAGGGCGCTCGAGTCAGGTAGACGTGCATGGCGCGCTCGCCCATCACGTGGCGCTCGGCCTGGTAGCCTAGGGCGCGGGCGTCGATTCCGTCGAACAGCTTCTCGCCGGCGCCGAGGATGACGGGGCGCACGGCAAGATGGATCTCGTCGATCAGGCCCGCCTCGAGGTACTGCCGGATCGTCGCGACGCCGCC
>JAICUF010000198.1 GCA_025935995.1 Gemmatimonadales bacterium
GATTCGATCGCGGACAGCTCGCTCTACCGCAAGGCCACCGACGGGATGCTGGGGGAGCTCAAGGACCCCTATTCCGTCCTCCTCACCGGCGACGACTACAAGCAGCTCACCGAGCAGACGTCCGGCAACTACGCCGGGCTGGGCATCCAGATCGACGTGCGTGACGGGTGGATCACCGTCGTCGCGCCGCTGCCTGACACCCCCGCCGAGCGCGCCGGTATCCAGACCGGGGACCAGATCATCGAGGTGAATGGCGCCTCCACCGAAGGGTGGAAGAGCGACCAGGCGGTCAAGGCGCTCCGCGGAGCGCCGGGCAGCAGCGTCAAGATCATGGTCCGGCGGGTCGGGCTCGGGCAGGTCATGCCCTTCCAGCTCACGCGTGCCACGATCCATCAGCGCTCGGTGCCGCCCGGCACGATGTTCGACGCGGGCGTCGGCTACATCTCGCTCAATCCCGTCGCCGAGACGTCGGCGGAGGAGCTGCGGTCCGAGATCACGGCGATGCGCGCCAAGGGCATGAAGGAGATGGTCCTCGACCTCCGCCTGAATCCGGGCGGCCTGCTCGATCAGGGCGTGAAGGTGGCCGATCTCTTCCTCGACGCGAAGCAGGAGATCGTCTCCACGCGCGGGCGCGCGCCGCGCTCGACGCTCGCCTACTACGACCAGGCGCGCCAGCTCTGGCCCGACATGCCGATCGTGGTCTTGGTGGACGAGGGAACCGCGAGCGCCGCGGAGATCATCTCCGGCGCGCTGCAGGATCATGACCGAGCGGTCGTGGTGGGCTCTCCCACCTTCGGCAAGGGACTGGTGCAGACGCTCTTCCCCCTCGCCGACGGCGTGGCGCTCAAGCTGACGACCGCCCGCTGGTTCACGCCGAGCGGGCGCACGATCCAGCGCACCGCGAAGGACGAGGAGGATCAGTTCCGCCAGGCGATCGCCGACGGCAGTCCGGCGCCGACGGACAGTCTCTCCGTGCAGCGCGATACGTCCATCAAGGCACGGCCCATCTACCACACCGACGTGGGGCGGGTGGTCCGGGGTGGCGGGGGGATCGTGCCGGACGTGATCGTCCGCCGCGACACGCTCACCGGCGGCGAGAAGGATTTCGTTCGCGCGCTGGCCGAGAAGGCGACCGTCTATCGCGACGTCCTGACGGCGTACGCACTCGAGCTCAAGCAGAAGGGCGCCATCCGGAATGAGAATTTCCCGGTCAGCGCCGAGATGCACCAGGCGGTCTACGAACGGCTGCGCTCGCGGGGCGTGCAGGTGACGCGCGCCGTCTATGACTCGGCGGCCGGCCTCGTGGATCCGCAGATCGGATATGAAGTCGCGCGCTATGTCTTCGGCCGCACGGGGGAGTTCCGCCGCCGTTCCGCCGACGATCCCCAGATGCAGGCCGCGCTCTCGCTGCTTCACCACGCGCAGACGCCGAAGGAGCTCCTCACGCTGGCGGCGGCGTCGCCGGAGGCGGGTCACGCGCGCAACTGAGTGCCGCGCGATCGCCTGTGGCTGACGGCGCGGTCGCGATCGTCGGGCCGGGCCGCATGGGCCAGGGGCTCGCGCTCGCGCTGATGGCCGCCGGGCGGACGGTCATGCTGCTGGGCCGGGGGCCGCGCGAAGCGCTGGCCCCTTTCTGCTGGAAGCCCGCCGCCTGGGCCGATACCGTCACCCAGAGCGATCTCGTCCTCGTCGCCACGCCCGACGCTGCCATCGAAGCCGCAGCCGCGCAGCTCGCCGCCACCGCGGCGGTCGAGGCGAGACACACCGTGCTCCATCTCTCCGGGCTCCGCGACCGCTCCGCGCTGGAGCCCCTCGCGGCCACCGGCGCCGCGCTCGGCTCTTTCCACCCGCTCCAGACCATCGCCGACTCCCGCACCGCACCCGACCGCCTGCGCGGCGCCTTTGCCGGCATCGAGGGAGACGCCCGCGCCGTCGCGCAGGGGGAGGCGATGGCGCTTCTCCTCGGCATGCGCCCGGTCCGCGTTCCGTCCGCCGGAAAGGTGGATTACCACCTGGGCGCCACCTTCGCCGCCAACTACGCGGCGGCACTCCTCGGGAAGGCGGAGGAGCTGGCGATCCGGGCCGGGATCGAGCCGGCGGTGGCGGGCGAGCTGTACCGCCCGCTCCTCGCGGGGGCCGCGGGCAATCTCGTGGCGCTGGGACCGGTCGCGGCGCTCACCGGCGCCATCCGTCGCGGAGACCTCGCGACGGTCGGCGCCCATCTCGAGGCGCTGAGCGGGCGCGACCGGCGGCTCTATTGTGATCTGGGTCTGGTGGCGCTGCGGCTCGCGCGGCAGGCGGGACTGGCGCCGGCGGTGGCCGATCAGCTCGAGGCGCTGCTGATCGAGTAGCGGCCCCGTGGTGTCCTGCTACTGGCTGATGACGTGAACGCCCGGCGGCACCGCGAAGACGAAGGTGCTGTCGGGCACGTTCGCATCGGGCCGCAGGCGGCTGAGGGTGATCGTGCGGGTTCCGCCCATGCGCTCGGTGATCTCGAGGCGTCGCGGCA
>JAICUF010000152.1 GCA_025935995.1 Gemmatimonadales bacterium
CATCTCGCGGCGCGCGGCACCCGCGACGTCGTGATCCTGGACCGCGCCGCCCGCCCGGGCGCGGGCAGCACCGGCCGCGCCACGGGAGGGTACCGGGCGCAGTACGGCACGGCCATCAACGTTCGCCTGTCGCTCCTCACGCGCGCCAAGCTGCTCCGCTTCACCGACGAGACCGGGGTCGATCCCGGATACGTTCCCGCCGGGTACCTCTGGCTCGCGGGGAGCGAGGCGGAGATGGCCGCGCTGGAGGCCGGCCGCCGGGTGCAGCACGCCGAGGGACTGCACGAGGCGGCGGCGGTATCGCCGGAGGAGATCTCCCGGATCAACCCGGCGCTAGGGCTCGACGGCATCGTCGGCGGCGCGTTCTGCCCGTCGGATGGGTTCATCCGCCCGCTCGGCATCTTGGAGGGCTATCTCGCCGCGGCGGGACGACTCGGCGTCCGGACGGAACGGGACGTGGAGGTGGTCGGCCTCCGTCGGTCGGCGCGCGGCATCACGGAGGTGGAGACTTCCCGTGGCGGCATCGCCGTCGAGGCCGTTGTGAACGCAGCCGGGGCCTGGGCCGCCCAGGTGGCGGCGATGGCCGGCGTCGCTCTTCCCGTCACCCCTCTCCGCCGGCAGATCGTGCCCACCGCGCCGACGAACGTGCTGCCTGCCGGCATGCCCATGACCATCTGGGCGGGCGACGGCTTCCATCTCCGCGTGCGCGGCGGCCGGGTGCTGCTGCTCTGGCCCTCCCCCGGCAAGCCCGGCGAGCCGTTCTCCACCGAGGTCGAGCCCGCCTGGATGGACGCGGTCACGGCGATGGCGCACGCCCGCATACCCGTGCTGCGCGACGTCCCGGTCGATCGAGCCGCGAGCTGGGCCGGCCTCTACGAGATGTCACCCGACAAGCACGCGATCCTCGGCCCCGCGCCGGGCTGCCCCAATTTCTATCTGATCAACGGCTCCTCCGGACACGGCGTGATGCACGCCCCGGCGCTCGGCCAGCTCCTGGCGGAGATCATCTGCGACGGCCAAGCGACGACGCTCGACGTTCGCTGTCTCGCGCCTGACCGATTCGAGCGCGGCGAGCCGATTCCGGTCGCGGAGCTGCTGTAGCTCGGGCCCGGCGGTCGTTAGGAGTCGGCCTCGGCGCGGACTCACCCTGGGGCAAGGAGTCACCCCGAGCGAAGCGAAAGGGGGCATGCGTCAGCTCATGCCCCCTTTCGCTTCGCTCAGGGTGACTCCTGCCTCGCGCTCAGACCTTTGGTGACGATTGGTGACGATCGACGCTACCGGCTCGAATCGCTCCCGCCGCTCCTGCCCGAGTCTGATACCGTCGGCTCGGCATGCGGGACCGGTGCCGAGCTCGCCGAATCGGCCGCCGGCGACGGCGTCGAATCGACAGCCTCCACCGTGTCCGCCGGCGTGGTTGCCCGCCACTGCTCGATCTCGGCCTGGAACTCGCGCGACAACGCACCCGCGTCGGCCGAAGACGTGTCGGACTGCGCTCCGTTCGCCTTCACCCGCTCGAGCGCCTCGGCCGCCTTCGTGTAGCTGCTGTCGGCCGCCAGGGCCGCCTGGTATGCCTCCGACGCGCTCACGAAGTAGCCGGCCCGCTCCAGCGCGGTTCCGAAATTGTTCTGGAACACGGGCACGTTCTTCCGCAGCTCGACCGCCCTCGCCAGCGGCGGCAGCGCGGAATCCGCCTGTCCCTGCTGGATGTAGATGTAACCGAGGTTGTTCATCGCCCACACATCCTGGTCGTCGATGACCAAGGCGCGGCGGTAGGCGTCGATCGCCTTCTCCGTCTGGCCCAGCGCGTACTCCGCGCGCCCCTCGAGCCGCAGCCCGTCCGAGGAGAGCGGCTCGATCGTCAGGGCACGCTGCACGCGATCGAGCGCATCCTGCGGCTTGCCGGTCTCGAGCAGCACGCGCGCCGAGTTGAGAAGGCTCTTCCGATGGTTGGGATCGAGCCGAAGGGCGGCATCGAACGCCTCGAGCGCCTGGGTGTCATCTCCGCTCTTCCAGGCGGAGAGCCCCAGCATGTAGTGGCCCCAGACGTCTTCGGGGGCGTGCTCGCTGTACGCCTGGAACATGCCGGTGGCCTCCTCGTAGCGGCCGTGGTGGAACGCGCGGTCCGCGTCGCTATAGCTCGGAACCACGGTCGAGGTCGCGGGCTCGACGGTGGCGCCCGCGGTGGATGAGGTGGGGCCCGCTGCGCTCTCGGTGGCGGGGGGCGTGGTGGACGACGGGCGTTCGGCGACGTGGCGGTCGTTGCTCCTGCAGGCCACGGCGAGGGGAACGAGGACGGCCGCGAGGGCGGTGAACCGGCTGGTGCGGGACATGGTTTCCTCCTGTGTGGGTCGAGGCAGTGACCTTCGCCGAGGAGGAAAGGCAAGCGGGTTGCCAGCGGTTGGACAGGTCGGCAAGTCTTTGAGATAGTTTGCCTTGCCTCCCAAAGCCGGGCGCTCCGGAACGACCTGTGTGTCCGTCGGGACACGCCTCCGAATGGGTCCTTGTGTTCGCCTGGACACGCGGCCGGGCATCAGATTGTGGACTGGGCCACGGTTTCGCCTCGCCGCGCATTCCAGACTTTGGCCAACGGAGTACGGCCCGCAGAGGTAGAAAGAGTGAACTTGGGGAGCGACCAATGAGAGCGATGAGAACAACGATCGGCGTTGTGCTGATGCTGGGAGCGGCGGGCTGCGCGTCGAATGCGTCGAAGGCGGCCGGCCCGGCTCCCGTCGAGAACGAGGACACCTCGGGCGGTATCCCCGTCGTGGTGGACAATCAGAACCTGCAGGACATGAACATCTACTTCGTGAGGAACGGCTCGCGATCGCTGATCGGCCGCGCCTCTCCGATGACGACGTCCACCATCACCATTCCGGCCGCGCTGGCGCCCGCCGACCTCCGGGTCGCGCTGGTCGCGGTGCCCATCGGCGGGAATCGTCCGTTCGTCTTGCCGTCCACCGTGGTGCCCAGCGGCCAGCGGATCTACTGGACGATCGGGACCGACCCTTCGATGTCGACGGTGTCCACCGGCGAATAGCGCCCTGCGCGGCGCCGCTACGGCCGCTTGATGTTGTGCCGCCGCATGATCTTGAACAGGCTGGCGTGGTCCGCCAGGCCGAGCGCCGCCGCGGTCTTCGTGACGTGCCACTCGTGCCGCTCGAGCGCGGCAACAATGATGCGGCGCTCCGCCTCCGCTCGGAGCGCCTGAAGCGTGCCGGCTTCGCCTTCCGCCGAAGCCGGCAGCTCGCCCCGGATCTCGGCCGGGACGTGCTCCGGCCCGACGACCTCGCCGTCCGCCGCGATGATCATCCGCTCCACCACGTTCCTGAGTTCCCGCACGTTGTTTCGGGTCCAGTCGTAGGCCATGAGCAGGTTCAACGTGTCCGGCGCGAGCCGCTTGGGCCGGATGCGGAAGCGGTCGCAGATCGACCGCACGAGCCGCTCCGCGATCTCGGGGATGTCGCTTCGGCGCTCGCGCAGCGGCGGCACCGAGATCACGTGCACGTTGATCCGGTAGAGCAGGTCCTCGCGGAACCGTCCGGCCAGGACGTCCGCGTCGAGATCGCGGTTCGTGGCAGCCACCACCCGGGCATCGATCGAAATCGGCCGGCTGCCGCCCACCCGCGTGACGCGGCGATCCTCGAGTGCCCGCAACAGCTTGGCCTGCGCGGCGAGCGGCAGGTCGCCGATCTCGTCCAGGAACAGCGTCCCGCGCCCCGCGGCCTCGAAGGCGCCCTTCCGCGTGGCGGCCGCGCCGGTGAAGGCGCCGCGCTCGTGGCCGAACAGCTCGCTCTCCACCAGGTGCTCGGGGAGCGCCGCGCAGTTGATCGCGAGAAACGGCTCGCCGGCGTGGGGGCCCAGCCGGTGCAGCTCCCTGGCGACGAGCTCCTTGCCCGTGCCGCTCTCGCCCAGCACCAGCGCCGTGCTC
The DNA here is from genome assembly GCA_025935995.1 of Gemmatimonadales bacterium. Lineage (GTDB taxonomy): Bacteria > Gemmatimonadota > Gemmatimonadetes > Gemmatimonadales > GWC2-71-9 > JAICUF01. The sequence goes on from JAICUF010000152.1 coordinate 3,929, forward strand.
GGTACCGGCGCCACCCGCGCGATCTGCTCCCGCAGCCGGAGCATGGCCGCGCTGTTCCCGATCAGCGGCGATTCCGCGTCCGCCGTCCGCCGAAAGGTCCGCACCTCGCCCAGCAACCGGCGGCGCTCGAGCGCCAGCTCGATCTCGTGCACGATGCGTTCGACCGGCTCCGCCTTGTCGATGAAGTTGTACGCGCCGAGGCGCACCGCGCGGACGCACCGCTCGTAGTCGCCCGTACCGGTGTACACGATGACGGGCACCTCGGAGCCGCGGCGCTCGAGCGCGCGCAGGACCTCGAACCCGTCCATGCCGGGCATCTCGAGGTCGAGGATGACGCAGTCCACGGGCTCGCCGGCGAGCCGGTCGAGCGCCTCCTGCCCCGACTGCGCCTGTGCCACCTCGTAGCCGCCCAGTCGTTTCAAGTCGTACGCGTACTGCTCCGCCATGGCCGGGACGTCGTCCACCACGAGCACGAGTGTCATGCCGGTCTCCCCCCGTCGGGGGCGTTCCCGTCGTAGGAGGGAAGCTCGACGATGGCCCGGGTGCCGGCGCCAG
>JAICUF010000044.1 GCA_025935995.1 Gemmatimonadales bacterium
AAGCCAACGATGCCGCGAACCATGCTATTTTCCTCCCGAGGTGGCCGGACAGCCGACTGTACGCCCCGACGTTTCAAAAAGTTTCATAGGAAGCCAAGTGCCAGCTGCGCATGACGTTGTCGTCATCGGTGGAGGCGCTGTCGGCGCCGCCTGTGCCCGCGAGCTCGCGGTGCGCGGCCGGCGCCCGCTGGTGCTCGACCCCGGCGCGCCCGGCGCAGCGTGGCATGCGGCCGGGGGCATGCTGGCTCCGCAGATCGAGGCGGACGGGGCGGATCCGCTGTTCGAGCTGGGCCTCGCGGGCCGGGACCGGTACCGCAGCCTCGCGGCCGAGCTGCTGGAGGACACCGGCATCGACATCGGGCTGTGGAATGAGGGGATCGCCCAGCTGGCGACCGACGAGCAGCAGATCCCAGAGCTCAAGTCCAAGGTGGCCTGGCAGCGCCAGCAGGGCTACCTCTGCGACTGGCTCGACGCGGCGGAGGCTCGCGAGCGCTGGCCGTGGACCGGCCCGGCCTTCGGCGCGCTCTGGGCGCCGCATGACGGAGCGCTCGATCCCACGGCGCTCGTGGGGGCACTCCGGGCCGACGCGGAGCGGCGCGGAGCGCGGCTCATCGCCGACGCGGCAACTCGCATCGAGCACCAGGACGGCCGGGTCACCGCCGTCGTCGGCGCCGACCGCTACCCGACGCAGCACATCGTCATCGCCGCGGGCGCGTGGTCCGGCCGCATCGAAGGCCTGCCGCGGCCGCTCTCGGTCGAGCCCGTGCGGGGCCAGATGGTCGCATTGCCCTGGCCGGCCGACATCCCCCGCGCCGTCCTGTACAATCGCGACTGCTACGTGCTCGCGCGCGGCAGCGAGGCGCTGGCCGGATCCACCATGGAGTTCGCCGGGTTCGACACCGCCGTCACTACGCAGGGAGTTGAGCGCATCCTCGCCTGCCTCGCGACGCTGTGCCCTCCACTCTCGGGCGTACGGCCGTCCCGCACGTGGGCCGGTCTCCGGCCGGTGACACCGGACGGCCTGCCGATCGTAGGGCCGGCACCGGGACTGGACGGACTCTGGTACGCCACCGGACACGGGCGGAATGGAATTCTTCTCGCGGCCATCACCGGGCTCATCATCAGTCAGCTCGTCGCCCGCGAGCCGACGCACGAGGATGTGAGCCTTCTCTCGCCGGAGCGCTACTGGCGCTGGTAGGATGATCCGCGGAATCCTCGCTTCCCTGCTGACGGGAATCAGTCTGACGGCCGCCCCGGGCCTCGTGTCGCAGGTGCCCGCCGATCTGGCCGCTGAGCGCGCGGCCTTTGCCGACTGGCTGGCGCACTCTCCCGTCTCTCCCTACGCGGCGGTGAGCGCGGCGCCGCTCGACGCCTCCGGTGCCGGGATCGACCTGGGCGGCCGGGCCGCGCGGATCGTCGAGCGAAACGGGGCGGCGTGGCTCGAAGGTGCCGGACCGGCGCATCCCCTCCCCCGAAACCGGCCGACCCCGGTGGGCGGCACGACCGTGCTCGTGACGGGTGACCCGCCGAGAACCCGGGTGATGCTGTTTCAGCCAGGGCGGAGTTCAGCCTCTCCCGCCTACTATCCGTTCGATCCCGCGGTGGTGTTCACCGGCACGCTCACGCCGCCGGCGACGCCCGGCTCCGAGCGAGTGCTGACGCCCGACGGGATCGAGGTCGAGGCGACCTTCGCCGGAACCGTCACCGTTCCACTCGGGACTACGACGACTCTCCGGGTGCTTCGGCTCCCCGATCCCGCCTCGGAGGAATCCTCGCTGGAGATCTACTTCCGCGACCGGACGAGCGGTGCCGGGAGCTATCCCGCAGGACGCTTCGTCACCCTGGCCCCCATCGGCGGCGGTCGGTACCGGATCGACTTCAACCGTGCCCGCAATCCGTTCTGCGCCTACAGCTCCGTCTACCCCTGTCCGGTTCCCTGGCGCGGCAATCTGATCGGCGCGCCGGTTGCGGCGGGCGAACGCTACCAGAGCCACCCGTGATCGTCGCCGCGCTGCTGCTCTCGCTGGCACCGCCACCGGCATCGCCCGCCGGCAGCTGGCGCGCGGTGCTCGATCTCGCGGGCGGGGAGCTCCGTTTCGCGCTGACCGTGCGGCCCACCGGTCGCGCCTTCCGCGGAAGCATCTGCAACGGCCGCTCCTGCACCCTGCTGTCGGGAATCCGGGTTGCGGGCGACACCGTGGTGCTCGAGATGCAGGATTACGCGGCGACGATCACGAGCGTGCTGCACGGCGATTCCCTCACGGGCGTCTACCACAATGTGGGGAACCGCGGCCCACGCACGATTCCCTTCCGTGCCTCCCGCGGCCGCTGGCGGATCGAGCCGGCGTCGGCCGAGCTCCTCGGCAGCTGGGACGCGACGTTCGTAACCGACGGCCGCGCGAGCCCGCGCGTGCTCCTCTTCTCCAACGACTCGAGCGGGTTCATCGGCGGCGTCATCACCAATACCGGCGACTACGGCCGGTTCTGGGGACGCGCCGAAGCCGACAGCTTCCGGCTCGCGCACTTCGACGGGTCGTTCGTCTACATGCTCACCGGCCGCCTCGACGGAGACACCCTGCGCGGCGTCTTCCACGCGGGGCGCAGCACCCAGACCCCGTTCACGGCCGTCCGGAGCACCGGCCGCCCGCATCTCGCCTCGCCCACCGGGATGACATCAGCCGATACATCGGCGCCCTTCCGCTTTGCGTTTCCCGGCCTCGACGGCCGGACGGTGGCGAACACCGATCCGCGCTTCCGCGGCAAGGTCGTCCTGATCGACGTGTTCGGCACCTGGTGCCCGACCTGCCACGAGGCGGCGCCCATGCTCGCGGACCTCTACCGACGCTACCATGGCCGCGGACTCGAGATCGTGGGCCTGGCCTACGAGGTCACGGGCGACACGGCGGTCGACGCGCCGCTCGTACGACGCTTCCAGATGACCCACCGCGTCCCGTATCCGCTGCTCCTCGCCGGCACCAGTGACGTGGCCTCGGCCGCGGCCACGCTTCCGCAGCTCCGCGGCTTCACCGCCTTCCCCACCTCCATCTTCCTGGGCCGGGACGGGCGCGTGCGCCTGGTGTACGCCGGCTTCCTCGGTGCCGCGACCGGCCCGCAGCACGACCGGCAGGTGGCCGAGTTCCGCGCGACTCTCGAGCGACTGCTGGCCGAGCCGGCGCGGTGAGACGGGCGGTCATCGCGCTCGCGCTCGCGCTGGCCGGGACACGCGCCGCCAGCGCGCAGTCCACGGTCCAGGTCGCCGACGGCTGGACCATCAGCTTCGCCGGCAACGTCAACGTCTTCACCGTCTTCACCAACGGGCGCGAGATCGTGCCGGGACCCATCGACGGCGGCCGTGTGCCCGCGGAGCTCATCACGCGGGTCCGCACCGGCCTGCTTCCCTCGATCGCCGTCGTGGACGTGAAGACGCACGAAGGCACGGTGGATCTGGGCGCCCACTTCGGCGTCGGCGTGCAGATCAACAATGCGAGCGAGCACGACAACCTCGACAACGGGACGCAGGCCGGCGCGCGGATCGACATGCGTCAGGCCTATCTCACCATCGGCGGCGGGTGGGGGCAGGTCCTCGCCGGGCGGGAGCTCAGTCTCTACCAGCGCGAGAACATCCTCAACGACATGACCCTCTTCGGGACCGGGGCCAGCGGCGGCGGCCTGGGTGCGCCGGGGCCGACCCTCGGCAGGAGCGGATTCGGTTACATCTACCCCGGGTTCAACGCCCAGGTTACCTACTCGTCCCCCGCGGCCCGTGCGTGGCAGGTGTCGGCGGGCGTCTTCGATCCCGACCGCGTCCACGGCGACTTTTCCGCCGAGGGCGCGGCGCCCACCGCCATGCCGCGGATCGAGGCGGAGGCGACGTGGCACGGCGCCGCGGGCGGCACGCGGCTCCGGCTCTGGGCCGGAGGGATGCATCAGGGAGCGGATCAGGGCATCACCGCGCGCGGCGTGAGCGGCGGAGCGCGGATCGAGCGAGGCATCCTGGCACTCGTCGCATCGGGCTATGCGGCGGCCGGGGTCGGGTCCACCTACGCGCTCAGCACGAACCTCGGCGCCGACGCGAGCGGCGGCGTCCGCACGACGTGGGGCTACCTGGCGCAGCTCACGGCCGGTGCGCCGACGGCGCCGTGGACCGTCGGCGCGAGCTTCGGCGAGAGCCGCGTCCGGCAGACCGATTACGACGTGGCCGTCGGCCACGACGACCTCGTTCGCCGCAACACCGCCGTGATCGCGATGGCGACCTGGCGTGCCACCCGCTCCCTTCGCGTCGTGGGCGAGTACACCCGCGCGGTCGCGCAGGCGTTCTCGGGCGCGAAGAACCGATCCGACCAGGTGTCCGCCGGGCTCCTTCTCTTCTTCTGACTCCTCTGCTGAATCGCTTGCGGCCGGGTACCATCGCCTCCCGGCCGGGACTATTATTGGGCTCCCGGCGCCCGACTCTCGCACACTGTCCGAAGGAGCAACGGCGTGGCTGTCCCGCTGGTCCAGTTGACCCGCGCCCCCCTCTCCGGCCGCGCGGCCCCGGCATCTGACGTGCCGGCCCGGAAGCCGGCATGGCTCAAGGTGAAAACCGCCGGCGGCCCCACCTACGCCCATCTCAAGCGCCTGATGCGCGAGCTCGACCTCCACACGGTGTGCGAGGAGGCGCGCTGCCCCAACCTGGGCGAATGCTGGGACCACCGCGCCGCGACGTTCATGATTCTGGGCGATGTGTGCACGCGGAACTGCACCTACTGCGCGGTGTCGCACGGGACGCCGAGGGCGTTCGATCCGCTCGAGCCCGTCCGGCTCGCGGAAGCGGTCGAGCGGATGGGGCTGCAGCATGTCGTGATCACGTCGGTGGATCGCGACGATCTGCCGAACGGCGGCGCGGAGGCGTTCGCGACGTGCATCGTGGAAATCCGCCGCAGGCTGCCGTCGGCGACGGTCGAAGTCCTGATCCCCGACTTCAAGGGATCGGCGCGCGCGCTGGCGCTCGTCGTGGACGCGGGCCCCGCGATCCTCAATCACAATCTCGAGACGGCCGAGCGACTCTACCGGCTCGCGCGCCCGGGCGGGAGATACGATCGCGCGCTCGAGCTGCTCGCCACCGCGCGCCGTCTCGGCGGTCCCGCTGCGCTTACCAAGAGCGGCCTCATCCTCGGCATGGGCGAGGAGTGGGACGAGATCCTCGTCTGCATGCGGGATCTCCGACGGAGCGACGTCAACATTCTCACGCTGGGCCAGTACCTCCGGCCCGGCGACGGCCACCTCCCGGTGGCACGGTTCTACACCCCGGCGGAGTTCGACGAGCTCCGCGATGCGGGCATGGCGATGGGCTTCACCCACGTCCAGGCCAGCCCGCTCACCCGCTCGTCGTACCATGCGTGGGACCAGGCGCGGTCGGCCGACGCGCGGCCCCGCAGCGGGGAATCCCTTCGAGTCCCGACGGACAGGACGGCGTGATGGCAGGCACCGCGACGAAACCCGGCAGGAAGACGATCGACCCCGCGACGGCGGAGACGTGGCGCACGTGGCTCCGCCAGATGCTCCTCATCCGCCGCTTCGAGGAGAAGGCGGGCGAGGCCTACAGTCTTGGCAAGATCGGCGGCTTCTGCCATCTCTACATCGGCCAGGAGGCGGTGGCGGTCGGCACCATCGCCTCGCTCCGCCCCGACGACTACATCACCGCGTCGTACCGTGAGCACGGCCAGGCGCTGGTGCGCGGCATCACGCCGCGGGCCGTGATGGCGGAGCTCTTCGGCAAGGCGGAGGGCTGCTCCGGCGGCAAGGGCGGCTCGATGCATCTCTTCGACGCCTCCCTCGGCTTCCTCGGCGGCCACGGGATCGTGGGGGGACACATCCCGCTCACGACCGGCATGGCCTTCGCCATCAAGTACCGCGGCACCGATCAGGTGGCGATCTGCTACTTCGGCGAAGCGGCCGTGAACAACGGCGCCTTTCACGAGGCGCTCAACATGGCGGCGCTCTGGAAGCTCCCCGCGATCTACATCTGCGAGAACAACCGCTACGGCATGGGCACGGCGCTCGAGCGCGCCAGCGCCATCTACGACATCTCCGAGCGGGCCTGCTCGTACGACATGGCCAACGAGGTGGTGGACGGCCAGGACGTGCTCGCCGTCAAGGCGGCGATGGACCGCGCCGTAGAGCGCGCACGGGACGAGAAGCTCCCGACGCTCCTCGAGGTCCGCACCTACCGCTTCATGGGCCACTCGATGAGCGACCCGATCCACGGCCACTACCGCACCAAGGAAGAGGTCGAGGAGCAGCGGAAGCGCGATCCGATCGCGGTCTGGTCGGGCCGGCTGATCGCCGACGGCGTGATGAGCGAGGAAGACGTGAAGGCGATGGACCGGCAGGTGATGGAAGAGGTCGAGGACGCTTACCGCTTCGCCGAGGAGGCGCCCGAGCCCGAGCCCGAGGCGCTCTTCCGCGACGTCTACGCGCCGGAGGAGAGCTGATGCCGACCCTGACCTACCGCGACGCGCTCAACCAGGCCCTTCGCGAGGAGATGCAGCGCGACGACCGCGTCTTCCTCATGGGCGAGGAAGTAGGGGTCTATCAGGGGGCCTACAAGGTGAGCCGCGGGCTGCTCGAGGAGTTCGGGGCGCGGCGCGTCGTGGACACGCCCATCACCGAGCTCGGCTTCGCGGGCGTCGGCGTCGGCGCGGCGATGGTGGGGCTCCGGCCGGTGATCGAGATGATGACCTTCAACTTCGCGCTGCTCGCCGTGGACCAGATCGTGAACTCCGCGGCGAAGATGCGCTACATGTCGAACGGCCAGGTTGGCGTGCCGATGGTGGTGCGCGGCCCGGGCGGGGCCGCCCTGCAGCTCGGCGCCCAGCACTCGCAGGCGTTCGAGAGCTGGTACGCCCACATCCCCGGCCTCAAGGTGGTGATGCCGGCGACGCCGGCCGACGCCAAGGGCCTCCTCAAGAGCGCGATCCGCGACGACAACCCGGTGATCTTCATCGAGGGCGAGATGCTGTACAACACCAAGGGCGAGGTGCCCGAGGGCGAGTACACCATCCCGCTCGGCGTCGCGGACATCAAGCGCGAGGGCACCGACGTGACCATCGTCTGCCACTCGAAGACGGTCGCCGTGGCACTCAAGGCGGCCGAGCAGCTCGCGGCCGACGGGATCAGCGCCGAGGTGATCGACCTCCGCACCATCCGGCCGCTCGACACCGGCACGGTGCTCGAGTCCGTGGCGCGCACCCATCGCTGCGTCGTGGTGGAGGAGGGCTGGCACTTCGCCGGCGTGGGCGCGCAGGTGGTGGACACGATTCAGCGGGAGATCTTCGATGCGCTCGACGCGCCGGTGCTCCGCGTGACGGGCGCCGAAGTGCCGATGCCGTACAACAAGCAGCTCGAGAAGCTCGCCAAGGCCGATCCGGCCAAGGTCATCGCCGCCGTGCGGCAGGTGCTCTATGTCGACTAAGGTCGTGATGGAGGCGCTCTCGCCGACGATGGAGGAAGGACGCGTCGTCGAGTGGAAGAAGCAGGAGGGCGAGCCGGTCGCCGTGGGCGACGTGCTGGCGGAAGTCGAAACTGACAAGGCGGTGATGGAGCTCGTGGCCCGCGCGGCGGGCACGATGCTCAAGCACGTCGTGGCGGCGGGCGCCACGGTGCCGGTGTCGGAGCTCGTGGCGGTGATCGGGGAGCCGGGCGAGGCGGTGGAGGCGGGCAACGGGAAGAAGACGGAAGGGCGGAAGGACGGAAAGGCCGAAGGACCGGCCGCGGAGCCCGCCAAGCCGGAGGCGCCGAAGGCAGGAGCGCCCGCGCCCGGCACGCAGCCGACGGCGGACCGCGAGAACCGGCCGACCTCCATGCCCCCGGCACCGCCCGCAGCGGCCGCCACCGAGACCGGCCGGGTGAAGGCGTCGCCGCTCGCGCGGAAGATCGCGGCGGAGCGCGGGCTCGACCTGCAGGGCGTCGCCGGATCGGGGCCGCAGGGACGGATCGTGCAGCGCGATCTCGCGGCACTCTCCGCCCGGCCCGCCGCGGCGGCGGCGCCCCAGGTCCCGGCCTTCCGTCCCGTGCCCGCGGGCGAGCCCTTCGCCGACGTGCCCCTCTCGCAGATCCGGAAGACGATCGCGCGGCGGCTCGCCCAGTCGCTCGGACCGGTGCCGACCTTCTACCTCACCATCGAGGTGGACATGGAGCGCGTCGCCGAAGCGCGCGAGGCGCTCAACGCAGCCGGCCAGGGCAAGGTGTCGTTCAACGACATCACCATCAAGGCGGTCGCGCTGGCGCTCAAGCAGCACCCGGCGTGCAACGCCTGGTGGCAGGATGACCACATCCGCTATTGGAACGAGGTCCACGTGAGCATGGCGGTGGCGATCGAGGACGGGCTCATCACGCCCGTCATCCGTCACGCCGACCAGAAGGGACTGCGCCAGATCGCGGCCGAGTCGAAGGACCTCGCCGGCCGCGCGCGGGAGCGGAAGCTCACCCCCGAGGAGTACACCGGCGGGACCTTCTCGGTCTCGAACCTCGGCATGCTCGACATCGAGGAGTTCACCGCGATCATCAACCCGCCCGAGGCCGGCATCATCGCCATCGGCCGGATCGCCGAGAAGCCGGTGGTGCAGGCGGGCGCGATCGTGCCGCGGAAGCGCATGCGGCTCACGATGTCGTGCGATCACCGTGTCATCGACGGCGCCACCGGCGCGCAGTTCCTCCAGACCCTCAAGGGCATGCTGGAGAACCCGCTCGCGCTCGTCTGGTAGCCATTCACCCACACTGAGGAATCCGTGGCAAACAGCTTCGACGTCATCATCATCGGCGGCGGGCCGGCGGGCTACGTGTGCGCCATCCGCTCGGCGCAGCTCGGCATGAGCACGGCCGTGGTCGAGCGCGACAAGCTCGGCGGCGTGTGCGTGAACATCGGCTGCATCCCGACCAAGGCCCTCCTCCACAGCGCCTACGTCGCCAACCTCCTGGCGCACGACGCGAAGGAGCTGGGGATCGAGACCGGGCCCGTCAAGACCGACTATGGCGTCGCGATGAAGCGCTCGCGGAAGGTGGCGGACCAGAACTCGAAGGGCGCCGAGTTCCTGATGAAGAAGAACAAGATCACCGTCATCAAGGGCACCGGCGTGCTGCAGGCCGGCCGCAAGGTGAAGGTCGGGAACGACGTCTATGAGGCGAAGAAGGCGGTGGTCATCGCCACGGGCTCGCGGGTGAAGGGCATCCCGCAGATCGGCCTCGAGATCAACCGGACGAGCGTGATCAGCTCGGATGAGGCGCTCTTCCTCGAGAAGGCGCCGGCCACCATGGCCATCGTCGGGGCGGGCGCGGTGGGGTCGGAGTTCGCCGACATCTTCAACGCCTTCGGCACGAAGGTCACGCTCATCGAGGCGCTGCCGCGGATCCTGCCGCTCGAGGACGCGGAAAGCTCGGACGCGATCACCAAGAGCTTCCGGAAGCGCGGCATCACCGTGCTCGCCGGCGCCATCGTCAAGAAGGCGACGGTGACCGCGGACAAGGTGACGCTCGAGGTGGAGAGCGGCGGGAAGGCCGAGACGATCGAAGCGGAAAAGGTGCTGATGGCCGCGGGCCGCGCGGTGAACACCGAGAACATGGGCTTCAAGGAAGCCGGCGTCGACGTGACCGACCGCGGCTTCGTGAAGGTCAACCGCGAGACGCTCGAGACCACGGCGAAGGGCGTCTACTGCATCGGCGACGTCGCCGGGCCGCCGATGCTGGCGCACAAGGGGAGCCGCGAGGGCGTGCACGTGGCCGAGCTCATCGCCGGCCACCACCCGCCGCCGATCCGGTACGACAACGTCCCCAGCGTGACGTACTGCCATCCCGAGGTGGCGAGCATCGGGCTCACCGAGGATCAGTGCAAGGAGCAGAAGCTCGAATACCAGGTGGGCCGCTTCCCCTTCAGCGCCAACGGCCGCGCCCGCGCCTCCAACGAGACCGAGGGCTTCGTGAAGGTGATCCGCGGGAAGCGGTACGGCGAAATCCTCGGGGCGCACATCGTGGCGAGCCACGCCTCGGAGATGATTCACGAGCTCGACGTCGCCCGCGAGAACGAGTTCACGGTCGAGGAGGTGGATCTCGCGATCCACGCGCACCCGACGCTCTCGGAGGCGATCGCCGAGGCGTGCCTCGACTCGATGGGCCGGGTGATCCACATCTAGGTGACCGCGCCCCCGACCTCGGACGCGCCGGGCCTCGCCGATCCGCTCGGCCTCATCGCCACGGCGGTGCCGGCCGGGATCGTCGCGGGGACGCTGACCGTCACGCTCGCCGTCATCGCCGTCAGCTACCTGCGGGAACGGGCGCCCGCCGCGCTGGCGGCGAACCCCGCCTCCTCCCCCGCCGCCTATACCCTGCTCGCGGGCACCGCGCTCGGCGTGTTCGCGGCGGCGCTCGTCACCTGGCTTGCGCTCGCGCCGTTCCGGAATCCGTACCGGCGCGCCATGTTCGCCACGGTGAGCGCCTTCGCGACGGTGGTCGTGATGCTGGTGACGACGCCGGTCCACGCCTTCTTCGGCCGCCCCGGGCTCGCCGTGCTGGCGGCGGCCTGCCTCGCCGCCCTCGCGCTCCTCGCCCGACGGCTCGGACGTCTTCGGAGCGGTTGCCTTTGAGGTCCGCTTCCGCCATCCTCCGTACATGGCGGACGCCACACGGAAGCCCACCCCCGAAGCGCAGGCCGACCGGCGCATCACCGAGATTCTTCGCGCCGCTCAGAGCTGGTCCAGCGAGGCGCCCCACGCCCTCGAGCCCGCCATCCGCGCCGTCTGCATCCGTCTCGCCGAAATGGTCGCCGACCAGCGTCACTACCTGGCCCCGCTCCCGGAGCCGCAGGAGTCCGAGCGGCGAACCGTGCTCGCGCTGGTGGCCGACAAGCTCCGCTCCGCGCCGGTCACCCAGGGCCTCGGCGAGCACCTGAAGGCGCTCGAGGAGCTGGAGCTGCGCTCGACCGGCTCCTGGGCCACGATCGCGTCGGCCCAGAGCGAGTGGATCACGACGGCGATCAGTTATCTCGAATCGTGCGCGCGAACGCTGCCGGCGGGTGAGCGTCCCGACCCCTACTGGGCCGACGACGTGGTGGCGGGGATCATCGCCTCGGCGCGGGCGCTCATCGGGATCGATGAGCTGCATGCGCGCACCGAGGCGCGGTACTCGGGCGGGGTGCCCCGCCCGACCCTTCCTCCGGAGGACTAGCGGGCCGCGGCCTGATCGGCCGCCGCCGCCGCCTCCTGCTCGTCCTCGTCCTCGTCCTCCTCTTCATCCTCCGCATCCTCGTCCCGAGCCATCACCGCGGGGTCGGTCGCGCCCAGCAGCTCGAAGAAACGGGCGAAGATCCGGATGCCGCTCCACAGCTGCGAGAGATCGAGCTTCTCGTTGGGTGAGTGCAGCCCGTCGTCGGGAAGTCCGATGCCGGTGAGGATCACCGGCGCGCCCTCCAGGCCCAGCTCGGGCACGATCGGGCTCGACCCGCCGGCGCGCGCCTGCACCGCCTTCCGGCCCACGACCTCCTCGAAGGCCTGGTCGAGCAGCTCGAAGGCGGGACTCTCGACATCCACCTGCACCGGATCGCCGCCGTGGTGAATCCGCACGTCCACGTCGGCCCACTTGGGCGCGAACCGCGCGACGGCCTTCCTGAGCTGGCGTGCCACCTTCTCGTAGCGCTGGCCCGGGACCAGCCGGAGACTCACCTTGGCGCTCGCCTGCGCCGGGATGACCGTCTTGGCCCCCTCCCCCGTGAAGCCGCCCTTGATCCCGTGGATCTCGAAGGTCGGGAGCGCCCAGACCCGCTCCAGCACCGAATAATCCTCGAGTCCGGTGAGCGACTTCCCGGTCACTTCGTCGGTGAGGAAGCGCTCCTCGTCGAACGGCAGCTGCTTCCACGCCTTCCGCTCCGATCGGCTCGGCTCCTCCACCGACTTGTAGAGCTTCCGGATGTGGATCTTGCCGTCCTCGTCCTTGAGGTCGGCGAGGAGGCGCACCAGCGTCTCGAGCGCGTTGGGCGCCGCGCCGCCGTAGGTGCCCGAGTGCAGGTCGCGCTGCAGCGTGCGCACCGAGATCTCGGCATAGCAGAGGCCGCGGAGCGCGGTGTAGACGGCGGGCCAGCCGGGCGCGAAGTACGACATGTCGCAGACCAGCACGGCGTCGGCGCGGGTGCGTTCGGGCTCGGTGCGGAGCAGGTCGAAGACGACCCGTCCGCCGCATTCCTCCTCGCCCTCGAAGATGAAGTGCACGTTGAGCGGCGGGTGGCCGTCGGCGCCGCGGGAGGCCTCGTACGCCTTGAGCAGACAGAAGACCTGTCCCTTGTCGTCCGCCGCGCCACGGGCGTAGAGCCGGCCCTCCCGCACCGTGGGCTCGAACGGCGGACTCGACCACTCGTTGAGCGGGTCCGGGGGCTGCACGTCGTAGTGGCCGTAGATGAGGAGGGTGGGCCGCCCCGGAAGCTGCGGGCCTTCCGCCCAGACGACGGGGTGTCCCTGCCCTTCGACCAGCGTGACGACGGGGCAGCCGAGCCGCCGAAGCTCCTGCATGAGCCAGTCGGCGGCGCGGCGGCAGTCCGCGGCGTGGTCCGGCAGGGCGCTGACGCTCGGAATCGACAGGAATTCGGTCAGTTCGCGCAGCATCCGGTCCTGCTCGCGAGCCACGAAGGCGGTGTCCATGGCGGTGCCTCGATGTGGGAGTCCGTTGACGCGTGCTGCCGGTAAGGTACATCGGTCCGGCGGGTCCCGCCCCGGCACGCGCCCGCCCCGATTGGTGAGGCATATCACAGTGCGCTCGCGCTCGAGGCCGTAGCGTCCGTACGCGCGCAAGAACGTGCGCTCAGGCGACGAATCACCAGGACCGCCGGCACCGCCGGGGTCCGCAGGGAGAGATGCTCACAATGACACATCGCTTTGGGACGGTCGTGGCGGGTGCCCTCGCGGGGGCCCTGGCGCTCGGGAGTTTCGCGACGCCGGCCCACGCCCAGAACACCAGCCGCGATACCTCGAAAGCCACGGCGCAGGATACGACGCACCACGCCCGCACCCACAAGGTGACGAAGAGCCGCACCACCAGGACCTGGCAGAAGCGCGGCGACTCGACGGCCATGAAGACCGATACCGCGGCCTACCGCTCGATGGACAGCCGGACCGACACGATCCGAGTCACGACTGACACGGTCAAGGCCGACAGCAGCGCGCACTTCAACCGCGACAGCGCGCAGACGGCGCCGCGCGCGACCACGTCGAAGGGTCTCCCCGGCATGCAGGGGAATCCGGCCGGCGCAGGCTCGCCGGGGATCGTGACCGCGGCCGACACGACCGGCAACGGCGCCAACAGCGCGGGCGGCACGCCGGGCGGGCCGCCGGTCACGACGCATGGCGATTCGACCTCGGCGACCCACGCCGACAGCACCCACGCCGACAGCACGCACAGCAGCACGACGACCACCACGACGACGTCACCCCGCTGACGCGTCGGCCCGACGAGAAAGCGCCGCATCCCCCCGGGATGCGGCGCGTTCTTCTGTCCGGCTCCGGCGCGTCAGGTCCCCGTCGAATCCCGGACCGCGCGGGACAGCCGGGCAAAGGCGCTGTCGCCCTCGGCTCCCTTCATCAGGTCGCGGAGCGCGGCGACCGAGCGGCGCACGTCGGCGCCATGCTCCATGTACCAGCGGTCGAAGAGATCGAGATGCGACCGATAGATCGTGGCCCCGACCAGGCGGGCATTATTGATCGGCCGGCTCGCCTGCGGACCGATCGTATAGGTCCGAAGGAGGGGTGCGAGCGAATCCTGCAGCTCGGAGCGCGCCCAGCGCCCCGCATCCGCGCGGCCCGAATCCACCGCCGCCGAGTCGAGGCCGAGCGCATAGAGCGCCTTGAGGCGGTCGGTCAATGTCGTGTAGAAGGCGCCCAGGAGGATCTCGTCGTGCCAGCGGTCGGCCGCGCGACCGGCGAGCGCGCTGTCGCCGCGGGAGCGGAAGAAGGCTTCAGCCGACCGGTATCCGACGAGCTGGGCAAAGCTCTCGTTGAATGGCGTCGCGCTCCGCACGTACAGCGAGTTGTGCGCGATCTCGTGGAAGACGGTCGCCGCGAGCTCGACCGAGTCGGGACTCAGTGCAGTGGAGAGCAGCGGGTCGCTGAACCAGCCCAGCGTCGAGAAGGCGCCGGAGGGCCGGAGATAGACGTCGAACCCGCGCCGGCTCAGCTCGTCCGCGGCGCGCTGTGCCGCCTTGGGATCGAAGAACCCCTTGTACGGCATCCGCCCCACGATGGGCCACTTCCATTCATACGGACAGAGACAGTTCCGCGGCGATGCCTGAAGGACGAGGAGCAGGGTGTCGCGGCGGACGTCGGCGAAGGTGGTGTAGGTCTCCCCCGCCTCGAGGCCCAGTCCCGCGGCGTAATTCCGCACGGCGACGACGAGATCGAGCGAGCGGCGGAGTCCCGGCGGCGTGGCGCTGTCGGCCAGCACCTCGGCGATGGGGCGGCGCGCCTGCAGGATCCGCGTCTCCTCGATGCCCGCGCGCGTGAGATAGCGGACGTCGGCGCTCGCGACGTACGCGGTACCGTATCCGCCGAGCAGCGCGCCGACGACGATGAGGAAGATCATGAGACCACGCCGCCGCCTCACCGCGCCGATCAGTGGATCCGGACGATCCCGATCCGCGGGACCGCCGTGCTCCCGACCGCGGCGCCGGTACTGTCGGTGAGCTGGAGATTGACCGCCGTCGCGGACGGCGCCTGGATGACCCGGAGATGACGGCCCGAGCCGTCCCGCAGCGTGCCGGTCCGGCGGTAGGTGCCGGTGCGCGTGCTGTCGGGAATCAGCGGGTAGACGCGCGGGAACGTCGCCGGCAGCTCCTGGTTGAGCTGGGCGTAGGTCGCGCGGAGATCGATCGTCCGGTACTGGAGCCGCGGGCTGCCCGGCGTGAAGCCGGGGAGGTGGTCGAGATAGTTGGCCAGCTGCCACTGCGTGACCAGCGTCGCGAACGGCTCGCCGGTCGCCTGCGCGACATTCGCGCTCCCGAGCGCGCTCGTGGCGTCGAGCTGCCGGGTGAAGGCGGTCCCCAGCGGATCGGAGCTGAACTGGTCCACCAGCCAGCGGATGAACAGCCAGTTGGCGCCGCGCTCGGCCAGCGCGCCCGTGGACTGGCTGGTTTCGATCAGCGAGGTCGCTTCGACGTCGCGGAGATAGCGGTAGCCGTTCTGGATGTCGCTCTGCGCGAATTGCGAGAAGCAGCTGTGCACACCGGAATCGTCGGTGCAGAGCGGGTCGGGAATCTGCATCGCGCCCAGCTGCTCCGCGAGGTGGGACAGCGCCTCATTGAGCCAGACATCCTCACTCAATCCGCTGCGCACCAGCACATGCTGATTGTAGCTGATCATGTGCTGGAACTCGTGGATGAACGTCGGCGCGAGGTGGGTCTTGGCGTACGCCTTGGAGATGGTGCAGCTCGAGTTGCCCGGATCGGGGACGAGCCCGTAGAAGACCTCGCCGGCGTTCGAGCCGTTCTGCGACGGTTCGAGGTCGGACCCGAAGAAGTAGCCGAGAATGACGCTGCCGGCGGCGTTGCAGGAGGCACTGAGCTGGTTGACCTGATCGCTGAGCAGGACGGCCACGACGCCGTTGCCGTCCAGGTCCGATTCGCGGCCGAACGCCGTGGTGTCGATCGGGTAGAGATAGTCGTCGAAGAGATTGCCCACCGAATCGATGTCGGCTTGGGAATAGCCGCCGGTGGGAACGGTATTGTCCAGATAGATCGCGGCCTTCCGTCCGACGTGGAGGGCCGTCGCGGTCACGTTGACGAAGTTCACGCAGTCGGTGGTCGCGCAGACCTTGAAGGTGCGCTGCGAGCCGGGCGCGGGCGGGATCAGGACCGGCGCGGCACCCAGATTGGCGCTGAACGCGGCGCCGGGACTCTCGGAAATCAGCCGCTCGCGCTCGCGGAGCCGCGCGTGAAAGGCGTCCGCCGGCGTGGGTGCGTGGAAGGCACGGGCCCCCGGGAGCGCCGACGCGGCGTCGGAGAGCGACGAGTGGGCGAGAGCGGCGACGGCGGCGGTGGCCGCCCCGGCCGGGGCGCCGGCCAGCGTGTAGCCGACCGCGACGCCGGTACTCGTCTCGCGGCCGGCCGCGGCCAGTGCCACGTAGAGGTGCTCGGCGCCGCCGGCCCCGGCGGCCGGGAGCTGGACGCAGCTGCCCTGCGCCAGGGGGTCGATCACGGCGTATTCGCCGGGGGCGAGGTTCACCGCGGACGGATTGTCGCAGCTCACGTCCACCGGTGGCGGCGGAGCGATGGAGTCGGTGCAGGCGGCGACGATCAGCAGCACGCACGGAATGGCGAAGCGCGGGGAGAGGGTCGGCAAGTGAGGACTCCGGCGGGTGGGCCGTGCGTTCAGGGTGCAGTAAGATATGACACGCCAACGCTTTTTGACAATCGCGCGCGGGGCCGGTAGCTTCCCCCGGTTCGGAGGACGATGGACGTCCCGCGCCCGGGGCGGCCGGTCTCCTCCACCATTCTCGCGCGCTCGCAAGGCCCGCGGTGTCCCGCTGGACGCCCATGCCCTTCGTACATCTTCATACCCACAGCGAATATTCCCTCCTCGACGGCGCCAACCGCGTCGGCGAGCTGGTCTCGCACGTCCGGAAGCTCGGCATGGACAGCCTGGCGGTGACCGACCACGGCAACATGCATGCAGCGTGGACGTTCTACGAGGAGGCGAAGGCACAGAAGATCCGGCCGATCCTCGGATTCGAGGCCTACCTGGCCTTCGGGCCCCGGCAGGCACGCGAGCGGCCCGCCGGCGCGCCCGGCCCGTACAGCCACCTCGTCCTGCTGGCCCGGAACCGCGACGGCTACCGGAACCTCATCAAGCTCACGTCGATCGGCTTCACCGAGGGGTTCTACCGCCGCCCCCGCATCGATCGCGAGGTGCTGGCACGCCACAGCGAGGGGATCGTGTGCCTGGCCGCCTGCCTCTCGGGCGAAGTCGCCCTCTATCTCAGACAGGGGAAGTACGACGAGGCGCGCCGAAGCGCCGAGTGGTTCGCCACGACCTTCGGGCGCGACAACTTCTGGCTCGAGATCCAGAGTCACGGCATCGCCGAGGAGCAGATCGTCACGCGGGGCATGCTCGACCTGGGACGCGAGCTGGGCATCGGCGTCGTCGCCACCAACGACGCGCACTATCTCCGGAAGGAGGACGCGGAGGCCCACGACGTGCTCCTCGCGATCGGGACCGGCGCCGACCTCGACGATCCCAAGCGCTTCCGCTTCACCGGATCGGAGTCGTACGTCAAGAACGAGCGCGAGATGCGCGCCCTCTTTCCCGACGCCCCCGAGACGCTCGACAACACCCAGCTCGTGGCCGACCGCTGCGAGTTCGACTTCGAGAAGCGCTACTTCCTGCCGACCTTCCCCAAGCCCGAGGGCTTCGCCACCGACGAGGCACTGCTGCTGCACCTCGCCACCGCAGGAGCGGAGGGGCGCTACGGCACTCCGCTCCCCCCGGAGGTCGTCCAGCGGCTCGACTACGAGCTCGGCGTCATCAACCGGGCGGGATACGCGGGCTACTTCCTCATCGTCCACGACTTCATCGCCGCCGCCAGGGCGCGCGGCATTCCGGTCGGGCCCGGCCGCGGCTCGGCCGCCGGATCGATCGTCGCGTATGCGCTCGGGATCACCAACGTCTGCCCGCTCCGGTTCGATCTCCTCTTCGAGCGCTTCCTCAACCCCGAGCGCGTGTCGATGCCGGACATCGACGTGGACTTCTGCTTCGAGCGCCGCGGCGAGGTGATCGAGTACGTGCGCGAGCGCTACGGCCGCGCGAGCGTCGGGCAGATCGTCACCTTCGGCACCATGAAGGCCCGCGCGGCGGTGAAGGACGTGGCGCGCGTGCTGCGCGTGCCGCCGGGCGAGGCCGACCGCATCACCAAGCTGATCCCCTCGGGGCCGGCCTACAGCCTCACGATCCCCGAGGCGATCCAGAAGGTGGACGAGCTCCGGGAGCTGGTGCAGTCGAACCCCGTCTACCAGCGCGTCGCCAATCTCGGCGCCCGGATCGAGGGGATCTCGCGCCACATGTCGGTCCATGCCGCCGGCGTGGTGATCGCGCCGGGCCCGCTCGACGAATACATCCCCGTCTGCACCGCGCCGACCCGGGGGGCCGGCGCCGCGGCCGACGGCGAGGACGCCATCATCACGCAGTACGAGATGGGCCCCCTCGAGAAGGTCGGCATGCTCAAGATGGACATGCTCGGCCTCAAGACGCTGACGGTGATCCACGATGCCGTCGCCATGATCGGCGAGCGGCACGGCACGGCGCCCGACATGGACGCCCTGCCCTTCGACGATCCGGAGGTGTACGCCATGCTCCGGAAGGGGCGCACCGCCGGCGTCTTTCAGTTCGAGTCGCCGCTCGCGACCGAGACGCTGCGCGCCATGAAGTGCGACCGCTTCGATGATCTGGTCGCCTCCAACGCGCTCCTCCGGCCGGGGCCGCTCGACGCCGGCATGCACACGGTCTTCATCCGCCGGAAGCTGGGGCAGGAGCGCGTCACCTACCCGCACCCGCTCCTCCGCGAGGTGCTGGAGCCGACCTACGGCGTGATCACCTATCAGGAACAGGTGATGCGCATCGCGAACGTCATCGCGGGATTCTCGCTCGCGGAAGCCGACGTGCTCCGGAAGGCGGTCGGCAAGAAGGACGCGGAGCTGATCCGGAAGGAGCTGGGCAAGTTCGTCGAGCGCGGCATCGCGGAAGGGCATCCGAAGAAGCTGCTGGACGAGCTGGCCGCGCAGATCGAGACCTTCGGCCGCTACGGCTTCAACAAGTCCCACTCGGTGGCCTACTCGGTCCTCACCTATCAGACCGCGTGGCTCAAGGCGCACTACCCCGCCGAGTTCATGGCGGCGCTGCTCTCGTCGGAGATCGGGAGCACCGACAAGGTGGTGCAGTACATCAACGAGGCGCGGGAGCTGGGGCTCGAGGTCCTGCCGCCCGACGTGAACGAGTCGGGCTTCAAGTTCACCGCCGTCGGCGACCGGCGCATCCGCTTCGGCCTCGGCGCGGTGCGGAACGTGGGCTGGAGCGCGATCGAGTCGATCATCGCGGGGCGCGCGGCGGGCGCGTACGCCACGCTCACGGAGCTGGTCGAGCGGATCGACCTCCGGCTCTGCAACAAGCGCGTGCTGGAGTCGCTCATCGCCGCCGGTGCGTGCGACGAGCTCGGCGCGCACCGGAAGCAGCTCGTCGAGTCGCTCGATGAGGCGCTCGGCGAGGCGCAGCTGCGCCAGCAGGAGCGCGACGCGGGCCAGGCGTCGCTCTTCGGGGAGGCGCCGGCGTCGCGTCCGGCCGCGCGGCAGTTCCCCGACGTGCCGCCCTGGACCGAGGCCGAGCGGCTCGCGCGCGAGAAGGAAGTGCTGGGCTTCTTCATCTCGGGGCACCCGCTGGAGCGGTTCCGCGACGAGGTCGAGCTCTTCGGCTCCCGCACCACGGCGACCCTCGGCGAGTGGAGCGAGCACCAGGTGAACGTCGCGGCGGTGGTGACGGCGGTGAAGCGGCAGATCTCCAAGAAGACGGGCAAGGAGTACGCGCGGCTCGTACTGGAGGACTTCCACGGCACGGCGGAGGCGATCGTCTTCCCCGACGCGTGGGCCCGGCTCAACCAGGTCATCCTGCCCGACGGCGCGCTGCTGCTCACCGGCGGCTACAGCGACCGCGACCGCGGCGAGGACCGCGCGCCCTTCATCGTGGAGGCGGCGCGCCCGCTGGAGGAGCTCAAGCAGAGCGGCGCCGTGGCGCTCAGCTTCCGGTGGCGCGCGCCGGCCGCGCCGCCGGCCACCGCCGTCCGCGAGGCGGCCGCGCTCTGCACCGCGCACCCCGGGCCGACTCCGGTCTATATTGAATGGAGCGACGGGAACGGGGAGGCCGTGCGGCTCCGCTCCCGCCGCCTCCGCGTGGCCGCCGAAGACGACCTCGTGCGCGCGCTGCGCAACCTCCTGGGTGCCGACTCCGTCCACTACGTGAAAGCGGGCTAGCCGATGGCGTCCGTGTATGCGCTCGACTTCGAGAAGCCGCTGGCCGAGCTGGAGCAGCAGATCGAGGAC
>JAICUF010000120.1 GCA_025935995.1 Gemmatimonadales bacterium
CCCTCGAAGTAGGGCACCGCGTCGAAATCGTGGCCGCTGAACTGGTCGGCCGCGGTGAGCGCGTCGATGAACGCTTCGTAGTGATCGGCGTCCATCGGCGCGTTGAGGTAGTCGTCGCCGCCGCCCTTGCCGTAGCGCGAGAGGGCATACAGCGCCGAGCGGTCGAGCGACTCCGCCGACACGATGGGCGCGATGGCATCGTAGAAGGCGAGTGCACCCCCACCGAGTCGCGCGGCGATCGCCTGGGCCAGCCGGTCGGAGGTAAGCGGACCGGTGGCGATGACGCCGGGCGACGGGAGCGCCGTCGCCTCCTCGCGCACGACGCGGATCCGGGGATGGGATGTGATCCGATCGTGCACGGCGCGGCTGAAGACCTCGCGATCGACCGCGAGCGCGGTGCCGCCGGGGACCGCGGCCTCGTCGGCGCACTGGAGCAGGAGGCTGCCGAGCACCCGGAGCTCGGCCTTGAGCAGGCCGTGCGCGTTGGTGACGTCGGTGGACTTGAAGGTGTTGCTGCAGACCAGCTCGGCGAGGCGGTCGCTGGCGTGGGCGGGAGTGCGCACCACCGGCCGCATCTCGATCAGCGTGACGTCCACGCCGCGTTCGGCGAGGGCCCACGCCGCCTCGCAGCCGGCGAGCCCGCCACCGACCACGGCGGCGTTCACGCCAGCGCGACCTCTTCGGGCTCGGCCACCACGACCCTGTGCCCGCACTTGAGGCAGACACGCGACTCGCCCTCGGCCTTGCTGCGGCGCTTCTCCATGCCGACGAAGCTGCACTCGGGGCAGGCCTCCGGCACGGGCATGTTCCAGGTCGAGAAGTCGCAGTCGGGATAGCGCATGCAGCCCCAGAACGACTTCCCGCGCTTGGTGCGCCGCTCGGTGAGATCGCCGATATCGCACTTCGGGCACTTGATGCCGAGCGGGATCGAGCGCGTGCCCTTGCAGCCGGGATACGCCGTGCAGGCGAGGAACTCGCCGAAGCGTCCCGTCTTGATCACCATCGCCGACCCGCAGAGATGGCACTTCTCGTCGGTGGGACGGTCGGGAATCTTCTCCTTCAGCGACTTCACGTAGTCGCACGCGTCCTTGTACTTCACGCAGGCGAGGTACGGGCCGAAGCGGCCGGTGCGGAGCTCGATCGCCGAGCCGCACTTGGGACACTTCTCGAGCGCCAGCTTCTCGGGTGAGAGCCCGTGCGCCTCCGCGACGAGCGCGTTGATGTCCACCGCCTCGAGCGCGCGAGTGAACGGGCCGTAGAAGTCGTTGAGCACCACCTGCCAGTCCATCCCGTCTTCCTCGATCCGGTCGAGCTCCTCCTCCATCCGCGCCGTGAACTCGACATTGAAGATGTCGGGGAACTTGCCGACCATCAGCTTCTCCACCGTCTCGCCGAGCGCGGTCGGGAAGAAGCGTCGCTGATCCACTCGCACGTACTCGCGGGCCGCCAGCGTCGAGATGATCGCACTGTAGGTGGACGGGCGGCCGATGCCGAGGCGCTCGAGCTCCTTCACGAGGCTGGCCTCGGAGTAGCGGGGCGGCGGCTCGGTGAAATGCTGCGAGGGCGTGATCTCGCGGACCTCCACCCGGTCGCCGGCGGCGAGCAGGGGAATCGGCGGCAGATCGTCCATCGTCTTCCCTTCCTCGGCCTCGCGCCCCTCCAGGTAGACGGCATGGTAGCCGTCGAAGACGAGCACCGAGCCCGTCGCCCGGAAGAGGAAGCGGCCGAGGTCGAAGTCCACGATCGTCATGTCGTAGACCGCGGGCATCATCTGCGACGCCACGAAGCGCTGCCAGATGAGCTGATAGAGCCGGAACTGGTCGGGTTCGAGGAAGCGCTGGACCTGCTCGGGTCGCCGGCGCACGTCGGTCGGCCGCACCGCCTCGTGCGCGTCCTGCACCCGGGCCGCCCTCCGCGAGCTGTAGGCGTTGGGCGTGTCCGGCAGGTAGCGTGCGCCGAAGGCGGCGCCGATGAGGTCCCGCACCGACGATACCGCGGCGTCGCTCACGCGGACGGAGTCGGTGCGCATGTAGGTGATGAGGCCGACGGGGCCGTCCTCGCCGACGTCCATGCCTTCGTAGAGGTCCTGTGCCGCCCGCATCGTGCGACGGCTGGAGAAGCCGAGCTTCTTGGCGGCCTCCTGCTGCAGCGTGCTCGTCGTGAAGGGGGGCGCGGGCTTCTTCCGCCGCTGCTTCTTCTCCACACCGCTCACGATGAACGGCTGCCCGCTCACCGCATCCACCACCGCCTGCGCGTCGGCGGCATTCCCGAGCTGCGGCTTGTGGCCGTCCACCTTGTGGAGCGACGCCTCGAACGTCTGCCCGTGGGCGGCGCAGAGCGCCTCGATGGTCCAGTACTCCTGCGGGATGAAGGCGCGGATCTCCCGCTCGCGCTCGATCAGGAGCCGGAGCGCGACGGTCTGCACGCGGCCGGCGGAGAGCCCGGTCTTGATGCTCTTCCAGAGGATGGGGCTCGCCTTGTAGCCCACGAGGCGGTCGAGGATCCGCCGCGCCTGCTGCGCATTGACCTTCTGCTCGTCGATCTCGCCGGCGTGGGCGATGGCTTCCTTGACCGCGTCCTTCGTGATCTCGTGAAAGAGGACGCGCTCCATGGGCGCCCCGCCGCTGAGCTGGCTCGCCACGTGCCAGGCGATGGCCTCGCCCTCACGGTCCGGGTCGGTCGCGAGGTAGACGTGGCTCGCCACCTTGGCGGCCGCCTTGAGCTCCGATACGGTGGCCGTCTTCCCCTTGATGATCACGTATTCCGGCGTGAAGCGGCCGGAATCGATCTCGACACCGAGCTTCCGGGTGGGAAGGTCCCGGATGTGGCCGACGGTGGCGCGGACGGAGTAGCCGCTCCCGAGATACTTGCCGATGGTCTTGGCCTTGGTGGGCGACTCGACGATCACCAGCGCGTTGCCCGCTCGAACCGGCGGCGCCGCTGACCGGCCGCCGCGCCGCGGAGCCTTGGCCGTGGCGACCTTGCCGGCGGCGGCCTTGCCGGCCTTCGCCGGCCTGGCCGTCTTCGCCGCCTTGGCCGCCGGCTTCGCCGGTTTGGAGGCGGCCTTCGCGGTGGGCTTGGCGGACTTGGCGGGGCGCGTCTTTCTGGTAGTTGCCATCGGTCAGGATAACCTGCGAGAAGCGAGCATTATTAAAGAAAGCGAGGTACCAAGAAAGCGCGGGGGTACCGGGCTGGCAAGGACGAGATGCCTAAATCCCTGAATTTCAACGCATTACCATCCGGCCTCCCGGCGGGCCAGCCCGGCGACGTCGGCCGCGACCGCCTCGATCGTCCGGGCGTCGGTGACGACGGTGTGATCGGCCCGGTTGTAGAACGGCTCGCGCGAGGCGAGCTGCTCGCGGAGCCGCTCGATGAGGTCGCCGCCCGAGAGGAGCGGCCGCGAATCGTCGGCCCCGAGCCGCCGGGCCATGGTGATGGCCATCGCCTTGAGGTACACCAGAACCGCCGACGTACGGGCCACCTCGATCGCGCCGGGCTGCGCGGCCCATCCCGCCCCCGGGACGATTATCGAGGGAGCCTCGCTCAGCGCCTGGCGCACCGCCTGCCGCTCCAGCTCCCGGAAGCCCACCTCCCCGCGTTCGCCGATCAGACGGCTGAGGGGCATCTGCGCCTGGCGGACGATGAGTCCATCGACGTCCACCAGCGGCGCGCCCAGCTCGGTCGCGACGCTCTGGCCGACGACGCTCTTGCCGGAGCCCGAAAGGCCGACGAGGACCACGTGCCGGCGGGTCATCGGGCCGCGTCCCGCTCCCCGCTCCATCGCGCGGCGAGCTGGGCCCGGTAGCCATCCACGTTCCGCCGCATCTCCGTCAGCGAGTCGCCGCCGAACTTCTCCAGCATCGCGTCGGCGAGCACGAGCGCCACCAGCGCCTCCGCGACGACGCCGAGCGCCGGCACGGCCGTGACGTCGGACCGCTCGGTCTCGGCACGGGCGGAGCGGCCGGACGAGAGGTCCACCGTCTCGAGCGGGGTCATGAGCGTCGAGAGCGGCTTCATCGCAATACGAACAACCAGCGGTTCCCCCGTCGTCATGCCACCCTCCAGGCCACCGGCGTTGTTGCCGCCGCGGCGCGGTGCCGCGTGCCCTCCACCGGCGATGATCGGATCATGCACCTCGGAGCCGGGACGCGCCGCCGCGGCGAAGCCGAGCCCGATTTCCACGCCCTTCACGGCCGGGATGGACATCAGCATGCCGGCGAGCCGGCCGTCGAGCTTCCGATCCCAGCTCACGTGGCTGCCGAGCCCGGGGACGAGGCCGTCGGCCACGACTTCGACCACGCCGCCGAGCGTGTCGCCGGCGGCGCGCGCCGCGTCGATGCGCTGCACCATGGCCGCCTCGGCTTCCGGGTCGAGGGTGCGGACGGGCGAATGGTCGGCGGCGCCGGGCGCGTCCAGCGGATCGACCGCCCCCGCGACGATGCCGCCGAGCGCCACGACGTGGCTCGCGACCGTCACCCCGAACTCGTCGAGGAGCCGGCGGGCCAGCGCGCCCGCCGCCACGCGCGCGGCCGTCTCCCGCGCGCTCGCCCGCTCGAGGATGTCGCGCGCGTCGGTGCGATCATACTTGAGGACGCCGGTGAGATCGGCGTGGCCCGGCCGGGGCCGCGTCACCCTCCGCTCGCGAGGCGCGCCGGCCGCCTCGGCCGCCATCACCTCCTGCCAGTTGGCCCAGTCGCGGTTGGCGATCAGCATCGCCACCGGCGAGCCGAGCGTCTCGCCGGCGCGCACGCCCGAGATCCACTCGATGCGGTCCTGCTCGATCGTCATGCGGCCACCGCGGCCGTGCCCGCGCATGCGCCGCCCCAGGTCCCGGTCCACCCACTCCGCGGTGACGGGCAGTCCCGCCGGCAGCCCCTCGACCACGGTCACGAGCCCGCGGCCGTGCGATTCGCCCGCGGTGGTGAAGCGAAGACGCATCACGATCCTGGTTGAGGGAAAGCACGCGAGCCCGACCGGGGTCGGGCTCGCGGCGGGTGGGTCACGGGCGCCTCAGGGCGTCGAGATGCCGTCGTCGACGATCCGCGGCGTGACGAGGATGATGAGGTCGCGGCGGTTCTCCTGGTCCGAGCTGAAGCTGAAGAGCTTGCCCACGATCGGGAGGCCCGAGAGCAGCGGAATCCCCGAGCGGCTCTTGGTGACCGTGGTGACGGTGAGGCCGCCGATGACGCTGGTCTCGCCGTCGCCCACCAGGAGCTGATTGGTGGACGTCTGCTTGTTGATCGTGAAGCCGAGGTCCGCCGCGGCCAGCGTCTGCACGTTGGACCGCTCGGTCTTGAGCTCCATCAGGATCTGACGGTTGTTGGTCACGTGCGGCGTGACGGTGAGCCGGATGCCGGTCTCCTTGAACTGCACCGTGGACCGCGGCACGGCGGTGCCGGTACCGCTCGACTGGGCGCTGGCGTCGACCACGCGGAGCGGGATCTCGTCGCCGACGAGGATGTCGGCCTGCCGGTTGTCGAGCGTGGTGATGAGCGGCTCGGCCTGCACGTCGGAGAGCTGCACCGTCTCGAGCGCGCTCAGGAAGCTCGTGAGCGAGAAGCCGCCCAGCGCCGTCGAGAAGACGAGGTCGAGCGCGGACTGCTGCACCGTCGCGTCGGCGTTGCCGATGGCCGAGAGCGAGTTGCCGCCGAGGTCGATGATGTTGATGCCCGGCGCGTAGGTGGTGCCGTCCGTCTTGGTCGGGTCGGGCCGCTGCACCAGCTTGTTGAAGAACTGGCTCCGGCTCCCGATATCGTAGCGGAGGCCGAGCTGCTGCAGGTCGGTCCGGTCGACGAAGATGATCTTGGCCTGGATCGAGATCTGCGGCGTGCGCACGTCGAGGCCGCGGACGAAGTCGGTGACCTGGCCGATGTGGCTGTGCGTGTCGGTGATGACGAGGGCGTTCGACCCGCGGTCGGCGATGACCCGGCCCCGGCCCTTGGTCACGATGCTCTCGACCGTCTTGGCGAGCGAGTCGGCCTGCTTGTAGTTGACCCGGACGACGGCGGTCTCGAGCGGCTCGGTGGAATCGAGCGCGGCCAGCGTGGACGGCGCGTCCACCCGGATGATGCCGCCCGGCATCTCCTGGGCGGTGAGGCCCTGGGCCGCGAGAATCGCGGCAAAGGCCTGCGGCCACGGCTGATTCTTGATCTCGGCCGTCACCTCACCCTTGATGTCCTTGCCCAGGATGATCGTCTTCCCGCTGAACGCGGCGAAGCCGGCCACGACGTCGCCGATGCTGGCGCGGTCCCAGGTCACGGTGATGCGCGGCTCGCCCTGCGGCTCGCGGGCCGGGGCCTCGTCGGGGAGGCTGACCTCGCTCCGCTGGGCGGCTGGCCGCGCGTCCGCCATGGCGCGGGGCGCCGGCGGGGTCAGATCGCCCGGCGTAGTCGACGACCACGAGGCGAAGCTGCGGTCGGCGCCGAAGGAGATGCGGATCGCATCGCCCTCGCGGGTGACCTTGTAGTTCTTGGCGGCGTCGAGCTCGAGCACGATGCGCACCACGTCGGCGCGGTACTGGTTGTAGCGCAGGTTCCGCACGCCGCCGCGGTTGATGCCGTCGTAGCGGCTCGCGCCCGCGCTCAGCCGTGCGCCCACCACATCGAGCACCAGGCGGGCCGGATTGTCGAGCACGAAGTCCTTGACGTCCACCGTGCCGTGCACGTTGACGACGACTTCGGCGCGCCCCGGCGAGGGCATGACGCTGACGGCGGTGACCTCACCGCTCAGCGGGCCGTCCTCGGCCCCGGCGGGCGGCGCGACCAGGAGCGCCGCGACCGCGGCCAGGATCACACGAGACAGTGCCTTCATGGCGTCACGTCCTCCTGCTTGCGCAACGAGAGAGTTTCCTGCCGCTCGTACCCGAAGTCCTCGATGTTGAACACCACGTCCCGCGCCAGGATCTGCCGCACCCGGAG
>JAICUF010000064.1 GCA_025935995.1 Gemmatimonadales bacterium
GTAGGCCCACGAGATCGGCAGCACGAGCGGGCTTCCCCAGGGCGCGGCGGATACGGCGCCGCTCGGCGCGGTGTAGCCCAGGTCCACCACGGGATGGCCGGGGAGAAACGGCGCCAGGTGCTCGGCCACGCCGATCGGTCCCATGCCGGGGCCGCCGCCGCCGTGCGGGATGCAGAAGGTCTTGTGCAGGTTCAGGTGGCAGACATCGGCGCCGATGTCGCCCGGGCGGCAGAGACCCACCTGGGCGTTCATGTTGGCGCCGTCCATGTACACCTGCCCGCCGTGCTGGTGGACGATGCGGCAGATCTCCCGGATCGACGCCTCGAAGACGCCGTGCGTGGACGGATAGGTGACCATCAGGGCGGCCAGGGTCTCCCCGTGCTGCTCGGCCTTCGCGCGCAGGTCGTCCACGTCGATGTTGCCGTGCTCGTCGCTCCGGACCGGGACCACCTGCATGCCGGCCATCACGGCGCTCGCCGGATTCGTGCCGTGCGCCGACATCGGGATGAGGCAGGTGGTCCGGTGGGTGTCCCCCCGCGCGCGATGCCAGGCGCGGATCACGAGCAGCCCCGCATACTCGCCCTGGGACCCGGCGTTCGGCTGCAGCGATACCCGGGCGAAGCCGGTGATCTCCGCCAGCTGGTACTCGAGCGAGGCAAAGAGCGCCTGGTAGCCCTGCGCCTGGTCGCGCGGCGCGAACGGATGCAGGCGGTTGAACTCGCGCCAGCTCAGCGGGATCATCTCGGTCGTCGCGTTGAGCTTCATG
The DNA here is from genome assembly GCA_025935995.1 of Gemmatimonadales bacterium. Classification (GTDB taxonomy): domain Bacteria; phylum Gemmatimonadota; class Gemmatimonadetes; order Gemmatimonadales; family GWC2-71-9; genus JAICUF01. The sequence continues at coordinate 767 of JAICUF010000064.1, forward strand.
GTGCAGGAGCCCAGCGGGATCATGGCCGAGGTGAGGGAGAGGTCGCGGGCCTCGAGGCGGCGGAGATAGCGGAGCATCTCCGTCTCGGAGTGATACCGGTTGAAGACCGGATGGGTGAGGTAGGCCGAGTTGCGCCGGAACGGCTTCGGCAGGGCGAAGGGGCCGGCGTCGGTCGCCTCGTCGGCCACGGCGGGCAGTGCCGTGTCGAGGCCGAAGACGGCGATCAGGTCGGCCAGGTCGCCGAAGCCGACGGTCTCGTCGAGCGCGATCGTGAGGCGCGTGGGCGAGAGCACGCGCAGGTTGATCCGCCGCGCGCGGGCCGCCTCGACCAGGCGCGGCAGGGCCCAGCGCTCCACCTCGACGCACACGGTGTCGAAGAACGCCTCGTGCACCACCAGGTAGCGGAGCGCCTTGAGCGCCCGCGCCAGCAGCACGGCGCGGCTGTGCACCTGCTCGGCGATGCGCCGGAGTCCCTCGGGGCCGTGGTAGACGGCGTACATGGCGGAGATGACGGCGAGCAGGACCTGCGCGGTGCAGATGTTGCTCGTCGCCTTGTCGCGGCGGATGTGCTGCTCGCGGGTCTGGAGCGCCATGCGGAGCCCGGCGCGGCCGCGCGCGTCACGGGAGACGCCGATGATGCGCCCGGGGATGTGGCGCTTGTAGGCGTCGCGCGTCGCGAAGAAGGCGGCGTGCGGCCCGCCGTAGCCCATGGGCACGCCGAAGCGCTGGCTGCTGCCGACCGCCATGTCGGCGCCCCACTCGCCGGGTGGCGTGAGCAGGGTGAGCGCCAGGAGATCGGTGGCGACCGTGATGAGCGCGCCCGCGGCGTGGGCGCGCTCGCAGATGGCGCGGTAATCGCGCACGGCGCCGTCGGTCGCGGGATACTGGAGCAGCGCACCCGCGACCTCGGGCCCGAACTCGAAGCTCTCCGGCGATCCCGTAATCACGCTGACCCCGCGGGCCTCGGCCCGGGTCTTCACCACGGCGATTGTCTGCGGGTGGCAGTCGGCATCCACCAGGAAGACCGGCTCCTTCCGCGCGGCGCCGAGCGCCACCGTGAGGTGCATGGCCTCCGCCGCCGCGGTCGCCTCATCGAGGAGCGAGGCGTTGGCGATCTCGAGACCGGTCAGGTCGGACACCATCGTCTGGAAGGTCAGCAGCGCCTCGAGGCGGCCCTGGGCGATCTCCGCCTGATACGGCGTGTAGGCGGTGTACCACCCGGGATTCTCCAGCACGTTGCGCTGGATCACCGGCGGCATGAAGCAGCCGTAGTAGCCCATGCCGATGTAGGAGCGGAAGACCTGGTTCTGCGCTGCCATCCCGCGGAGCGTCCGGAGGACGTCCCGCTCGCCCTGGCCGGGCGGAAGCGCGAGGGGGCGGCGGAGCCGGATGTCCTCCGGCACGACGTCGTCCATGAGCGCGTCGAGCGACCCGTAGCCGAGGGTACCGAGCATCGCTTCGATGTCGGCGGGGCGGGGACCGATGTGGCGCGAGGCGAAGCTGGCGGGACCGGCGGTGCTCATCGGAGGTGTCGTGCTCCTGCGGAAGTAGGGAGGTCCGCTATGTGCGGACGCCCCGAGAGAACCGGCCCGGGGCGTCGAGGGTTCCGCGGTCGGCGGCCGCGCCGGTCACTCGCCGATGTGCTTGCGATACGCCGAGGCGTCGAGCAGGCCGTGCAGCTCATCGTCGTCGGCCACGCGGAACTTCACCATCCAGCCGGCGCCGTAGGGGTCGCGGTTGACGACGGCGGGGTCGCTGTCCAGGCTGTCGTTCACCTCGGTCACCGTGCCTGCCACCGGGCTGTACAGCTCGGAGACCGCCTTGACCGCCTCGATGGTGCCGAACGGCTCGTGGGTGTCGAACTTCTCGCCCACCTTGGGGAGGCTCACGAACACCACGTCGCCCAGCTCGCCCTGCGCGTAGTCGGTGATGCCGACCTGGACGATGTCGCCGGCGTCGTTCTTGAGCACGTACTCGTGCTCGGAGGTGTACAGCATCTCATCGGGGACGTTCGACACGGGAGCTCCAGGGCTGGTGTGACGGGGTGAGGATACGCCCCCCGTGCAGTGAAATCAAGCGGGCGCGACGGCGTTCCAGGCGGTCCGGGCGCGGGCCTCGAGCAGCGCTTCGTCGCCGTCGTTCTCGATGACGTGGGTGCTGAGCGCGCGCTTGGGGCCGGACGGCGCCTGCGCGGCGATGAGCGCGTCGGCTTCGCCGGGCGAGAGGCCCCGGCGCTCGATCAGCCGGCGCCGGCGCACCGCCTCCGGCGCGTCCACCAGCACCACGGCGTCGAATTCGGCGGGGTCCATGGTCTCGAAGAGAAGTGGAATGTCGCTGACGACCACCTGGGCGCCCCGGACGCGCGCGGCGGCGAGGAGCTCGCGCCGGCGGTCGAGCACGGCCGGGTGCACGACCGCTTCGAGGTCGCGGCGCGCGGCGGCATCGGCGAGGACGAGCCGGCGGAGTGCCGCGCGGTCGAGGGAGCCGCCCGGCGCCAGGATTTCCGGCCCGAAGCGCGCGACGATCGCATCGAGCACAGGCGAGCCCGGCTCCTGCAGCTCGCGCACGACGGTGTCGGCGTCGATGACCGTCGCGCCCCAGCGCGCGAAGAGCGCCGCGACGGTGGACTTCCCGGCGGCGACGTTGCCGGTGAGGCCGATGTGCCGCACGCCGTCAGCGGGCGGCGGCCCGCAGCTCCAGCACCGCCTGGTCCTCGTCACGCCGGGGCACGTCGTGGCAGTGCCGGCAGCGCGCCTCGTAGCTCTCGCGCCCGCCCACCATGATCGTGGGCGACTCGTAGCGCGCGGGACGCCCGTCCACCAGCCGCTGGTTGCGGCAGGCGAGGTCGCCGCAGATGACGCAGATCGCCTGGAGCTTGTCCACCGTCTCCGCAACCGTCATGAGATCGCCCATGGCGCCGAAGGGCTCGCCCCGGAAGTCGGTGTCGGTGCCGGCCACGATGACGCGCACGCCGCGGGCCGCGAGCGCGGTCACCACCTCGATGATGCCGCGGTCGAGGAACTGGACCTCGTCCACCGCCACGATCTCGGTGTCCGGCCGCACCTGACGGAAGATCTCCGCCGCCGTATCGACCGGCGTCGCATCCACCTCGGTGCCGTTGTGACTGGAGACGCTGTACAGTCCGGCGTAGCGGGCGTCAAGGTGCGACTTGAACACCTGCACCCGGCGGCGCGCGATGATGCCGCGCCGGACCCGGCGAATCAGCTCCTCGCTCTTGCCGCTGAACATGACGCCGGCAATCACTTCGATCCAGCCGGGGCGGGCACCGTGATACATCGGGGAGTCTCCGTGCGGGGGCGGGAGAGATTAAGGCGCAGCGCGGATGCGGTCAAGCGGCTCTTGCGGCCGCTCGGCGGCGCCGCGCATATTCTCCGCCCCCGACATTTCCGAGGCCGAACACGTGAACAAACAGTCGCTCGTCGAGACCGTCGCCAAACGGCTGGAGCTCACGCGGGCGCGCGCCGCGGCGGTGGTGGATCTCTTCTTCGCGGCTGACGGGGTGATCGCGGCGGAGCTGCGAAAGGGCAACAAGGTGCAGATCAGCGGCTTCGGCAACTTCGAGGTGCGCCGGCGGAAGGCGCGGCAGGGCCGCAATCCGCGCACCGGCAAGGAAATCAACATCAAGGCGTCCACCGTGCCCGCGTTTCGCGCGGGAAAGGCGCTCAAGGAACAGGTCAACCGGAAGCGCTGAGACCGCTCAGCGCTCCCGTCGCCCACCGGCTCGGGCGGCGGGCCGTCCGGGCCCCCGGTCCACCCGCGCCGTCACCCGCTTCTTCCGGATCGTCACGCCGTTGAGCGCGGCGGCGATCTTCTCCGCCTCATCCGTCGGCACCTCCACCAGCGAATAGCTGTCCTTCAGCTCGATCCGGCCGATCGTCCCGCGCTCGACCCTCAGCTCCTTCGTGAGCACGGCCACGAAGTCGGCCGGCGTCGCGTTGTCGTTCCGGCCGAGCCCGACGAAAATCCTGGTGGTGGCGGGTGCGTCGGGGGCGGCCCTGGGCGCCGCGGCGCCTGGGCGGGCGAGCCAGAGATCGAAGAGCGCGGCCGCCACCGCCGACGCGTCGTATCGCTCGAACAGGGGCGATAGGGTGAGCAGGGCCCGCTCCGGCCTCAGCTCCTCCAGCGCCTGCACGATCGCCGCGCGATGCGCCGCCGCCTCCTGCGTCGCCGCCTCGAGGAGACCGGGAAGCCGGAGCGGCCGGCGGGGCGCCGCGATGCGCGTGATGTACGCGTCGGCCGTGGCGGGCACCAGCAGCACCACCTCGCCGGCCGTGAGCAGCTGACGGAGCCGTTCGGGCGTCGGGGCGTCGAATGCGATCACCAGCGCCGCGGGCGGCGCATCGCCGGTGGTGAAGCTGATGGAGGGATCGCCCAGCGGGAGCGCCGCGGCGATTGCCGGCGCGTGGGTCCGGTCGGCGGCCCAGACCGTGACCGACGCGGGGTCGAGAAGCTCGACGATGCGGCCCAACGCGCTCGCGCGGTCGTCCCACGCGACGGCGACGGTGCGGACCGGACCCGCCGGCGGCAGTGGCGAGCTTTCGAGGGCCGGCGCGCCCACCGTCATCGCCTTCCGGGCGAAGCGCTCGGTGAGCTCGTCCACGCGGTCCGGCGCGGCGGTGCAGATGATGCGCTGCGCGTCGCGGCCGAGGTCCTGCATGAGGGTGGTGAGGGTGTCGTCGGCGAGCTGCGATTCCGGCCACGCGAGGACGATGGCGGCGAGCTCGTCGAGCTTGAGCGCCGAGCGGCGCACGAGGGCCAGCGCGGTGTCGGGGGTGGTGATGAGGAGGTCGAGCTCCCGGGCGCGGAGCCGGCGGAGTGCCCGCGCCTCGGTGTGCGCCGCCTGGATCCGCACCGGCAGCGCGTGGCCCAGCGCGTGGGCGAGCGCGCCCCACTCGTCGATTTCGGCGGACGGAGCGAGGAGGAGGGCGCGTGCGCCCTGCTCGCCACCCAGCCGGCCCAGGAGTCCCGCGAGCGCCGGCGCGGCAAAGGCCGGCGCGTGCGCCGTCACCAGCAGCAGATTGTGGCCGCGCGCCGCGGTCGGGGCGGCATCGCGGACCGCGGCATCGGCCGCATCCCATCCCAGCGCGTCGAGCGCGGCGCCGGCGGCGCCCGTCAGATGCAGGGCTTCGAATCCAGGCACATTTCCCTCGTCGTCTCAGAGAGCGAGCGGGGAAAGTAGCACCGTTGACATCGCTTCGCAGCCGACGAACCTTTCAGCCGCACACCATCGCGCCGCTCTCACCCGGATACCGCATGGCCGACCCGCTCTCGCTCAACGTCCAGCATCTCAAGCCGTCCGAAACGCTCGCCATCAGCAACGAGACGCGGCGCCGGCGGGCGCTCGGCGAGGACGTCTACGACCTGAGTGTCGGCGAGCCCGATTTCGACACGCCCGCGGCGGCGGCGCAGGCCGGCATCCAGGCGATCCAGCGCGGCATGACCCGCTACCCGCCGAACGCCGGCATCCCCGAGCTCCGGCAGGCGGTGGCGAGGCGGCTGTCGCTCCTGTCGGGCGGCCGGCCCGTGGACGCCGATCGCATTCTCATCAGCTCCGGCTCCAAGCAGTCGCTCTTCAATGCCTGCTTCAATCTGTTCGGCCCGCACGACCGCGTGCTCATTCCGGCGCCGGCGTGGGTTTCCTATCCGCAGATCGTCCACCTCTCGCGCGCCGAGCCGGTGCTGGTGCCCGGCGACGTCGAATGGGGACTCAAGGTGAGCGTCCGCGATCTCGATCGCGCGCACTCGAAGCTCACCCGCGGGCTCATCCTCTGCTCGCCCTGTAACCCGACCGGCGCCGTGTACACGCTGGCGGAGCTGCGCGCGGTCGCCGAATGGGCGCAGAAGCACGACATCTGGATCATCTCCGACGAGATCTACCGGCGCATCAACTACGGCCCCGGCCCGGCGCCCTCCCTGCTCGACCTCTCGGACGAGCTCCTCGATCGCACCGTGATCATTGCGGGCGCGAGCAAGGCGTACGCCATGACGGGCTGGCGGATCGGCGCCACCTACGGGCCCGTGAAGCTCATCAAGTCGATGACGGCCTTCCAGGGCCATACCACCACCGGTGCCAACCATCCGGCGCAGTGGGCCGCCGCCGCCGCCTTCAGCGACGACCGGGTCGAGCAGGACGTCGTCCGCATGGTCGCCGCCTTCCGCCAGCGCCGCGACTACCTGGTCGAGCGGTTCCGGAGCGAAGCCCCCGGCGTGGAGTTCATCGAGCCGCACGGCGCGTTCTACTTCTTCTTCCGGGTGGACGGCATCCGCGACGGCGCGCCGCTCTCGGGCACCGCCTTCTGCGATCAGCTCATGGCCGAGGAGGGGGTGGCGCTCGTGCCGGGCGGCGCGTTCGGCGACGACCGCTGGGTGCGGCTCTCGTACTCGGTCTCGGACCGCGAGCTGGAGACCGCGCTCGACCGGGTGCTGCGGCTCATCGACCGTCTCGCGTCGGTGCCGGCGCCGGGATCCCGCCCGTGACGCTGGCGGCGCACATCGAGCCGCTCAGCGGCAAGCTCCCGGCGGTCAGCTGGCGGTGGGATCCGGAGACCGACATCCTCTCGGGCGCCTTCAAGGCGAGCCGGAAGGTGGGCGGGCTCACCGGCACCGTCGAGCTCACCGACGACGTGGGCTCCGTCGCCGTGCTCGACGTGAGCGACGGCGTGATCTGCGGCATCGATCTCGTGGTGTGGCCCGAGGTGAACACCGTGCCCGGCCTCCGCGTCCCGGCGCAACTCACCGAGGGGCGCGTCGTCGCGGCCAAGCGGCCGTCGCGGCCGGGGATCACCTCGATGGAGGTGGATACCTCGCTCTCGGTCCGCACCGATCCCTCGGAGACCACCTTCCATCTCCGCATCGGCCCCACCCGCGGGGTAGAGGTCGTGCGCGTCGCCGATCACTTCTTCATCGAAGTGGATCAGGAAGGCGCCGTCGCCGGGTTCTGGCTCACCGGCGTTCCGCCCTTTCCCGCCTTCGACGACGAATAGGCCGGTGTGATCGCCCGAGCCGACCGGATCCGTCGGGCCCTCGGTGCCCGCGGGCTCCTGCCGGCGCTGGGCGCGGCGGAGGCCAGCCGCGGCCGCGCCGATGACGCCACGATCCAGCCCGCCGCGCTGATCGAGGACGCGGCGCTCGCGTCGCACCCGGTCGGCGAGGCCCAGCCGTGGAGCGGGCCGCTCGGCTTTCTCGACGGCACGCAGCGCTCCGAGCTGATCGGGTACGCCGGGGCGTCGCCGATTTTCGTGGCGGAGATCGCCGCCGCGGTGCGGGAACGAAACGGGCGCGTGCTCACGACGGCGGTCGCCGAGCGGAAGCTCGTCGCCGTCGGGCGGCCGGCCGCGCTCGCGGCCGCCGGATCCGCCCTCGAAGGATGCGAGCTTCTCGCGAGCGCCGACGATGAGCCGCCGCACCCGGTGCGCGACCAGCATTGCGCCGAGCGGGCCATCGAGCGGGCGCGGGGTGCGCTCGAGGTGGCGGTCGGCGCGCGGTACCGCGAGCGGTCGGATGCATGGCTGATCGTGGACGGCGCGCTGAGCGACAATCCCGGCTGGGCGGCCGATGTGCGGGCGGTGGGAATCGCCAAGAGCCACGCCGCCCTCCCGTTCGAAGGCGAGGCGCTCGAGCGCTATCTCCGGCTTCCCGCCGCCCACCGCACGTCCATCTTCGCGCCGCGGTCGCGGAGCGTGGCGCCGGTGCGCGCGTGGGCACTCCGCCTCTGGCCGCGGGAAGGAAAGGACCTGCTCTACGGGCTGGTGCGGGTCGAGGTGGCGCCGGCCAACGGGACGCCGGAGATGGCCGACCGGCTCTCCCGGTGGCTCCTGGCCGAGCGCGCGCCGGTGAGCACGCCGGATCCGCGGTGGGACCGGCTGCTCTACGGGATTCACTCGGTCGAGGCGTACCTCCGGGCCTCGGTACCCGGCGTCACGCGCCGATGATGATGCCGACGGTCAGGGTGCGGTCGTTGCGGAACTGCACGCCTTCGGGTGGCGAGGTGTCGCGGTTGAAGCTCCAGGTCGTCTGGATCGCGGCGGAGCCAGCCACCTGCACCCGAAGCCCCGTTTCCGAGGTGAACAGGTAGTCGCCGGGATCGGTGGCGACCGGCTCCATCGTCGACCGATGCACCAGCGACACGCCGGGCCGGAGCGGCAGCTTGCCGGTGATCCTGAAGTTGATCCGCGTGAGCGAGCTGGCCGGCGAGGGTGGCGTGCTGTCGGTGCCGGCGTGCGCTTCGTAGTCCTGCAGGAGCGCGATGCCCACGGCGACGCTCCGGTCACTCTCGCGGACGATGTTGAGATCGGCGCCCGCGGCGACCGCAAGGCGGACGGTGATGTGGCGGATGTCGTCGCGCGTGCCGCTTGCGTTGACGAACGGCGAGACCACTCCGTTGGGCAGGAACCGCACTTCAGCCCCGGTCGCGAAGTCTTCCACGGCCACGTCGCCGCCGCTCCGCCCGTACCGGACGCCGGCGGTCGCGCTCAGGTCGAAGACGCCGCCGCCGCGCCGCCCGAATCCCGCCCGGGCCGTCAGCAGCGACAGCGACTTGTTCCCGCCCACGTCGGTGAAGGAAAATTCGCCGGTGGACTTCCAGTGAACCGCCTCGGCGGTGAGCGCGGTGTCGGCGCCGGTGGCGCCGGCGCCGGCAGCCAGGGCGAGCTGGGCGGCAGTGAGCAGCATCGGCCTCTCGTCGGTGTGATCTGCATCACAATATAAAGGGGCCAGCCCCGATGACGCATCCAGAGCCCGCGCCGGCGACGATCGGCCGCGTCGTGGCCACCGAGCTCAAGCCGTCGACCCCGCACCAGTTCCATTTCTGGACCGCGCGGGAATCTCCCGTGGGGATCGGGGCGATCGTGCGCGTGGACGCGCCGGGTCGCACCGTGTTCGGCATCGTGACCGACGCGGCGGCCTATTCCGATCTGCAGACCCCGATGCACGCCGTCCTCGGCGCCGACGGCGATCCCGCGGCGGTGGCCACGGAGCCGAGCGAGCGGCCGGAAGTCCGGCTCTTCCTCGCGTCGGTGCTGCGACAGATGCCGGAGGAGCCGCTTCAGCCGGTTCCCCTCGGCACGGTGCAGCTCGCGAGCGATGCGGACGTCGTCCTCGCACTCCGCATGGAGACGTTCGCTGTGGGTGAGCGCGCGACGGGCATTCCGGTCGGCGTGTACGCCGCCGGAGGACATGCCTCGCCGGTCTATCTGGATTGCGACTTTCTCCTCGGCCCCGAAGCGGCGCACCTCAACATCTCGGGCGTTTCCGGCCTCGCCACCAAGACGAGCGCGGTCGAGTTCCTCCTCTCCAGCATCTTCCAGACCTTCCCCGCCCACAAGGGGAGCGTCGCCGCCGTCTGCTTCAACGTGAAGGGCCCGGACCTCTGCTTCCTCGATCAGGGAACATCCGTGCCCGACGGCGACCGCGCGCTGTACGATCGCATGGGCCTCCGCCCCGAGCCCTTCTCGTCGGTACGCTACTTCGCGCCCCACAAGCCCGACGGCGTGAACCTCAACACGCTCCGCACCAACGAGGCGCTCTCGGCCAACACGGAGCCCCTGGTCTGGGGCCTTCGCGAGGTGCTCGACTTCGCCGAGGTGGTGATGAACCGCGACGACGTGGACGCCAAGGCCGATGCCTTCATCGGGTTCCTGGCCGAGCGGATCGTCGGGCGCGAGTACCAGGACGAGATGCTCCGCGGCAAGCCCTTCTTCGTGCAGAGCTTCGCGGATCTCGAGGAGTTCTTCCGCGCGATCTTCGACTTCATGGAGGCGCTGGGGAAGGGCGGGGAGGTCTGGCGCACGCATCACCTCGCCACCATCCGGAAGGTCCGGAACCGGCTCGGCAACATCGGCACGCGCTCGCGGGGACTCGTGACCGACGATGGCACCGCGAACGACCTCCCGTGGGGCAGCTTCACCGACCGGAGCGTCCAGGTGATCGACGTCGCCGGCCTCGATCCGCTGGCGCAGGATCTCGTGTTCGCGCGGGTCGTGTCGAAGCTGCGCGAGCACCTGGAGCGGCGCGATCTCGGCGTGGACCACGTCGTGGTCTTCGTGGACGAGCTGAACAAGTACGCGCCGGCGGACGGCCCCGAGACGTACGTCCGGAAGATGCTGCTCGATCTCTCCGAGCGCGGCCGGTATCTCGGACTCGTGCTCTTCTCGGCGCAGCAGTTCCGCTCGCAGGTGCAGCGGCGGGTGGTGGGGAATGCGGGGACCAGCGTCTACGGCCGGATGGACATGGACGAGCTGGCGACGCCCGGCTACGCCACGCTCTCGCCCGCCACGCGCATCAAGCTCGGCACCCTCCCGAAGGGCGAGCTGATGCTCCGCCATCCACACTTCACGCAGCCGATCTTCGTGCGCTTTCCGCGGCCCGCCGTCATGACCGGCCGCGAGGGCGTCGAGCGCTTTCCTCCCGCCGCCGATCTCGGCTTTGCCGACGCGGTCGCGCGGCAGCTGCGCTCGCTCGATCGACGGATCGGCACCGACCACGTCCGGGCGCTGGTCGAAGGCCGGCGCGACGACGACGTGCGCCGGGCCCTCTCCGCCACCCGGCGCGCGCGGCCCGATGATCCCGCCGCCTACTTCGCCGCCGCCCTCGGCCGCCGCGTCGCGCCGGAGGCGCCGGCTCAGCGGCGCGGCGTCACGCCGCTTCGCCGCCCCGCGCCGGACGACCCCTACGCGTTCTGACTCGGGCGCGGCTCGCGCCGCCGCTCGCGGGACGAGCCCCACCGCTCGGGCACGATGGCGAGGCTCCGCTCGACGCGCGACTGCATCGTGAGCCGCCGCTCGTGCGCGCCGAGGAGGTCGCTCCGGGAGAGGATGCCGACGACGCGCCTCGGATCCTCGCGCGTCACCACCGGCAGGCGGCCGACCTGTTCGTGCACCATGTGGTCCGCCGCCTCGCGCGCCGTGTTGTCGGGGTAGATGATGACCGGCGGCCGCATCACCAGCGAGCGCAGCGTGATGCCGCCGTCCACCGCGGGATCGGTGATGTTCCGCCTGGTGAGCACGCCGACGAGGCATCGGTCGGCGTCCAGCACGGGGAATCCCTGGTGCGCCGATCCGTCCGCGCGCGACTCGATCCAGTCCCGCGCCCGCTGCACGGTGTCGGCGCCGTTGAGCGTGACCACCTCGTCCGACGCGCAGTCGCGCACCAGGATCTGGTGCAGGTAGTCCACCGCGTACTCCGTCTGCACCGGGGCCCCCCGCCGCGCGAGGCGCTCGGTCATGATCGTGTGCCGCATCTTGAAGAGCGAGACGAGATAGGCCGCGGTGCAGCCGCCGAGGAGCGGCAGGAGGCCGATCGGCTGCCGGGTCGTCTCGAAGGCGAAGACGATCGAGGTGAGGAGCGCGCGCGACGCGCCGGCGAACATCGCCGCCATCCCCACGAGCCCCGCGATCCGCGGGTCCACGCCGAGGGACGGCGTCCAGCGCTGGAGCAGCTCGCCCGCCAGCGCGCCGAAGCCGCCGCCGATGGTGAAGAGCGGCGCCAGCGTGCCGCCCGACGTGCCGCTCCCCAGCGCGATCGACCATGACAGGAGCTTGAACAGGACGAGCACCAGCACGGCGCGGCCCGCGAGGTCGCCGCTCAGGATGCCCGCGATGTTGTCGTAGCCCACGCCGAGGGTGCGCGGCGCGACGTACCCGACGAGACCCACCACCAGCGCGCCGATCGCCGGCCACCACATCCAGTGGACCGGCAGCCGGTCGAATGCGTCCTCCACCGCGTAGAGGCCGCGCGTCACGTACACCGCCACGAAGCCGATCACGCCGCCCAGCACCACGTACGTCGTGAGCGCGGCGCCGCCGGGCTGCGCGATGTCGGGCAGCGGGAAGACGGCCGCCTGTCCGTGGAGGGCGATCCGGACGCCGGTGGCAGCGGCGGACGCGAGCGCCACCGGGATCAGCGAGCGCGAGCGATACTCGAACAGCAACAGCTCGATGGCGAGCAGCACCGCGGCGACCGGCGAGCCGAAGATGGCCGCCATGCCCGCCGCGGCGCCCGCGGCGAGGAGCACCTTCCGCTCGTCCGCCGTGGTGCGGAGCAGCTGCCCGATCAGCGACCCGAGCGCGCCGCCCGTCGCGATGATCGGCCCCTCCGCGCCGAACGGGCCGCCGGTGCCGATCGCGATGGCGGAGGAGAGCGGCTTGAAGAGGGTGACGCGCGGCGAGATCCGGCTCTCGTTGTAGAGGACCCGCTCCATCGCCTCGGGAATCCCGTGACCGCGGATCGCCGGCGAGCCGTAGCGCGCCATCACGCCGACCACGAGCCCGCCGATCACCGGAATCAGGATGACGAGAAGGCCCAGGTGGTGCGTGGCGGGCGAGCGGAACGAGAGGGAGAACTGCCCGAAGAACGCCAGGTTCGTCACCACGTTGATCAGCGCCACGAGCACCTCCGCGCACGCCGCCGCGGCGAAGGCGATGCCGATCGAGAGCGCGCTGATGACGAGGAGGCGGTGCTGATTCTCCTGCGGCCGCCAGGGAATTCCGACGGCGGTGATCGCGGGTTCGAGCGAGGGGGCGACGGGGACGCCGCCCGAGGCGGAGTGGGTCACTCGTTCGGGCGGTGGATCGCCGACGGTCGAGTCGTTGTCGTATGGCTCATCCATATGCCGCCAAGGGTAAGGGAGCGGGGCGCGCGCGGCAAGCGGCGCGACGCTGTAAGTCCTTGCTCTTCCGAACCTTTGGCCCCATTCTCCACCCGTGAAGATCGCCCATGTCGCCGACCCCCATCTGGGGATCCGGCAGTTCCACCGGCAGACCGGCGGCGGCATCAACCAGCGTGAGGCCGACGTCGCCGCTGCGTTCCGCGCGGCGATCGACGGCGTCATCGCCGCGCGCCCCGATGCGGTCGTCGTCGCGGGCGATCTCTTCCACTCCGTCCGTCCCACCAACGCCGCGATCGTCTTCGCGTTCCGCCAGTTTCAGCGCCTCCGGGAGGCGCTGCCCGGCGTGCCCATCGTGCTGATCGCCGGCAACCAC
>JAICUF010000024.1 GCA_025935995.1 Gemmatimonadales bacterium
CGCTGATGGACATTCTGGCGCCGCGGGGGGTCGGGGTGGTGATCGAGGCGGCGCACTTCTGCATGATGATGCGGGGGGTGGAGAAGCAGAACAGCCGGACGGTCACCAGCGCCCTCCGCGGCGCCTTCCGCGACGATCCCAGGACGCGGGAGGAGTTCATGCGGCTCGCCCACACGGGCTGAGCCGCACGGCGTCCAGCGCCGCCGTCAGGGGGCGCCGCTCACCGTGATCCGCGCGATCCGGTCACCCTCCAGAATCCGTTCCGCCACATCCCGTCCCGCAACGATCTCGCCGAACACGGTGTACTCGTGGTCGAGCAGCGGGTTGTCCACCAGGTTGATGAACCACTGCGCATCGCCGGTATCGCGGCCGCGGGAGGAGATGCCGACGGTGCCGCGTGCATGCGTGCGCCGGCCCAGCTCGTCGCGCATGAAGACGGTGTCGCCGATGTATTCCGTCGAGCCGGGCCCGCCGCCCTGGACCACGAAGTTGGGCTCGACGCGGTGCAGGATGAGCCCGTCGTAGTAGTGGGCGCGTACCAGCCGGATGAGATGCGCGGCCGTGGCCGGCGCCTCCGCCGGGAAGAGGCGCACGGTGAACGTTCCGCCGCCGCTCGCGGGTGCCATCGTCACCTGGACCCGCACGTCCCGCGCGCGGAAGATCGCGGCCAGCGGCTCGGTCCGGATCGGAAGCGGCGCCGCGTGCGGTGTCACCGTGGTGCCGGTCCAGCGGGTGAGCAGCGCGGCGGCCGTCGCCGCGACGGTGGTATCGTAGTCGGCGGTGTAGGGCCGGAGCCGGTCGGCCGCGGCGGCGCTCCCGAGCTCGCCCAGGCGCCGCAGGATCATGAGCCGGGGATCGCGCGCGTTCTCGCTGCGCTCCGCGGTCAGGCGGTCGAGCGCCGCCAGGAGCGCGGGAACGGCGAGCCCGGTGTCGGCCGTCCCGGCCAGCGCCGTGGCGGCCGCGAGCATCGCCTGATGGCCCGGCGACGCGAGCACGTGGAGGTAGACGCTGTCCGCCGCGTGGCCCGCGCGAGCGGCCAGCGCGGTCACGGCGGCCTCGCGGACGTTCGCACTCGTGTCCCGCGCGAGACGGATGAGCAGGGCGGTGTCGGCGAGGGCCGACGCGGCGCGCGCGGCGTAGGCGCGCTCCTGCCAGCGGGGCGCCCGCGCCGCGCGCGCGACGAGCGGCCGCGCGGCTCCGGGATCGACGCGCGCGAGCGCCACCAGCGCCCGCGCGGGCTCCTGCCACGCATGTTCGGGCAGCCCGGTGCGCGCGCGGCGCACGATGCCAAGGAGCGTGCCCCATGCAGCCACCGAATCGGCGCAGGGGGCGCCGAGCGAGTCGATGGCGATGAGTCGGACGTACGGATGCGGATCGCGGGTGGCGCGGGTGATGGTGCCGCAGTCGGGCCGCCGCGTTCCCGCCCGCGCCGCGCCGATCGCGTCCACGCGGACAATCGGGCTCGAGTCGGCAAAGGCCGCGGCCACGGCACGGGAGCGCGCCGCCGGCTCCAGGGCGGTGATTCCTTGGAGCGCGAGACGGCGCACCTGCTCGTCCGGGTCCCGCAGGGCGCGAAGGGTGGTCGTGCTGTCGAGGGCGCCCGCTACGGCGAGCGTGAGCACCGCGAGCCGGCGGACCGGGGCTGCCGCCCCGCGCAGGCTCAGGTTCCGGAGCGCCACGACGGCGTGCGCCGGCGGCGCGCCGACGAACCGGCGCGCGAGCACCAGCGTATAGAGCCCGCGCACCGCGCCGTAGCGCGGTTCCGAGGCAACCCGCTCGGTGATGGCGTCCGCAGCCGGTGCGGCGGACGAGCTGTCGGCGTAGGGCAGGCGGCCGAGCGCCTCCGCCATCGCGTCGGCGGCGTCGGGGTCGTGCTCGGATGCCAGCGCGGCGATGAGGGCGCGCTCGGCGGCGGCGGTGCTCAGCGCGGTCGAATCCGGTGGCGCCGCACCGCGTCGCACACCGCGAAGCGACTGCGCGATCGCGTTGGCCGCCTCCGCGCGCACGTTCGCCACCGAGTCGGCCAGCGTCGCCAGGAGCCGGCGGCCGAGCTCCGGGCGCTGGAGCCGGCCGGCGGCGCGGGTGGCCACGCGCCGGATCAGCGAGTCCGGACTCGCAAGGCCCTCGATGATGGGTGTGAGGCCGTCTGCGCCCCTGCCGCGCGTGTCCTCCGCCACGAGAAGGCGCTGCAGCGCGCCGTAGGCTCCGAGCGGTTCCTGCGCGCCGGCCGCGCGGACACCGGCCACGGCGAGGCTCGCGGCAAGGACTGCGGCGCGTGTGAAGCAGCGGTGAAAGGATGCGGTCACGGAGTCGTCTCGCTCGGTCGTGAGGGTAGGGGCGGAGCCGTGCGTCGCCGGAGCGCGCCGGTGTCACCGCTTAGATTACGCCGACTTTTCGATTCCCGCTTCCCGGAGACCCCGATGACCGCCCGCCGCTCGATTCGCCGCCTCCTGTCCGGCGTGGTTGCGATCGCTCTTGCGTGGTGCGGACCGCTTGCCGCGCAGGACACGGCCACCACGCTCATGCCGCGCGGTACCGGCAGCTGGAACGCCGATTCCCTCGGCAACCAGCGGGTGGTGGTGCGCGTGACGGCCGCCGCCGCATCGGCACCGGCCGTGCGGGTGCGGATCCCGTGGCGGCGTCGCGACCTTCACCCCGAGCTCAAGCGGATCATCGTGCGGACGGCGGCGGGCGCCCGGGTCGCCAACGCGGGGGTGCTCTCCATCACGCGCGAAACCGGCGACATCGTCTTCGCTCCCACCGCCGGCCCGGGCGACTACTACATCTACTACCTCCCCTACCAGGGCAGCGTTCGCTCCAACTATCCGAAGATCACCTATCAGGCTCCCGACTCGACGGCGGATCCCGCGTGGCTTGCGCAGGTGAGGAATGCCGCGGCTGTTTCCGCCGCCGAGGCCGTGGAGATCCAGGCGGTCGATTCGATCAATCGCATGGATCCGATGGACGTGATCGCGACCGAGGCGGAGGCCGGGGCGATTCGCGCCGCGCATCCGGGTGCCGCATTCCTGCTCTTTCCCGAAGACCGCACTCGCGCCATCCGCATGACCGACGACCTCCCGGCGCGCTGGGCCGGCACCGGCGCGAACGGTCCGGTCACCGGCCGGGCGCTCCGCGGCGAATTCTACGCCTTTCAGATCGGCGTCTGGGCGCTCGAGCCGCTCGACGGCGTCGAGCTGCGGTTCGCTCCGCTCCGCCACGGCGCGACGATGATCCCCGCGTCGGCCTTCAGCTCGTTCATGACGCGGGGCGTCGACTGGCAGGGCCACGCGTTCACGCGGCCGGTATCGGTTCCGGCGGGGAAGGTGCAGGCGCTCTGGGCGGGTGTGATGATCCCGGAGGCCGCGTCGCCAGGCGAGTACAGCGGAACCGCCACCGTGCGTGCCGCCGGCCGCGGGTCCGTCTCCATTCCCGTCCGCCTCACCGTCGGGCCCGGACGCATCGCCCGTCACGGCGACGACGAGCCGTGGCGGCTCTCGCGCCTTCGCTGGCTCGACTCGCGCTTCCGCCTCGACACCACCGTCGTCCCGCCGTACACGCCCGTCCGCGTCACCGGCACCACCCTCGGCATCCTCGGCCGCGCGATCCGTCTCGCGCCGACCGGGTTGCCGGCACAGATCACGAGCTTCTTCACGCCGGAGATGACCTCGGTCGGCGCGCGGGGGCGGCCGATCCTTGCCGCGCCGATCGCCTTCGTGGCGGAGGATTCCAGCGGCCGTGCGGTCGCGTGGCGCGGCCGCGGCGTCACGATCACGCGGCGCCTGCCGGGCGCCGCGCTCTGGACCGCCGCGAGCGAGGCGGGGGCGCTGCGCATGCGGGCACGCGCACAGCTCGACTTCGACGGCAACATCGAGTACGCGATCGCGGTGACGGCGTCCGCGCGCACGGCGCTGCGCGACCTCCGGATCGAGATTCCGTTCCGGCGGGACGCCGCGCGCTACTTCATGGGCCTCAACCGGAAGGGCGGCACGGCACCGGCGTCGTACGACTGGCAGTGGGACGTGAAGCGGAACCAGGACGCCGCCTGGATCGGCGACGTGAATGCCGGCCTCCAGTTCACCCTCAGGGACCAGCACTACGTCCGCCCGCTCAACACCAACTTCTATCAGCTCCGGCCGCTGGTGATGCCCGAGTCGTGGCAGAACGGCGGGAAGGGCGGCTGCCGGTTCCGCGCCGAAGGGAGCGTCTACCGGGCGAGCTGCTACGGGGGGCCCCGCATCATCGCGCCCGGCGACACGCTCCGCTTCGACCTGCGCCTGCTGGTGACGCCGTTCCATCCGATCGACCCGCGCACCCATTTCAGCTCGCGATACTTCCATCGCTACGCCCCGGTGGACAGCATCCGCTCCCTCGGCGCCAACGTGATCAACGTCCATCACGCGACCGCGATCAACCCGTTCATCAACTATCCCTTCCTCCGCCCGGACGCGATGCGCGCCTACGCCGATTCGGCGCACGCGGCGGGGATGCGGGTGAAGATCTACTACACCGTCCGGGAGCTGACCAACCACGCGCCGGAGTTCTGGATGCTCCGGAGTCTCGGGCACGAGGTGTTCGCGTCGGGACCGGGCGGCGGCCACTCCTGGCTGCAGGAGCACGTCGGCACCGACTACATCCCCGGCTGGGTGGTGCCGGAGATGCACGACATCGCGCTCGTCACGAGCGGCATCTCACGCTGGCACAACTTCTATGTCGAGGGACTCCAGTGGCTGGTGGACCACGTGGGGATCGACGGCCTCTACCTCGACGACGTCGCCTTCGACCGCACCACGATGCAGCGCGTGCGGCGCGTGCTCGCCTCGCGGGGCGGGCCGGGCGAGCGGATCGACCTCCATTCGGCCAACCAGTACAACCCCAACGACGGCTTCGCGAGCAGCGCGAACCTCTATCTGGAGCACTTCCCCTACATCGACCGGCTCTGGTTCGGCGAGTACTTCGACTACGAGGCGTCGCCGCCCGACTACTGGCTGGTCGAGATGTCGGGCATTCCGTTCGGCCTCATGGGCGAGATGCTCGAGAAGGGCGGGAATCCGTGGCGCGGAATGGTGTTCGGAATGACCAACCGCCTGCCATGGACCGGCGGCGATCCGCGTGAGCTGTGGACGGCGTGGGATGCGTTCGGGATCGCGTCGAGCCGCATGATCGGCTGGTGGGCACCAACGGCGCCGGTCACGACGGGACGGGCCGACGTGCTCGCGACGACGTATCTCCGGCCGGGGAAGGCGCTGGTCGCCGTGGCGAGCTGGGCGGCGGACACCGTTGCGGTGCCTCTGACGGTCGACTGGCGTGCGCTCGGGATTCCCGCGGGCGCCCGGCTCCGCGCCCGCGCGATCGAAGGCTTCCAGCCGGCGCGCGATTTCTCGGCGGGAGACGCGATTCCCGTGGCGCCTGGAAAGGGCTGGCTCCTCGAGATCGACGCCGCGGGTCGCTGACGGCTTCCGCCGTGCCGCGCGTCACCTCGCGGGAGTTCGCCGTCGCCCATAATGCAGCTCCATCCAGCGGGAGCATCGCATGTCGCGAAAGAAGGCCCGGAACTACGATCAGACGGCGTTCAAGGTCGGAGCATCTCCGCAGCCGGCGGACGACCTCACGCCGGAACGGGAGAAGCGGAAGGTCACGCGCGGGAAGGCGGCCACGGGCGGCGACGAGGACATCGCGCGCGCGATGGGACGCGACCGGAAGGAATGAGCCTGGTCTCGCGGGAGGAGCTGAAGGCGCGCCTCGACCGGGGTGATCCGATCACCCTGGTCGAGATCCTGCCGCCTCCCGATTACCGCGCGGGCCATCTGCCCGGCGCCATCTACATTCCGCCGGTGCAGGTCCGCGAGCTCGCGGCGAAGCGCCTGCCCGACCCGCACGCAGAAATCATCCTCTACTGCGCCCACCCCGGCTGACCTACGTCAGGGTACGCTGCCCGTGAGCTGGCGGCGCTGGGCTACACCAACGTGCACGAGTATCCGGGCGGCAAGGCCGACTGGGTGGCCGGCGGCTATCCGCTCGAGCGCTGAACCCCCGTGCGGCCTACTGGCCGAGGACGAGCGCGAACACCAGTGGTGCGACGATCGAGGCATCCGACTCGATGATGTACTTGGGCGTGTCGGCGCCGAGCTTGCCCCAGGTGATCTTCTCGTTGGGGACGGCGCCCGAGTACGAGCCGTAGCTCGTGGTGGAGTCGCTGATCTGGCAGAAGTAGGCCCAGAGCGGGATGCCGGTGCGCTGGAGATCCTGGTGCAGCATGGGGACGACGCAGATGGGGAAGTCGCCCGCGATGCCGCCGCCGATCTGGAAGAAGCCGAGCGGGGTGTCGGCGGTGGTGGTGTACCAGTCGGCCAGCGAGATCATGTACTCGATGCCGGTGGCCACGGTGTGGACGTTCCTGATGTCGCCCGCGATGCAGTGGCCCGCGTACATGTTGCCAAGCGTCGAGTCCTCCCAGCCCGGCACGAACATCGGCAGATCGCGCTCCGCCGCGGCGATGAGCCAGCTGTCGCGCGGGTCGATCTGATAGGACGGCTCGAGCGCCCCGCTTCGAATCACACGATACATGAACTCGTGCGGCAGGTGCCGCTCGCCGGCCTGGTCGGCGCGCTGCCACTCGGCCAGCACCGCCGCTTCGAGGCGGCGCATCGCCTCCATCTCCGGGATGCAGGTGTCGGTCACCCGGTTCATGTGCCGCGCGAGGAGGCCGGCCTCGTCGGCGGGCGTGAGGTCCCGGTAGTGCGGCACGCGCTCGTAGTGCTCGTGCGCGACGAGGTTGAAGAGGTCCTCCTCGAGGTTGGCGCCGGTGCACGAGATGCCGTGCACCTTGCCCTGCCGGATCATCTCGGCGAGCGACAGGCCCAGCTCCGCGGTGCTCATGGCGCCGGCCAGGGTCACGAACATCCGGCCACCGCCGTCGAGCAGGCGCGTGTAGCCGTCCGCCGCGTCGATCAGGGCGGCGGCGTTGAAGTGGCGGAAGTGGTGACGGAGGAACGTGGAGACGGGGCCTGGCTGGGGCATGCGGCGGACCTCACGGAGGGTTGGCGCGACGGCGGTAAGCTAGGGGCGGCGCGGGGGCGGGTGCAAGCGAATGCACCGCTCGGCCGCGGGATGTGGTAGCCGCCGGGCGCGGCCCGGCCTATATTGGGGCGATTTTCCGGCCCTGTTCCCAATTTCCCAGAGGACCCATATGCATCGTTCCGTGCGCAGCTACACCCGTGCTCTCGCTGCGGCGGCTGGTGTCGTCGCCCTGGCGAGCTGCGGCAGCGATGAACCCGGCAACTCGGTCAAGGACTACTTCTCGGCGGTGCAGGCGGTGGTGACCACTGGCGCGGCGCCGATTGCGCCGACGTCGGCGTTCCGGCCTTCGATCGGTACCAAGACCAAGGGCGACCGTCCGCTGTTCAGCGCCATGCCGCCGCAGACGATTTCCGGCGTGGCTCACGACGGCACGCCGCCAGCGGCCGCTGACGGGCCGGGCATCAGCCATGCGGAGGGCAGCACCGCCTTTCTGGGTCAGCCGTTCGCCTATTCACTGACGGGCACCGCTGAATTCTCCAAGGTGTACCTCTGGGTGGATGGCGTAAGCGGCTACTATGAGCTCGACCTGCCGGTGTCGGTGACGCTCGTCGACCTGGTGCTCCAGGTGACCGAGAACGCCGGATCATCGATCGATCTCGAAACCGCCCTCAGCGGAAGCGGTGGTGTCGGGGCCGTGCATTCCGAGACGCTCGCGCCGCGCGACCCTGCAGACGCCGACGTTTTCGTGACGCTCAACTGGAGCAATGCCAGCGATGTCGACCTGCACGTGATCGCCACGCCCACCAACGGGACCCCGTTCGAGATCGACTACGAGAACGATACGTCACCGGACGGTGGACACCTCGACCTCGACGCGAACCCCGGCTGCTCGACCACGAATGCGACAACCCCGCAGGAGACCATCTCCTGGCCCCACGGCACCGCGCCCGCGGGACACTACCAGGTGTGGGTGCACTACTACGCCAACTGCGGCGCCGACGCTACGACATTCACTGGGACGGTCTTCAAGAAGGGCCAGCAAGTCACGACCTTCAATGGCAGCTTCGCCGGTCCGTCCTCGCTGGACAGCGCCCAGCCGCTGCTCAAGGCCGAGTTCGACATCCCCTGATTGCTCGCTCGATCTGGGCGCCCTCGCATCGGTGACGATGCGAGGGCGTCGCACTTCCGGCTCGCTCTTGCGGCGCGCCCGATGCCTGGACACGATCAGCCGGCACCCGCCGTGCGCCGAACCCGATCCTCAAGGAGGCGATGCAATGAGAAAATCCCTGGCGCTGGCCTGCCTGCTCGCCTCCGCCGCACCTCGAGGGCTGAGCGCCCAGTCCGCGCAGCGCTTCTCCGTGCAGGGCTCGGCGCTCTACGCCAACCTCATGGGCGATGCCTATGCCAAGCTCAACAACGGCATCGGGGGCGAGGCGCAGCTGCGCTACACGCCGGGCGCGCTGTCGGTCGGCGGCGGCCTCCAGTGGACCCACCACACCACCACCATCGGCACGGCGCCGATGTCGCTCTACGGCTTCTTCATCGAGCCGCGGTACGTCATCCCGACGCGGAGCAACACGCTGGCGCCGTATCTCTCGCTCCGCCTCAGCGTGCTCAAGCAGCGCATCAGCGACGACCAGTTCATCGGCAAGGCCACGGGCCTCACCGACAACGTCGGCGGCGGGATCCTCTTCCGGCTGGGCTCGCGGATGAACGTCGACATCGGCGGGAGCTTCGGCTACACCATATTCAGCAGTCTCGTCCTGACCGACAAGACCAACGGCACCACCACGACCGGCGTCGCCGGCACCGGGTCCAACCTCATTCTGCGGACGGGGCTCGCCGTCGGCATCTGACCGCCGGTCCCGCTAGAACCCCGGGGTGCCCTCCGCGCGGCACCCCGCCGCATTCCAGGTCCCATCCGCCCCCCGCCGCGCCTCCGCGCGGAAGGTCACCGTCTCCTCGCGCTTCTGCCCGAAGCTGTTCTTCCAGGTGAGATGCACCTGGAAGGTGCCGGTCGCCCGGTCGTCGCTCACGGCCGGCGTCAGGACTGCGTCCGTGGTCGTGGTGGTGAAGGCCCATTCGCGCCGGCGCATCAGCGTGAGGAGCTTGTCGAGGTTGCGTCGGTCGGCGTCGGTCGCGGGCTGATACAGCTGCTGCATGCGCGCCGCGTCGGGGGCGCGAAGCGCGGCAAGGCACGCGGCGGCAGTGCTCCGGAGGGCGGTCTCGCCGGCGGCGGAGCTGCTGGCGGCGGGTGATGTCGGCGTCGGTGCATTGGCGGGCCTGGCCGGCGCCGTCCGCGCAGAGACGACCACCGGCACGCGCTGGGTCCGGCCGTCCGCGGCCGCGCTGATGGTGGTGTGGCCTTCGCGAATCGCGCGGACGAGCCCAGTGGTGCCGTCCACGCCGGCGACCTCCGGGTCGGCCGAACTCCACACGAGGGCCGCGTCGTCGATACGCCGGCCGGCGGAGTCCCGCACGACCGCGCGGATCGTCGTGGTGTCACCTTCCGTCAGCGGCCGCGGCAGCGAGAGCGCGATCGTGGCGGCCCGCGGCGCCGAGGGCGCGCGCGGTGCGCGCACGCGCACCGCGATGTTCGCCCGGCGGCCGAGGGCGGTGGCCGAGATCGTGGCGCTGCCGGGAGCGAGCGCGGTGACGCGGCCGTCGGCGTCCACCAGCGCAACCGCCCGATCGCTGCTCGACCAGTGCGGCGCGGGTCCGTCGACCGCGGCACCCGCGCTGTCGACCAGGGAGGCATGAAGCGGTACGGACTCGTTCACGGTGAGGGTCGCGCTCGTCGGGCTCGCGACGAGCCGGGCGCGGGCGGCAGCGCGCCGCGGCGCGGACGTGTCCGGCGCGACGGCGCCGGGAGCGGCGGCTGAAGGCGTGGCCGGCGGAGCGAGTGTGTCTCGAGCCGTCGCCGGCGGCGATGAAGGCGCGGCCGGTGTGCGAAGGAAGAGGAAGCCCGCGATGGCGGCCAGCAACACCAGGGGTGCGAGCAGCCAGCGCGGCCGCCTTCCCGGCGCCGCCGGCGCGGCCGGCGACGGTGTCGCGGCGGCCGGCGCCGGGGCGGGGAGCACGCGCAGTCCCGCGGCCGCACTCTGGCCTTCGCAGAGCGCCGTCAGCATGACTTGCCCCGGGTGGTGCGCGGTGATGGTGCCGTCCGCCTCGACCGACGCGACGGAATCGTCGCTCGAGCGCCACTCCACCGCGCGCTCCGGCACCGGGTGGCGAGCTCGATCGTAGACGGCGGCGACGGCGACGGCCCGCTCGCCGGGCAGGAGCTCGCGCGGGGCATGCACCTCGACTGCCGCGACCGACGGCGGCCGCACGTGCACCGTCACCGAGTCCGCAGCTCCGTCCACCTTTGCCGTGATGCTCGCGCTCCCCGCCGCGTGGGCGTGCACCTGGCCCGCGCGGTCCACCGTCAGGATGGCGGGGTCGCTCGTCGACCACGCCGCCGACCGGCTCCGGATCGGCTGGCCGCCGGCGTCGGACACGGCCAGGTCGAGCGTGAAGCGGTCGCCCGGCTCGACGGGATCGTGCGAGCTCGAGAGCGCGACCATGGCGGCACGCGGCGTCGGCGTGGTGGCGCGGCTGGGCGGGACCGGACTCCGCGGCACGCGCGCGCCTTCCACCGCCCCGGTCGGCGGTCCGATGAGCGCCGCCAGCTCGCCGCGGAGCGGATCGTCATCCGCCAGCGGCCTCGCGCCGAGGGCCTGCAGTGCTTCGCCCATGGTGAGGAAGCGGTCCTTCGCGTCCTTGGCGAGCATCCGCATGACGCCGGCCTCGAGGTCGGGCGGGCAGTCGGGGCGCCGCGTCGTGATCGGCTCCGGGACTTTCTCCAGATGGCCCTGCATCGTCGCGTAGCTGGAGCCTGAGAACGGCGGCGCGCCGGTCAGCAGCTCGTACGCCACGATACCGAGCGAATACTGATCGGAGGCCCAGGTCACGGCCTCCGCCACGCACTGCTCGGGGCTCATGTACGCCGGCGTCCCCACCATCGTGCCCGTCTTGGTCTGTCCCGGCACCTCGGCCACCTTGGCGATGCCGAAGTCGGTGACGATGGCGTTCCCGTCGCGGTCGAGGAGGATGTTGGCGGGCTTCACGTCGCGGTGGATGACGCCGCGCCGGTGCGCGTAGGCGAGCCCGCTGCCGACCTGGAACAGGATCGCCCGCACCACGGCGATCGGCAGGACGCCCGAGGTCTGCAGCACGATGTCGAGAGGGCGGCCGTCCACGTACTTCATGACGAAGAAGTGGAGGTCGTCGAGCTGCCGGACGGTGTGAATCGTGATGATGTTGGGGTGGCTCAGGTTGGCGACGGTGACCGCCTCCTGGCGGAAGCGGTCCACCATTCCCTCGCCCATCATCACGCCGGGTGCCATGACCTTGATGGCCACGAGCCGGTTGAGCGCGATCTCCTGCGCCAGATACACCGCTGCCATGCCGCCGCGGCCGAGCTCGCGGACGATGTGGAATTCCCCGGTGGTCGCCGACCGCAGGTGCTCGAAGACCTGATTCCACGGGGAGTACGCGCCGCCGCCCGTTGGGGTCGGGGGCGCGCCGGCGGCGACGCCGCAACGCGGGCAGAACCGGTCCTCGCTGGTGAGCGACTCACCGCAGGCACGACAGACGGTCACGGGGCGACTTCTGGTGTGGTCATGGTGTCGGGTTAAGTTGCTGAGTGGT
Source organism: Gemmatimonadales bacterium (assembly GCA_025935995.1). Lineage (GTDB taxonomy): Bacteria > Gemmatimonadota > Gemmatimonadetes > Gemmatimonadales > GWC2-71-9 > JAICUF01. The sequence goes on from JAICUF010000024.1 coordinate 11,710, forward strand.
CAGACGTTCCGCAAGCGCGTGAGAACCTGGCCGGCGTGTGGACGCGGGCCCCGTTCCGCAGTAGACTTGAACCCATCCCAACCCGACCAGTCGCCCGGAGCCGCTCATGCTGCGTGAGAACGGAACCACCCGCCTCAATGTGGCTCCGGCTCGCTCATCGGCGCAGGATGACCCCTTCCTCGCCGCCGTGAAGGAAGCTGCCGCGAGCGACTTCACCGTGCTCGGCGAGATCGGCCGGGGCGAGGGTGGCGTCATCATGTACCTCGCGCGCGACATGGAGAGCCGCCGCCTGGTGGCGCTCCGGCTGCAGCGGGAGGGCCAGCTGGCCGACGAGTTCTCGCTCGAGGTCGTCCGCCACCTCGACAACTCGATGCCGGCGCCCGACAGCCACTGCGTCAAGTGCGGCAAGGCCGTGAAGGGCTGGGCGCGCTTCTGCAGCTACTGCGGCGCGGATCTCACGGGCGCGGCGCCGAAGGAGGGCGACGCGGTCGAGCGCGCCCTCATGCTCGAGGCGGTGAAGGATGCCGTGTCGGCCGACTACGACGTGCTGGGCGAGATGTCGCGCACCGAGGGCGGCGGGGCGGTCTACTTCGGCCTCGACCGGAAGACGGGACGCATCGTGGCGCTCCGGCTCCAGCGCGAGGAGGGCGACGAGTATTCCGTGGGTCTCACCACCGCGCTCAAGCCGATCGCGCGCTCGCTCGGCGTGAAGGCGCCGCCGACGCAGGCGCTGTCCGCGCTCTCCCGGCCGGAGGCACCCTCGCCGCCGCCACCCGTTCCCGACATACGGCCCGCGCCGCCACCATCTCCGCCGCCGCTCACCCCCGGTGCACCGCCGCCGCTGCCGCCGGCCGCCGTGGGGCTGAGCGGACGTGCCAGGGTCATGATCGCGGCGCTCGCGGCCGTGATTCTCGCGACCGCGCTCATCGTGCTGGCCCTGCCGCGAAGCGCGCCGGCGCCGGCGGCACCACTCGCGGCCGATACGGCGCACGCGATCGTGCCGACTCCTGTCGCGGACACGGCACGCCGCGATACGACGCCGGCGCCCGCCGTCGCCGTGCGCGATACGGCGCGCCCTGCCCCCGCCAAGGCGGCGCCGCCCCCCGCGCGGCCCCGCGACGCGACGGTCCGCATCAGCGGATTGCCGACCAGCGCCGAAATCCGCGTGGACGACCGGATCCGGCTCGGCCGGAGTCTCACGCTGCCGCCGGGGCGGCACGTCCTCGGCGTGAGCGTGGCCGGATATCTCCCGCGCACCGACACGATGGTGCTCCGGGCCGGTGAGACGATCACCTGGTCGCCCGCGCTCACGCCCGAGCCGCCGAAGCCGCAGGCGGTCGCCGCGGCGCCGAAGCCCGCCGCGCCGGCCGGCCCCACCTGCGCGGCCAGCGTGCAGGGCGAGCACTGGGCGGCGGCGTTCGAGTCGTGCATGCGCGAATCGCTGGCGGGCAATGCCGCCGCCAAGCGGAACCTCGCGATGCTCTACGAGCGGGGCCGCGGCGTGGAGCACAGCGAGGAGAATGCGACGCGCTGGTACGAATCGGCGGCCAACGCCGGCGACCGCGACGCGATGTACCAGCTGGCGCAGCGCTACGAGCGCGGCCGCGGCGTGAAGAAGGATCCGGCGCTCGCGCTCCAGTGGTACACGAAGGCGGGCGACGCCGGGCTTGCGGCAGCGCAGTACACGCTGGGCGAGACCTACGAGAAGGGCCGCCTCGGCGTGACGAAGGACAAGGCGAAGGCGCTCGAGTGGTACCGGAAGGCGGCCGCGCAGGGCAACAAGGATGCGGCGGACAAGGTGAAGGATCTGGCGAAGTAACGTGCAGACCCACACCGTCCTCCCCGGCGAGTGTCTCGGCAGCATCGCGGACCGCTATGGCTTCACGCATCCGCGCGTCATCTACGACGACCCCGCCAACGAGGCGCTGCGGCGGGCCCGGCCCGACCCCAACGTCCTCCTTGCCGGCGACGAGGTGGTGATCCCGGACAAGAAGGTCCGCGTGGTCAGCGGTGCCACCGGCCAGCGCTATCACTTCGTGGTGGATCGGCAGACGACCTGGCTCCGGCTTCGGCTGCTGAACCCCGACGGGACTCCGCGGGCCGGGCTTCCCTATCGCATCGAATACCAGGGCCAGGTCTTCCCGGGCACGTCGGGTGCGGACGGCTCGATCGTGCACGAGGTGCCGCCTTGGCTGCCCTACGCGATGGTCTACGTCACCGAGCACGGGCGCGAGCAGCAGTATCGCGTCGCCCTGGGCTACCTGGACCCGGTCGACGACGAGAACGGCCTTCGCCAGCGGCTCCGGAATCTGGGCTACTACGTCGATGTGCCCGGGGTGCCGGAATCGATCCTGCTGCAGTACGCCATTCATGCATACCAGTGCGCGAACGAGCTCCCCGTGACGGGCAGGGCCGACACGGCGCTCCACGGCAAGCTGCTGACGGAGCACTGTTCGTGACGGCGCCGGCGGTGGTGGCGGCGAGCCGCCGGATCGGCGAGGGCGACAATGCCCTCGTCGATCCGCCCGAGGTGCGGCGGATCGTCCTGGCCCAGGGGATCCAGTTCACCCGCAACGATACGCTCGGCAAGCTGGCGGAGAACCTCGCCCTCGGCGACGCGTATCGGTCGTGGTATTACCGGGCGATCCTCTTCCCCGAGGGCCTGGTCGACCGCCTTCCCGGCGTCTTTGCCTACGAGCTGGACGGCCAGCTCCACGCCCTGTTCCTGAATCCCGTCCAGAACGTCCTGTACCTGATCGACTGCGTGGAGGACAAGGCCGCCTTCCTCGACGCCCTCCGCACCGAGGGCACCATCGTCATCTACAACGGGCACGCGCGGTACGGCCGAGGGCCCTGCTTCGGTCCCCCGGGAAACCTGCCGGGCGACGACTGGGAGAACGGCAGTGACGTGGACCGCTGCGGCCTGTTCCGCATGAGTCATCCGTTCGTCGGGATCCCGGCGCACGAGATCATCAAGCACCGGTATCACACTCAGCCGCTGCCCTCGTGGGAGCCGCGGCCCGCCGCCGCCGACTGCGATCCCGAGATGCGCCCGCACCTGGGTGCGCTCCAGGCGCGGCGCGTGAGCGACATGCATCGCGATCCGATGCTGGCCGAGCTCCTCGCGGAGCTGTTCGGAGTCGCGGCGGACAGCGAGGAGCGGTTCTGGACTTTCCAGGCGGTGGAGGACCAGGAACACGGCACGGAAACCCACGTCGTGCTCCGGGCCGGGTGGCGCGACACGGTGTCGGCGCCGAACGACCTGGGGGCGACCGAGCTGGCGTGCCGCATGTTCTGCCATTTCGGGTGCAGCACCTACCAGCACAACTATCCCATTCTGCGCGAACGGAAGGGCTGGAAGCGCGATGGTGACCAGCGGCTGGCCTACTGGCAGGACAACCTGGCTGAGCCGATCGGGACCAACATCTGGCTCACGCATCTCATGACGTACCCGCGCTATCAGGCGTGGCAGCCGTGGACCGACTGGGTTGCGTACGCCGTGCGCGAGACCAACCGGGAACTGCGAGCCGGCGACTTTCACTGGCAGATCATCTGACGTCGAAGCCACGGAGAGGACCTCGTGACGCCTGAAGACCTGCGGACGGCGCTCGAACAGGGCCGGCCCGCCGACGCCGCGGCTGCCGCTGCGCTCGCGCGCGACGTGCGCGGCGCCACGATGGCGCTGCCGCTGGAGGCGGTGCGGCTGGCCACCGCCGGGCCCGCCACCGCGCCGCGGGCTCGCGTGCTCGCGAGCCGCCTGGAGGAACTCGCGGCCGGCGCGCTGCTCGATGCGCCTGCCGCCCCCGACCCGGCAACCGAGGTCTGGATGGTCGGAACGGCCACCGCGGCGGCCGTGCACCTGCGCGGCCGCATCGCCGAACGACTCCGTCGCCTGCTGGCCGATCGCCGGGTCCTCTCGAGTCCGCCGCCTGACCCCCGCGTGGAGGAGCCCGTCCGCCCCCGGCGGGTCTGCGACGAGGCCTACGCGATGCTGCGCGAGCTGATGAACGTCGGCGAGGGACGAGCTGCGCTGGTGATGGACCGCTGGGCCTTCGAGCGGCTGCCGGAGTCTGACCGCGACGCGGAGATCGCCCGGGTCCAGGGCGGCGGTGCCTTCACCCGACTGCTCGACGATCTTCAGAGCTGAGCGATGCCTTCCTACCTCTTCGAACTGGCGACGGAGAAGGGGACCGAGCGGTATCCCTTCACCCTCGACGATGACCGAGCCCTGGGTCCGCAGGTCACCCAGGTCCTCGAGGAGCTGCGCCAGCGTGGAGTGGTGCTCCGCGGCGGCCGCGACGACGAGCTGGCCGTCCGGTGGGGTGGCCGCGAGCTCGACCTCGCGCTGCGCCCCGCCGATCAGGGCATGGCACCGGCTGCGCCAGTGGAGCTCCGGATGCGGGAGCGCGTCGTGTCGCAGGCCGTGGTCGCGGACCGGCGCGTGCCGCGCGGCGTCTTCGCCTCGCTCGTCTGGGGCTATGCCGGCGCGTTCCTCGCCTGGCTCCTGACCGGACTCCGTGCCGACATCGGCGGCATCGTATCGAGCTACGCGCGACTGGACGTGATGACCATGCTCCTGCTCGGGGGGCTCGTGGGCACCGCGGTGCTCGTGGGCGGCGCGCTCCGCCGCCGCGGATCGGTCGCCGTCGCCGCCCTCGCGGGGTTCCTGCTGTCGGGCGGGGGCGCTGCCCTGGTTGCTGCGGGCGCCGCGCTGCTGCCCGGGATGGTCTCGCTCCGCGGCTTCGTGGTTGCCCGCGAGCTTGGATGGGCCCTGGCGGGAGGAGTCAGCGCCGTGCTCCTGTCTGTCTACGCCGGGATTCCCGATGCCCGCCGCAGCTCGGAGAGCCTGGTCCTCGGCCTCCTGGCGGGTGCCGTCGCCGGGATCGTCTTCGCCCTGCCAGGCCCATCCGAGCTCTGGCAGGCGCTCGCGTTTCTCGTGTATGGATCCGGTGTCGGCGTGGCGTCCGCCGGTCCCGAGCTCTGGCATGCGGCGGCGATCGTGGAGGCGTCCGGCCGGCCCCGGGTGGGGAGAATCCTTGCGCTTCGCGAGTGGCCGGTCCCGCGAACGGGTGCCGTCGGACTGGGCACGAGCCGGCTTGCCTGGCAGGACGGGCGGCTGGCGCTCCATCCCGGTCCCTCCGGCGCGAGCATGAACGGACAGCAGGTGGCGCAGGCGATCTATCTGCCGGCCGGACCGCTCGCGCTCGATGGCGAGACCTACCGCATCCGCGTGCAGGGGGACCGCTGACCGGCCGCCGGCGCGCCGCCCTGACTGCAGCGCTGGCCGCGTCGATCGCCCTCGGCGGCGCGCTTGCCGGGCAGGAGACCGCGCCGCTGCGCCTGGTGCGGTGCGTTCCTGGACGAGACCTCCCGTGCCTCTCCACCCGCTTCCGCCTCGGCGGGCCGGGCCTCCGAGCACTGGCGGCGCTCGATTCCGCCAGCGAGCGCGGCGCCTGGACCGGAGTGCTCGGTGGCGCGCGGCTGATCGGGCCGGGGGTGGTGTCGCCCTCGCGGGTCGATCCCCCCGTCCGGCTGCTGGTCCTGCTCGACCGCAGCGGCAGCATGATCGGCGAAGGGATCGCGTTCACGCGACTGACCCTCCGGAGCTTCATCGACGGCCTCGACAGCGCGACGACCCGCGTGGCAGTCGCGGGCTTCGAGAGCCGGAACGTCGCCCGCGGGATCACGGCGTCGGTGTTCACTGCACCGGCGGACGCCGCGCGCGAGCTCGATCGGCTTCCCTCGCCCGATCCCCGCGCGAACACCGCGCTCTACTCCGCCCTGGTCGAGGGCCTCCGCCACCTCGCGGGGGCCGAGGCGACGACGCCCGGGTCGCGCGGCGGCATTCTCCTCGTCACCGATGGCCGGAACGACGTCGACCACCCGGGCGACGACGCGGGCCTGCTCAGCGGCGCCGACGGGCTTCGCCAGGCGGCGGACGCCGCCGCGCGCAGCGGCGACCGCATCTGGATCATGGGAGTAGGTGACAACCTGTCCGCCGCCGAGATCGGCACGCTCGCGGGCGAGCGCGGCAGCGCGGCTACGGTCAGCCTCGATCCCAACGCGATGGCGGCGCGGCTCGCATCGATCAGCCGCGAGCTGCGCGGCGTTCGCGAGCTCACCTTCGGCGTCGGTGGCGGGGCGGCGGCGGCGCTCGCCCGCGCGCCGTGGTTCGGCACGGCTGCGGCCTGGAAGGATGGGACGCCGGTGGTGACGCAGACGCTCGTCTGGCGCCCCCCGCTCTACGCGCTGCCGGCGTACGAGGGAGTCGCCGATCCGGCCTCGCTGCCGCCTGAGCTGCGTGACGCGGCGAGCGCGGGCGCGTCGGCCGGCGGCCTGCGCTGGCTGATGGCGCTGTGCTTCGGGGTGCTCGGCCTCGTGCTCTGGGTGGTCGTGCCGCGCTACGCGTGGGCGGGGGACGCAATGCCGGCGCCGGTGGCGCCTGCACCCGCGCGCCGGGCGGAAGCCGCGCCCGCGGCGAGCCAGGCGACCGACCTGCATGGGGGAATCAGCGAGGCCCCGCCCCGAAAGCCGACAGACGTCACGCAGGAGCTGCCGGCCGTCAGCGGGGCCGCCACTCCTTCGCGTCGCGCTCGGGGAAGGTGACCTTGCAGCTGCCGGGATCAACGCCCTCGATCCGGACCTTGCCCAGGTTGTCGAGCTTCCCGTGGATTTCCTTCCCGTCGGCCAGCGTGATGACGTACGCTTCGTCCGGGACGGGCGCGCCTTCCGGCGTCACCAGCGCAATCGCGATCCAGTCGGGCCGCGACGGATCTGCCGTCACCACGGACGCGGCCGACGCGGGTGCGCCCTTGACCGGCGCTCCTGCCGCCGGCTGGCACTCCTGACACCCGCCGAGGGTCTCGGCCTGGCTGTCGCCGATCTTCACGCGCGTCTCAGCGTCACCCGGGGGCGGGCAGGGGCCGCATCGAACCATGCCTGCCGCGCCAGCGTGATGCCGTACGTCTCCGGGTCGGTCCACGCGAAGCTCGCCGCCGGGCCGAAGAACTCGGTCAGCTGCGCCGCATCGCAGGTGGGCAGGAACCTGGCGAGCACCCGCGGGTCGTAGAATCGGAAGTACCACTTCCCGCCGTCGGGCGCGTCGATCAGCAGAAAACGGCGGAAGTGGGTGCGCATCGTGTCGAAATCGGCGTCGGCGACGGCAAAGATGCCCCACGGCGCCGACCAGAGCGTGGCGGTGAGCCAGTCGACGATGCCCGGCAGGGCCACGACCAGATAGGGGGCGATGGCCGCGAGGTCCGCTTCGGCGGCACCTCGGTAGAGCGAGGCGCCGCGGTCGGCGCCGAGCTCGGCCGCCTTGGCCCGGACCCGGGGCTCGTCGCAACCGTCGAGCACGGCGTAGAGGCGGCCGGCCGCGGATTCGCGGCGCAGGTCCAGCACGCTGCCAGTGGTCATCGTGACGAGCTCGGCCATGCCCCAATCTTCCGGCAGACTGGGCATCGGGCAAGGGCGACTCTGGACGCGCCGCCCGGCGCGTTCCACATTCCGGTTGCGGTCCATCGTAATGCCAACCTCGAGGACTCGTGTTCGCTCCGATCGGGCGCATCACCGACATGCACCTCTGCCCGATGGCCACGCCGGCCGTCGTGCCGATTCCGCACGTGGGCGGCCCGGTGGTCGGTCCGGGTGCCCTCACGGTCATGGCGGGAGGAATGCCGGTGTCCGTGGCGGGCGACATCGCGATCTGCGTCGGGCCACCGGACGTCTGCAGCACCGGGTCGCCCACGGTCATGGCGATGGGGCGGCCCGTCGTCCGGGTCGGCGATCCTACAGCGCATTTCGGATCGGTGATCGTCGGCCTGCCGTCGGTGATGGTGGGCGACTCGGGCGGTGCAGGCAGCTCGCAGGCGGCTACGATGAGCGCCGCCAAGGCAGGCGGCTCCGCGTTCACCCGTGCCGAGTGCAATGCGCCGGCGAGCCAGTCCGCAGCCGCCACCGCCGCTGCGGCGGCTGCGGTCGAGACGGCGTGGGTCGAGGTCCAGTTCACCGATCCCCGTGGTCGGCCGGTTCCGTGGCAGCGGGTCCTCGTCACCGACGCCAGGGGAACGCAGCGCATCGGCTTCAGCGACGCCGAGGGCCTGGTGCGCGTGGCCGGGATGGCGCCGGGCGCCTGCACGATCTCGGCGCCCGATCTGGACGATTCTTCGTGGATTCCGGTGACGGACGGCGGCGGCGGAGGCTCGGTCCGGCCGGGGCCGCTGCCACCGCCCGCGCCGGGCCCGCCGGGCCCGGACCAGCCGACCGAAGCGAAGCTCCGCCTCGTGCTGCAGACCCTCCGGGCCAAGCCCGTGGCCAGCGCGCCGTGCATCGTCCACCTGGGCCAGTCGGCGCTTCAGGTGTCGACGGACGGATCGGGCAGGATGGAGGTCACTCTCCCGCCGGGCGTGACGCGTGGGGAAATCGAGGTTCGGGGTTCCGGCACCACACTCGATGGCGTCACGATTCCGTTCACGGTCTCCGGCCTCCCGCCCGTGAGCACCATCCTCGGCCAGGAGGCGCGCCTCAACAATCTCGGCTATCGCGCCGGGACCTCGGCCGATTCCGCCGCTCCGGCATTTCGCTCGGCCGTCGAGGAATTCCAGTGCGACGAGGGCCTCGCGGTGGACGGCAAGTGCGGTCCGGCCACCCAGGCGAAGCTCGTGAGCGTGCATGGCAGCTGAGGCGCCGTTCGACGCGCCGGTGATGATTCCGCCGGCCGTCGGGAAGGAGCGGGCGACGCTGCGCGAGCGGCTCGTGCCGGTCACCGCCTGGCAGGTGGAGGACGTCCACTTCGAGTTCGACTCGTCGTTCGTCCTTCCCGAAGCGACGGAGGCGTTCGCCCTCCTGGCCGCGGTGCGGCACGATCATCCCCGCTCGCCCCTCGCGCTCTTCGGCCATGCCGATCCGGTCGGCAACGACGAATACAACAAGGTGTTGAGCGGGCGGCGCGCCCTCGCCATCTATGCGGTGCTCACGCGTCGAACGGATCTCTGGGAGCGCCTGTATTCAAAGCCCCATGGGCGGGACAAATGGGGCGCCGCCATCGTCGGCAGCATGCGGAGTCAGCTGGGCCAGCCGGATGACGGCACCGTGCCGCGCTCCGCCGGCGAGCGTGCATCGCTCTTCGGCGCCTACATGGATGCGCTGTGCCGGGATCTCGGGGGCAAGTCGTACCAGCTCGATGCCGCGCGGGACTTTCTCGCGCAGGGCGCCGACCGGGAGGGGAAGGGCGACTATCAGGGCTGCGGCGAGTTCAACCCGGAAATGCTTCTGTCCCAGGGCGAGCTCGCCGCCTTTCAGCACGAGGTCCCCGACGCGGAGGGCCGCCGGGTGGGCCTCGACGAGGCATATGCGCCCGACCGGCGCGTCGTCGCGCTCATCTATGCGCCGGGCGCTGTCGCGGATCCGAAGGCGTGGCCCTGTCCCAGGGCGCTGGACGGCACGGCGGCGTGCCGGAAGCGGCTGTGGTCGGACGCGGCCGCGCGGCGGCAGCCGGGCCCAGCGCGCCGCACGCAGGCCGACACGCAGGACACCTTCGCCTGCCGCTTCTACGACCGCCAGGCACCGGCGATCGTGAGCGCAAACCGCGCGCGGCTGGTGCGGCAGGAGCTTCGCATGCTCGATGACGCCGGCGAGCCCATGAAGCAGGAAGCGTGGACCTTCCGCGTGAGCGGGACGGAGCTCACCGGCACCACGGGAGACGACGGCGTCATCCGCGTGCGGGTGCCGTCGTCGGCGACGGCGGCGGTGCTGGTGATCCGGGGGCAGGAGATACCGGTGGAGATTGCGGTGCTCCCGCCGGCGACCACGACGCTTGGCGTGCAGTATCGCCTGCGGAACCTCGGCTACTACGAGGGGGCGGTGGACGGGCAGGCCGGGCCCGGCGTACGGGATGCCATTCTCCGATTTCAGCGGGACCGGCAGGAGGATGGCGCGTCCGTGCCGGTCACTGGCGAGGCCGATGAGCGAACCACGGCCGAGCTCGTTCGGTATCACGGGAGCTGAGGAGGCGCCGTGGCCAAGAGCGTCGTGGGCGAGGAGGTTCCGGACGAGACGGTTGTCAGGATCTTCGTAGGTCTTCGTGGCCAGATCACCAGCGTGGAAACGCCTCAGATGGCGGGTGGTCCGTTTACCGGCTGGCCCCATGACCAGGGAGCCATTGCGGCCACAGCCTTTACGGCGCTTGCCTTTCCATATGCAGTGCGCATCGATCCGGCGAACAAAGTGGAAGGCGCGCAGTGGGTGACCGTTCGGGCTCGTGATCCGGTATTCGTCTTGATGGACTGTGGGCGGTGGGGGGGCCGGATGACGGTCGGTGGTCCCTCGCAGCGCTATTTCGGCGTGGTATGGGGGCCCTGGGCGGCGCTCTGTGAGTACTGCCCCGATTCGAGCTATGCCAACGATCAGAATCTGATCGCTGATCCTGGCACCGGGAAGCCGGTGCCCAACCACCCGATCAACGAGCTGCTGCTCCAGCTTCGGGCCGGCGGCGGCGCGTCCATCCGGCTCGTCAAGGCGGAATGGTCGCCGGCGCCGAACACGAACGACACGAACTGGAAAACCGACTGGAGTACGATCTATGTAGTGTTGCCGGACTTGCATCTGCCCGTGTCGGTTCGCCCACCGGGCCCGGGCGTGGATGGTGCCCGGATGGGACGATTCGGGTACTGTGACGCGTATACGGTGTTCAACCCGAAAGCCAAGATTCCGCTGACGCAGGTGACGCCCGGGGCGGATGGGATGGTGACAAACCCGCTGACCGGGAGTGTCGAGCTGGGCGAGTCGGGGCAAACGTGGTTCAAGCGGTACCGCGACGGCGACATCTTCGGCCTGCCCGACAGCACCGCCTGTCGGGATCTGGTCGACTTCTGCCGGCGCCTGAGCGGCGCCCCGCACCGCAGCCGCGTCCACTTCGTGCAGGTTGGCGACATGTACGACCTGTGGATCGGCCTCATCGCGTTCTTCGACGACCTGAAAACGGATCGCATCGTTCTCGGCGACCGCGATGGCGTTCGGGCGGGGGACTTCATCGACTTTTGGTGCGACCGGACGAACCAGATCTTTGATGCGACGCCGGTCGCCGATCCCACCGCTCCCGGCGGCACCCGGCCGCTTGGTATGATCTCGGCGATGACGGGGCTGGCAGTCCGCGAGAAAAGCTTCCTGTGGGGGAATCACGACAACTATCTTGCAGCGCATACGCCGGCCGGCATCCCGCAGCGCATCCGGGAAATTCGGAAGGGCGGCGTATATATCGAGCACGGCCAGCGGCCGGATCCCGACAACCGGGACGGCAACATCTCAGGCCACAGCAAGACCAATGGCGTGTTCGTGCATCCGAGCCTGCGGGCGTTCGACCCCACGAGGCGGGGCTACTTCACGTCGGGTGCGGCGCTGGCCTATGCGCAGCGCCCCGACTTCGGAGTGTACGTGATGGGCCACACGCACATGCCGTACCTGTCCCGCGTGCGCGTCCAGCTGCAGAAGTCCCTGCACCCGTAGGCCGCGGCGCAGCCCTTCGGCTACTCGTCCTTCGGCGGCGCCTGCGCCTCGATCCGGATCTCGTAATTGAGCAGATAGTCCACTCTGGCCGAGTGAAACACCGGCGATCCCTCCGGTGCGTCGTTGGGCTTTTCGTCGTAGCCCAGCATCCCCATCCGGCCGAGCGGCGTCATGGCATACGCCGTCTGCTGGCACTGCTTGGTGCCGCCGAGCCCCACCTCCTTGAGCAGGTCCGCCACCGACAGCGGGTTGGGTGCGTCGGTCCGGTCGTTGCTGCGGCCCAGCTCCTTCTTCGTCGGATCGAAGATGTTGGGATCGACGAGGCCGACGATATCGTTGGCGTCGAATGCGATTCGGGCATTGCGGAGGAACAGCGCCCGGGCAACCTCCGAGGCCCGTGCGATCACCGTCTGATTGGCTCGCTGGTCGAGCGGCTGATCCATGTCCGCATTCCAGTCGACCACCGGCCCGACGAACGGCAGGTCGACGTTCTCGGTCTGGACCTGCCCATTCTCGACGCCCGTTGGCACGGCGACGGTGGTGCTGAGCCGCAGCTTCCGCGAATTGAGGAACGTCTTCATCCACGCATCCCACAGCGACGCGGGCGCTTCCTTGGGCGGCTTCTCGGGGTCGTCGTCGAGGTCCTCGAGGTCGTACTCGTTACCCTGGCCATCCTGCTCGAACCCGTGCGCCGCGACCGTGACTGTGTCCTCGTCGGACAGAAGAAAGCTGACCGTCGCATCGGCGAAGTTCTCGATGCCGGCCTTGCCGGCCACGGTGAATACCCGCTGGAACCACCGGCCGTTGGCTCCGAAGTTGAGATGCCAGCGCGCGCCGCTGTTGTCCTTCGCGTCGAGAACCTGCACGCTCTTGAAGGTGACCGTGATCCGGAAGACCCTCCGGCTCAGCGTCCCACCCGGGTCGTGCCAGCCCAGCGATATCATGATGCCGAAGTTGTCGATGCCGGCGGAGAGCTGCTTCCCGAGCGGCAAGTGGATGCGGACGTGCGTCGGCGGACCGTTCCGCCCAGCCGGAACGAGCGGGGTAATTTCTGGCCTGAAATCGATCGGCCCCGTCGGGTGATGCACGCCTTCGCCGAAGGGCCGGGTGTTGAGATCGACCAGCAGGCGGCGGCCGACGTCGACCGGGTTGAGGAGAAAGCGCTCCGTGGCCCCGATGCTGAACGGGTCGTCGCTGGCGACACCCGCGCCGCCCGACGGCAGCTGCACGACGAAGTCGTAGTCGGTGTCGTTGATGGCGCCGAACCTGAAGTCTCCAGCCGAGGGCTTGGCGTTACTGGCGTAGAAGATGAATTGCGTCGCCGGCACCGCCTGCCGGTTCTCCCTGAACAGGAAGCCCTCGAATCGCTGCGTGGCGATCGCCTTCAGGGGGTGCAGCTGATTGAGGTGCAGGCCGGCGCCGTCACCGGTCTTTTCGTTGCTCGTTGAGTGGGTGCAGTCATAGGCCGAGCGGCCCGCCGCCCAGAAGAACTGTCCGGCCATCGGCCAGCCCCAGTCGACGGCGGGGCCGCGCTCGTTGAGGAAGGGCCCCGGCTGCGGGCCGAGCGCGCCCAGATCCCATTCGCACTGAATCGTCATGTTGGCGGTCGCGCTGATCGGCAGCCAGCCGCGCTCATAGCGTCGCGCGTCGAGCTTCGCGCTTTCTTCCCGGTCGTCCTTCAGGTCGTCGTCGGCCGAGGTGCGCTGGAGGTTTCCCTGACCGACGATGCCGGCGGTATCTCCCACCGGCGAGACCAGGAACGACCAGTCATACCAGAGGTGCCACTGGCTGTAGGGGACGCCGTCGTGCCGCTGGTGGCTCCGCACGAGAAACCCTTCGACCTCCTGCTCGAGCAACTGGGCGGCAACCCTGGAATTTCGGAACACGTGCACCCAGGCCGGGATGCTTCGCACCAGGCTGTCCACGAACAGCGCATCCACCTTCTTGCCGATGAACTTGAGCAGCGATCGCAGCGGATCGAACCCGTCGATCATGCCCGACAGCGTCTGTCCGATGAGCGGGATGTTCTTGACCAGCGCCGACAACCCATCCTTGGCGGCCTTGGCCGCCGCGAAGAGCGGGACCACCTTCTCGAGGACCTTCGCCGCCTTGTCCCCGAGGTCCTGGCCGATCTTCCCGTCGTAGTCCTGGGACGAGCGGCAGCCGCAGTCGTAGCCGCGGCCACTGATCGGCGTGGCTGCGAACGGTTGATTGGCCGGGAGCTTGACGAGGTGTGCGGCAGGGATGTTGATCCGCCGGAACGGACGCTCACGCGTGGTGGGCTCCGGGATCCGGACGGGCGGGGGCGTCGCGGCGACAGGGTCACTCATCGGGGCGGGGACTCCGTGAGCCGGGGCTCCCCGTAGCGGCGCACCAGCGCCTCCACCGTTTCGACGTCCGGCCGCCCGTCGGCTTCCTCGGCCGCCCGAAACGAGAGCTGGAACTCCCGCACCCCGCGTGTGAACGCCGCCTGATCAGTCAGCATCGTCGCATCGCCGAACGCCAGGTTTCTCAGCCGCTGCGCAATGCCGCGATGGCGCTCCTCATCGGTGATGGGCGGGTCGTCCTCCGCGTCGAATGGATTTGGCGGCGGCGGTGGGGGCTCGTCGGGACGCTCGGCAGGCGCCGGGGGCGGACCGACCCGCGCCAGCGACCCGGCGTCGAGCCTGATCGTGAGGAAGTGCTCCTCTCCCGGCCACGCCAGGGGGTCGGTCGTCGCCGGGCGGGGAGGCGGTTCCGTCACCGCGTCCGCCACGCGCGTGGAATTCGGGTCCGCGATGATGAGCGGAGCCGGTGGCTGGAGGGTCGCGAAGAGTGCCGGGCCCACATCCACCTTCAGCGTAATCGCCACGTTCTCGTCGAAGAGCGGAATGCCCAGCGTACCGGCCTCGGTGGTCACGCCGCGGACGACGGGCGCATTCGGCTCGTTGCCGATCGTCGCGGCATATCTCGCGTTCGCCACCGGCGCCTCCGGCCCGCCCGCCCAGAGGCGGAGCACCCACATCTTGAGGTCGCGCTCGCACGGCGAGTGCAAGGCAAAGCCGTGGTAGAACCGGCATCCGAACGTCGTTTCCGCGCGCCCGAACCGCGCTTCCTTCGCAGGATCGCGCGGGTCCAGCTCGCGGAATGATTCCGGTACCGGCTTTCCGTAGCGCCGGCGGTGGGCGACGAACTCCACCGAGACCCGCCGCTCGCCGTCGGACCAGAACCGGTCCTTGCACCCCTTGACGCCGGCGCTGGCCGCGGGGCAGGGCCAGGTGGCGGGCCTGCTCGTACCCTTGTCGAAGACGTAGATCACGACCCGCCGATTGGGCTCGTTGGCGGCGTTCCGGTCCGCTTCGCCCTCCTTGCCTCGCCCCTCGAAATCGAGGCGCTCGTCGCGGGCGAAGATCAGCTGGGGATTGAACTCGCTGCAGCCCTGCAGGTCGCCGGGCGCGCCCAGCGGCGTCCGGGCTCCGTCCAGAAAATCCGCCGGCGCGAGCTGCCACCGCCGCGAGTCGTCCCGGGGATCCACCGGCGTGAGGAAATCCATGTAGGCCGCAAAAAGCACCTTGCGCGTCGCCGGCGTATTCTGCGCCGCATGACCGGGCACGGCGCCGCCGAACTTGATCAGGCAGGCGCTGAAGGCGTCCCGCGTCGTCTGATCGAACTTGCCCTCCTCACCGGGCGGGAAGTCGAGCGCGCCGAGCATGGTCTGGATGGCCCGGACGCCCCACACATCGCCGGCCGCGCCGTCCTGACTCGAGTAGAGGTGCTCCCAGACCGCCGTGCGGCGGAGCAGCAACCCGAACACCGACCGGGCGCGCCGTTCGCTCAGGAACTTGTTGTAGGTCGGATTGCCCACCGGATCGGCGTGACCGAACAGCGAGATGGGACAGCCGGGATACATCGTCAGCAGCTTGGCGAGGCTCTCGAAGCCCGCGGCGCTGCCGGGCGCGAGGACGGACGAGTCGAACGCAAAGGCGAAGTCCTTGAGGTTGGCGCAGGCGACGGTGACGAGCCCCTGCCGCACGCGGTTGGAGGCCGCCGCCCGGTCTGCCGTCGTCGGGGCGACCAGCACGGGCAGCTCGAAGCGCTGCGGATGCCGCGCGAAGACCCCGACGGCGGTTTCCTCCACCAGGTCAGGGATGAAGATGTCGGCCACCTCAGCTCGCCTCTTCGCCGGGCAGCAGGTCCCCATGCCGCCTGCCGAGGTGGTTCCACGTCGGGAGGTTCTTCCGCCGGTCCTCGAAGAGGCCGCGGTCCTTCAGCTTTTCGTCGCACTGGAATTCTTCCGTCGCCCACTCGAGCTGATCCACGTCCGACTCCGCATAGCCGGCGAAGTAGCCGAGGTTGTTGAGCCGCGCCTGCTGGCCGCTCGGCGCATCGACGGGGTCCAGGTTCCCGATCAGGAGCCGGAACGCCGCCGGCGGGGAGGTCGGCTGGGCCGGCATCTCGAAGGCACCCTCGGTCGGCGCCGCCCGGTCCACGAAGGATCCGGAGAAGGGCTGGTGCAGCCGGCCGTCGCCGTCGGTCGTGGTGCTGATCGGCTTGGCCCGGACAAAGCTGCCGGTGGCGTCCCGGCCTCCGAGAGAGAGGACGCCGTCGCGACTGGCCAGGGGCTTCCGGCTCGCGTCTTCGAAGTCCACGTTGAGCGCGAGCGCATCCTCGCCGGCGACGAACGCATTCACGCGACCGGTGGCCGCACCGGCAGTGCCGGGCGTACGATCGGGAATGACGATCTGGTCGCCGGGGAGCAGGACGTTCGGGTTCCGCCGCGAGGCACGGAGGGCTGCGTTCGAGGGGTGCTCCCAGATGACCCGGTAGTCGTGGAATCCGTAATGCAGGGCGATCAGCGGCAGGTACTCGCCCTGCGCGACGACGTGCGTAATGGCCATGCGGCGATTGCCTCGGTCCCGCGGTGGACGATACGGGATGCAGGAACGGCCAGGAGGGCTGGCTCCTCCAAGCTACTCCGGGCAGGTTGCCGGTCAACGGCGCCCCCCCAACCCGTTGACCGCCCCCGAGTTCGGGCGTATGCTGATACCGTTCCGACACAGCATCGCCGGCCGGCCGCCCGCCCCCCGCACGCCTGGGCGCGGTCCGCGAGGACCGGAACGCTTCCGCCCGACCCACGAGGAGATTCCGAGATGCCAGTCGTAAAGGTCACCCGCGCCGGAGTTCGCTCCGCGCCGCGCGAAGTCCCCACCGAGACCACGGCCACCGTCATGCCGATGACGCTCGACCGGGTCGGCGAGGAATGCCCCGAGGACGAGGGCCCGACCAAGGTCTCGAGTCTTGCCGAGGCCTTCGAGAAGTTCCAGCCGAAGGTGGACTTCAAGACCAACGTCGGGGAGGAGGGCACGGAGTTCGTCGCCGAGCTCGACTTCCGGAGCCTCAAGGACTTCGATCCCAAGCAGATCCGCTCCCGCGAGCCGGGCAAGCGGAACGACATCGCCGACCTGCAGAGCCAGATCGACCTCCTGCACCGGATGCGCGAGCGCTTCACCCTCCTCGCCGTCAAGAAGGCGTGGGAGAACGACGCCCAGCGCAAGGAGATCATCGGGGCCCTGGGCGACCTGCAGACCCAGCTCAAGCGGATCGCGGGAGGCGAGTCGTGAGCGCTGACAACGTGATGGTCAAGAGCGCGCAGGACATCATCGGGACCCGGACGGCGGCCAAGGCGATCGAGGAGATCTTCAACGTCATCCACCCGGCGCCGACCAAGACCGCGCTCAAGGACATCTTCACCGCCGAA
>JAICUF010000058.1 GCA_025935995.1 Gemmatimonadales bacterium
AGCGGATGTCGATGACGGTGGTCTGACCCGGCGCGAGCGGCGCCGCGAGCGCGACGTACATCATCGTGTCGTCGACGCGGGTGCTGAGCTTCCGCCCGCCCGCCGCCGGTACGGCGCGTCCCCGCTTCGCGGTGGCATCCGCCGCCTGGCTGATGCTCTCGATCTCGAAGCCGCCGTTGAATCCCGCACCGCCGAAGCGACTGCCGGACGGGAAGAGGAGCGAGCCGGTCGAGCCCGGACGGAAGAGGTTCTGGTCCATCTGCATCCAGACGAACCGGAGCGTGTCGGGCGAGTTGTTGGTGTAGCGGATCGACTCGGTGCCGCGCAGCGTTCGTGCCGCGGTATCGAGGGTCGCCTTGATGCGGTAGCTCACGCGCTGCTGCCAGTACCGCGGCCCGGGCGAGCCGTCGGCGCTCCGGGTGAGCCCGGGCGCCGGCAGCGGCAGCGGGCTGAAGATCCCCGTGTCGGCCACGGGGGCGCGAAACTGCGGCGCCGCGAGCGTTCGCCGCGCCGGTACGCCGGGCGTCGGCGGCGTCGCGGGCTGCTGGGCGGCGAGGGGAACGGCGAGCAGGAGCGGCAGCATCAGGCGGAGCATCGGGCCTCTTGGGGGTGGAGAGAGCGGCATCAGAGCCGGGGCAGGGTCACGCCGACCTGACCCTGGTACTTGCCCTTCTTGTCGGCGTAGCTGGTCTCGCACACGTCGTCGTCGTCGGCCTCGAAGAAGAGGACCTGACAGATTCCCTCGTTGGCGTAGATCCTGGCGGGGAGCGGCGTGGTATTGGAGATCTCGAGCGTCACGTAGCCTTCCCACTCGGGCTCGAAGGGCGTGACGTTGGTGATGATCCCGCAGCGGGCGTAGGTGGACTTGCCCACGCAGATGGTCAGGACGTTGCGCGGGATCCGGAAATATTCCACGGAGCGCGCCAGCGCGAAGCTGTTGGGCGGCACGATGCAGACGTCGCCGGCGAATTCCACGAAGCTCCGGTCGTCGAACGCCTTGGGGTCGACCACCGCCGAGAGCACGTTGGTGAAGATCCGGAACTCGGGGGCGACCCGCATGTCGTAGCCGTACGAGGACACGCCGTAGGAGATGGCCCCCTTCCGGACCTGGCCGTCGGTGAACGGCTCGATCATCCGGTGTTCGGTGGCCATGCGCCGGATCCAGCGGTCGGATTTGATGGACATGCGCTCGGAAGGTCCTCGGCGTCGGGGTGAGATGCAGTCGGGAGCGCGCAGAATATAGTCGCCCGGAGCGGATATGTGCTGTGGGGACTGCGGGTTGAAACGATTCCGGGAGGGGTTTAGCTTCCCCGCGTTCCTTGTGAATATTCTCACGAGTGGGAACGCCGCATGACCCAGCCGTACATCCCCATCCTCCTGCTCATCGCCTTCGTCATCGCGAACGCGATCCTCATGCTCGGCCTCTCGCAGGTGCTGTCGTACGGAGAGCGGACGGCCGTCAAGACGGCACCGTACGAGTCGGGAATGCCTGTGCTCGGGGATGCGCGGGAGCGGTTCTCGGTCAAATTCTATCTCGTCGCCCTTCTGTTCATCATCTTCGACATCGAGGCGGTCTTCATGATCCCGTGGGCGGTGGCCTTCCGCCAGCTCACGGACATCTCGGGCCTCCTGCTGATCGAGATGCTGGTGTTCGTGGTGATTCTGGCGGTGGGATACATCTACGTCTGGAAGCGGGGAGCCTTCGAATGGGACTGATCAATCCCGCCGCGGCGAGCGAGGCGGGGGAGCGCACCGTCGTCTCGGAGGCGTCGCCCAACTTCGTCACGACGACGCTCGACTTCCTCACCAACTGGGCGCGGTCGAATTCGCTCTGGCCGATGCCGTTCGGCACGGCGTGCTGCGCCATCGAGTACATGGCCACGGCGGCCAGCCGCTTCGACATCGCCCGGTTCGGGATGGAGCGGCAGAGCTTTTCGCCGCGCCAGGCCGACGTCTTCATCTGCGCCGGCCGGGTGCCGTTCAAGCTCGCGCCGGTGCTGCGCCGCATCTGGGACCAGATGCCGCAGCCCAAGTGGTGCATCTCGATGGGCGCCTGCGCCTCCACCGGCAACGTGTTCGACAACTACACGATCGTGCAGGGGATCGACACGCTGATGCCGGTGGACGTCTATGTCCCCGGCTGCCCGCCCCGGCCGGAAGGGCTCATCTACGGGATCACCCTGCTCCAGAAGAAGATCCGCGGCGAGAGCATCGTGGACGAGCAGCTCCGGCAGGAGCAGCTCGTCGGTCCGAGCGGGCTCTTTCTGCCGCCCGAGCGCGTGGACGAGCTGTCCGAGCCGTTCGGCAACTCGGTCCACCAGACGCGGTCCTCCTCGTGACGGCGCCGGTCTCGCCGTCGGTGGCGCCGCTCCGCGCGGAGTTCGGGGCGGCGGTCGAGCGGCACCTCATCTCCTGCGGCGACACGATCATCTACGTGAGCCGGGAGCGCTCGCATGACGCGCTGGCCTGGCTCAAGGACACGCCGGGCCAGGAGTTCGACTACCTCACCGACGTCACCGCGGTCGACTATCGTGATCCGGAGCGTCCCCTGGAGGTGGTGTACCAGCTCCGGTCGCTGGCCCGGCGGGCCGATCTCCGCGTGAAGGTGGCGCTCGACAAGCGCCGGCCGCTCGAGGTGCGCTCCGTCTGGGATCTCTGGAAGGGCGCCGACTGGCTGGAGCGGGAGGTCTATGACATGTTCGGCGTGACCTTTGCCGGCCATCCCGATCTTCGCCGCATCCTCATGTGGGACACCTACGCCGAAGGCTTTCCCCTCCGGAAGGACTTCCCGCTGCGGGGACATTTCAGCCGCGCGGAGCAGACCCGACAGGCGCTCGCGGCCAATCCGGAGGCGCACTACTCCCTCGAGGAGCTGTCCATCGCCGACGCCTTTGCCGAGCTGCCGAAGGACATGCAGGAGCGCCTGGCGCGCGGCGAGAGAGGATTCCTGCGATGAGCCTCCGCACCGTCGAGATGGCGCTCGCCACGCCGGGCGCCGACCGCGAGGGCCGGCCCATCCGCGTCCCGCTCGGCGTCGCCGAGCCGGCGGGAGGGCACTACGACGAGGACTTCGGCGCGGAGCACATGCTGGTCAACATCGGGCCGCAGCACCCCGCGACCCACGGCGTGCTTCGGCTCGTGGTCGAGCTCGAGGGCGAGACGGTGAAGCGGGTCATCCCTCACGTGGGGTACCTGCACACCGGTTTCGAGAAGCTGGGCGAATACCGCTTCTACAATCAGATCATCCCGCTCACCGACCGCACCGACTACCTGGCGCCGATGGCCAACAACGTCGGCCTGGCGCTCGCCGTCGAGAAGCTGATGGGCATCGAGGTGACGGAGCGCTGCCGGGTGCTCCGCGTCATCGCCTGCGAGCTGAGCCGGATCATCTCGCACCTCGTCTGGCTCGGCACCACCGGCATCGACCTCGGCGCCTTCACGCCGTTCCTGTGGTCGTTCCAGGAGCGGGAGCGGGTGTACAACCTGCAGGAGGCCTGGACCGGCGCCCGCCTCACGCCCAGCGTCACGCGCGTGGGCGGAATGATGGCGGACATTCCGGAAGGCTGGGAGGCGGGGCTCCGCGAGTTCATCCAGACCTTCCCGAAGACGCTGCGCGAGGTGGACACCATGTTCACCCGGAACTCGATCTGGATCGGCCGCACCCAGGGCGTGGGCGTGCTGACGCGCGAGGAGGCGATCAACTACTCGCTCTCGGGCCCGATGCTGCGCGCGAGCGGCGTGGATTACGACGTCCGGAAGGACCGCCCCTACCTGGGATATGACGAGTACGACTTCGACGTACCCGTCGGCGAGCACGGCGACATCTACGACCGCTACCGCATCCGGCTGGAGGAGATGACGCAGTCCACCCGGATTCTGGAGCAGGCGCTGGCGAAGCTCCGCCCCGGCCCGATCAACGTCGATGATCCCCGTGTCATCCTGCCGCCCAAGCACCGGGCGATGAGCGACATGGAAGCGATGATCTATCACTTCAAGCAGGTGATGGAAGGCGTCAAGCCGCCGGCGGGCGAGGCGTATTTCGGGATCGAGAATCCCAAGGGCGAGCTCGGCTACTATTTCGTGTCCGACGGCACCGCCAAGCCGGTGCGCTGGCGCATCCGTCCGCCGGCGTTCATCAACCTCTCGAGTCTGCCGAAGATGTGCGAAGGCGCGCTGCTTTCCGACGTGATCGCGATCAATGCGAGCGTGGACATCGTCATGGGCGAGGTGGACCGATGACGGACCGGGTGGAGCAGGGCACGGCGCGCGAGCCCGCCGCGGCGTGGGAGCCGGTCTTCCAGGGCGAGACCCTGGCGCGGCTCAAGGCACTGTTCGAAAAATACCCCACGAAGCGCGCCTGCCTCCTGCCGGCGCTCTGGATGGTGCAGGAAGCGCGCGGCTGGATTCCCGAACAGGCGATCGGCGAGGTGGCCGAGGTGCTCGAGCTGACGCCGGCGTACGTGAAGGGCGTGGTGACCTTCTACACGATGTACCACACCCACCCCGTCGGCCGGCACTTCATCCAGGTCTGCACCACCTCGCCCTGCGGCTTGTGCGGCGCCGAGGACACGCTGCGCGCGATTCTGCGTGAGACGGGCTGCGGCGAGCTCGGCACCACCAGCCCGGACGGCCGGTTCACCGTGGTCGAGGTGGAGTGCCTCGGGGCCTGCGGGTTCCCGACGCCGATCCTGGTGGACGACGCCGACTTCATCGAGAGCGTGACGCCAGCGAACGCGGCCGGGATCCTCGCGAGGTACCCATAATGGGCTATCCCCATCCGAGTCATCCGAAGGAGACGGTCGTCCTGTCGCAGTACTTCGGCGACGCCGGCGCGCGGAGCTACGAGGGCTGGACCCGGCGCGGCGGCTATGAGGGACTCCGGAAGGCGCTGGGCATGGCGCCCGATGCGATCGTCGAGGAGGTGAAGGCGTCGGGCCTCCGCGGCCGCGGCGGCGCCGGCTTCCCCACCGGCCTCAAGTGGTCGTTCATGCCGAAGGGCGACGGCAAGCCGCACTACCTCGTGTGCAACGCCGACGAGTCGGAGCCCGGCACGTTCAAGGACCGCGAGATCATGCGCTGGACGCCGCACGCGCTCATCGAGGGATGCGCGATCGGCGCCTTCGCCATCGGGGCCGAGGTCTGCTACATCTACATCCGCGGCGAGTTCACCGAGCCGTGGAACGTCATGACCGCGGCCGTGGCGGAGGCGTACGCCAACGGCGCCCTCGGCACCAACGTCTTCGGGAGCGGCAAGCGGATCGAGGTCATCCTGCACCGCGGGGCCGGCGCGTATATCTGCGGCGAGGAGACGGCCCTGATGAACTCGATCGAGGGCCGCCGCGGGAATCCCCGCATCAAGCCGCCCTTCCCGGCCGTGGCCGGCCTGTTCGCGCTGCCCACCACGATCAACAACGTGGAGACGCTGGCCGCCGTGCCGCAGATCATGGTGCGCGGCTCGGCGTGGTACAAGGGGCTCTGCCTCGGGAATCCGAAGAGCACCGGCACCAAGCTGATCTCCGTCTGCGGTCACGTGCAGCGGCCGGGCAACTACGAGATCACGATGGGCACGCCGATGAAGGAGCTGATCTACGACATGTGCGGCGGGATGCTGCCCGGGCGCACGCTCAAGGCCGTCATCCCCGGCGGCTCGTCGGTCCCCATCATGACGGCGGAGGAAGCCGAGTCGTGCGTGACGGACTACGAGGGCGTGGTGGCGGCCGGCTCGATGCTCGGCTCGGGCGGCATGATCGTGATGGACGACACGACCGACATGGTCTATCAGATCTGGCGTCTCGCGAAGTTCTACGCCCACGAGTCCTGCGCCCAGTGCACGCAGTGCCGGGAAGGCACGTCGTGGACGACCCGCATCCTGGGCCGGATCCTCGAGGGGCAGGGAACGCAGGAAGACCTCGACCTGCTCCTGGATCTCTCGCACAACATGACGGGGACCACCATCTGCGTGCTGAGCGACTCGTGCGCCACGCCGATCGTGAGCGGTATCCGCAAGTTCCGGGGCGAGTTCGAGGCCTACCTGAGCGGCGCGCGTGCGCCGGTCCTGGCCGGGGTCTGAGAGGAGCGCATGGCTGAGGATCTGGTCACCGTCACCATCGAGGGGACGCAGATCGCGGTGCCCAAGGGCACCACGATCATCGAGGCGGCCAAGCAGGCCGGCGTGCTCGTTCCCCACTACTGCTACCACCCGTCGCTGCCGTCGCCCGCGGTGTGCCGCATGTGCCTGGTCGAGGTCGAGAAGGCCCCGAAGCTGATGCCGGCGTGCGTGACCACCGTGGCGGAGGGCCAGGTGGTGCACGTGAACAGCGACGGGGCGCGGAAGGCGCGGCAGGGGGTGCTGGAGTTCCTCCTGATCAACCATCCGCTCGACTGCCCGATCTGCGACCAGGCCGGCGAGTGCGAGCTGCAGGACTACACCTTCCAGGAGGGTCGCGCCGGCACGCGCTACTCGAAGGACGCCAAGCGGTACAACCCGGTCGAGGACTTCGGTCCGGACATTCTGTACGTCGCCAACCGGTGCATCCTCTGCACCCGCTGCGTCCGGTTCATGGACGACGTCGCGCAGACGCCGGTGCTCAACGTCTCCGAGCGCGGCGACCGCGCCTTCATCGGGATCGACGAGGACCAGCTGCTTGACCACCCTTGGTCGGGCAACGTGGTGGATCTCTGTCCGGTGGGGTCGCTCCTCTCCAAGGATTTCCTGCACAAGGCACGGGCCTGGGATCTGGACAAGGCCGCGAGCGTGTGCCCCGGCTGCTCGCAGGGGTGCAACATCTCGATCGACACGCGCGACGACGTGGTGGTGCGGCTCCGCCCGCGCCCCAACCTCGACGTGAACCGCCACTTCATGTGCGACTACGGGCGCATGGACTACCGGTGGCTCAACCGCGGCGACCGGGTGGAGGCGCCGCTCCTGCGCGAGGGACAGCGCCTCCACGCCGCCGACTGGGACACAGCGCTCGACCGCTTCGGCCAGCTCCTGCGCGACGCCGCGGGCAGCGCGGTGATCCTCGCCTCCGGCCGGATGTCGACCGAGTCGCTCGGTCTGGTGCGGAGCCTTGTGGACAGGCTCGACGTCACCGCCGCGGTGCGCGTTCCCCTGGGCGAGGAAGCGCCCCTCGCGGGCATTCCCCATCTCGCGCTCCGCCGCGAGCGCACGCCGAATGCGGACGGGGCCCGTCTCGTGGGCTACGGCACGGACTGGTCAGCGGCGCTCGCCGCCGTGCCGCGCGCCGGAATCGTGATCGTGCTCGATGCTGCGCTGTCGGCGGAGGATGTCGCGGTGCTGCAGTCGGCCCGGGCGCCGGTGGTGGTGCTCGGGACCGTGGCGGACGACTGGCTCCGGCTCGCGTCGCTCGTCCTGCCGGTCACTTCGATGGCCGAGGAGAACGGCACCTACGTGAATCGGGACGGGCGACTCCAGCGATACCAGCAGGCCCGCTCCCAGCCCGGCATGGCCCGCCCTGCCTGGTGGGTGGCGGGCGAGGTGCTCGGCGGGCCGGGGCCCGATGCAGACGCTCCCGCGACGGCAGCGGAGGCCTTCGATCTGCTCGCGCGGCGCTACGATGCGTTCGCCGGGCTTTCGCACGGCGACCTCGGATTCAGCGGGCGTGTGCTCGCAGGCGCCGGCGCGACGGCGTCCGGCAGCGCCGGAGGCACGCGATGAATCCCGAGCTCAAGGGGTACATGCTCCTCAGCGTCATCAAGATGCTGGTGGTATTCACGGTCGTGCTGGTGGGTGTCGCGCTGCTCACCCTGCTCGAGCGGAAGGTGTCCGCCTGGATGCAGAACCGGCGGGGCCCCAACCGCGTCGGGTGGGGCGGTCTGCTGCAGCCGGCGGCCGACGGGCTCAAGAACATTCTCAAGGAGGAGACGTTTCCGGCGGAGGCCAATCGGCTCCTCTTCCTGCTGGCACCGGCGATGTCGTTCATCCCGGCCCTCATGCTGTCGGCCGTGATTCCGTTCGCCGCGCCGCTCCGGCTGGATTTCGATTTCACGGCGGGCCCGCTCGGTCGCTTCGTGCACCACGGGCTCATGCCGATGGTCGTGGCCGATGTCCCGGTGGGCTTCCTCTTCGTGCTCGCCATCAGCTCGATGGGCGTCTACGGGATCGCGCTCGCCGGCTGGGCGTCCAACAGCAAGTACAGCCTCCTGGGCGGCCTCCGCGCCACGGCGCAGATGATCTCCTACGAGGTGGCGATGGGGATGAGCCTGATCCCGGTGCTGCTCCTGAGCGGGAACGTGTCGTTCTCGTCCATCATCCTGGAGCAGTCGCGGACCCTCTGGTTCGTGCTCCCGCTGTTTCTCTCGTTCTTCATCTTCCTGGTCTCGGGCTTCGCCGAAACCAACCGCCTCCCGTTCGACCTTCCCGAGGCCGAGTCGGAGCTGATCGCGGGGTACCACTCGGAGTACAGCGCGATGAAGTTCTCGATGTTCTTCATCGCCGAGTATGCCAACGTCGTGACCGTGAGCGCCATGGTGGCGACGCTCTTCTTCGGGGGCTGGGACGTTCCGTTCACCCGCGCAGATGAAAGTGGTGTGTGGTACTGGGTTATCCTCAGTCACCTCATGTTCTTTGCGAAGACCTTCTTCTGGATCTTCTTCATCATGTGGATCCGCTGGACCCTCCCGCGCTTCCGCTACGACCAGCTCATGGCGCTGGGCTGGAAGTTCCTGCTGCCGGTCGCGCTGGCCTACATCATGGTGATCAGCGGGGCCATCTATGCGCTGGAGCATCTGGCCGGCGTCACGAGCCCGCTGACGCGCGCGATGGCGCTCACCGTGGTGAGCCTCGTCCTGGGCATCCTCGTGTTCCGGGTCCTCGATCGCGGCGTGATCGTCTCCGGCTCGCAGCCCAGGCGCCAGCGCCTGGAGCCCGACCTGCTCCGGAACCCTCTCGGCGGACGCACCGACGGCGTCCGGGTGGCGAGCTGATGGCAATCGGCGTCAAGGTCCTCAAGCGGCCCGAGCGTGAGGCGAGCTACGTGCGCGCCACGCTCAAGGGCATGGCACTCACCTTCCGGCACATGTTCGAGCCCAAGGTGACGATGCAGTATCCCGAGGAGAAGAGCACGCGCGACGAGCGCGGGACGTGGACCCTGTCGCCCAGGTGGCGGGGGACGCACCGCATGCTCACCGACGAGCAGGGCCGCTCCAAGTGCGTCGCCTGCGGCCTGTGCCCGCAGATCTGCCCGGCCAACTGCATCAAGCTCGTGCCGGGCGAGGACGAGGAAGGCAACCGCTATCCGCTGATCTACGAGATCGACGAGTTCCGCTGCATCTTCTGCGGGTACTGCCAGGAGGTCTGCCCGGAGGAGGCGATCCACGTGGGACAGCACTACGAGAACTCGGAGTACACGCGCGGCCGCTTCGTCTACGACCTCGAGCGGCTCTCGGCCCAGACCCACGCGGTGTCCACGCTGTGGGACCCCAGCGATCCCCGGGGCGAGTGATGGAATCGGTCGTCTTCTACATCTTCGCGACCGCCGCCGTGCTGGGCGGCGTGATGTGCATTCTGCAGCGGAGCCCGGTGGCCTCGGCGCTCTGGCTCATGTCGACGATGTTCTCCCTCGCGGCGCTCTACGTGCTGCTCGGGGCCGAGCTCATCGGCGCGTTCCAGGTGCTCGTGTACGTCGGCGCGGTTCTGGTGCTCTTCCTCTTCGTCGTCATGCTGCTCAACCTGGGGCAGCGGTCGAACGACCTCCGGGGGCCGTCGGGGATCGCGGCGGCGCTGGTGATCGCGGGCCTGCTCGGCATCGAGCTGCTCGCGGTGTGGCGCTACACGCCGAGCCGGCTCGCGGCGGAGGTGGCGCAGGGGCCCGCCATGCTGGACGCGTCCGCCGCCTTTCCCGCGGGCCAGGCGATGCGGCAGGCGGCCGCGCACAATGTGGTGCAGAGCGTGGCGGAGCCGCTCTTTCGCACCTACCTGATTCCGTTCGAGATCACCTCGGTGCTGCTGCTCGCGGCGCTGGTGGGCGCCGTCGTGCTGGCCAAGCGGAGGATCTGATGGAGCCCACCCGGTTTCTCGGCCCGTCGCTCGCGCTCAGCGCCATTCTCTTCACGCTCGGCGTCGCCGGTGTCCTGCTCCGGCGGAACGCGATCATCCTCTTCATGTGCGTCGAGCTCATGCTCAACGCCGTCAATCTCACCTTCGTCGCCCTGGCGCAGGTGTACGGCGTCGAGGGCTGGGTGATGGTCTTCTTCGTGATGACGGTCGCGGCGGCCGAGGCGGCAGTGGGGCTCGCCATCATCCTCGCCATCTTCCGCCATCGCCAGTCGGTCGATCTCGCCAACATCAACCTCCTGCAGGGCTGATGACACTCTTCCAGGAGACCGCCGCGGCCGCGCCTGCCCCC
The DNA here is from genome assembly GCA_025935995.1 of Gemmatimonadales bacterium. GTDB lineage: Bacteria > Gemmatimonadota > Gemmatimonadetes > Gemmatimonadales > GWC2-71-9 > JAICUF01. The sequence continues at coordinate 10,368 of JAICUF010000058.1, forward strand.
GGCGCGATCGGGCTCGCGTGGCTGCTGCTCGCCCTGCCGATGGCGGGGTTCGTCATCAACGGCGCGCTCTCGATCTGGCGACCGCGCGCGAAGGGGGCCGTGAGCGTCGTCGGCCCCGCCGTGCTGATCGCGTCGTTCGCGGTGGCGGTGGCGATCGTCCTCCAGCTCTGGCAGGCGTCGCCGGAGGCGCCGTACATCCTCCGCCTCTGGACCTGGCTCCCGGTGGATACCCTCCGGATCGAGTTCGCGCTGCAGATCGACCAGCTCGCGGCCGTGATGATGCTGGTCATCACCGGCGTCGGGAGCCTGATCCACATCTTCAGCGTCGGCTACATGCGCACCGACGACGGGTACGCCCGCTACTTCGCGTACCTCAACCTCTTCGTCGCGTTCATGCTGGTGCTCGTGCTCGGGTCGAGCATGCCGGTCATGTTCATCGGCTGGGAGGGCGTCGGGCTCTGCTCCTACCTGCTCATCGGCTTCTGGTTCAACGACAAGGCGAACGCGGACGCGGGGAAGAAGGCGTTCATCGTGAACCGGATCGGCGACGTCGGCTTCCTGGTCGCGATGTTTGCCACCTGGCAGGTGGCGGGCACCCTCGACTTCGCCGGCGTCACCGCCTGGGCCTCCGCACATCCCGAGCTGGCCGGAAGCGGCGTGATCACCGCGATCACGCTGTTCATGTTCCTCGGATGTACCGGCAAGTCGGCGCAGATCCCGCTCTACGTCTGGCTGCCGGACGCGATGGCCGGCCCGACGCCCGTCTCCGCGCTCATCCACGCGGCCACGATGGTGACCGCCGGCGTCTACCTTGTCGTCCGGACGAGCGTGCTCTTCTCGATGGCGCCGCTCACGAGCACGGTCGTGGCCGGCATCGGCGCGCTGACGGCACTCTTCGCCGCCACGATCGGCCTCCGCCAGTACGACATCAAGAAGGTCCTCGCGTATTCGACCGTGTCCCAGCTGGGCTACATGTTCCTGGGCGTGGGCACCGGGGCGTACGCCGCCGGCGTCTTTCACCTCGTCACCCACGCCTTCTTCAAGGCGCTGCTCTTCCTGGGTGCGGGCAGCGTGATCCACGCGATGCACCACGCCTACCACGCGACCCACTCGCACGACGATGCGCAGGACATGCGGAACATGGGCGGGCTGCGGCGGGCCATGCCGTGGACCTTCGCGCTCATGGGGATCGCGACCCTCGCCATCGCCGGCTTTCCCGGTCTCTCGGGCTTCTTCTCCAAGGACGAGATCCTCGCCGGCGCCTTCGCGCGCGGCGGCGAGCAGCCGATCTACTATCTCTTCTACGGCATGGGCCTCCTGGCCGCGCTGCTCACCGCGTTCTACATGGCCCGCCTCATGACCATGACGTTTCTCGGTCCCAACCGCACCGGCGAGGCGGAGCGCGCGCATCTGCACGAGGCCCCGTGGATCATGATCGGGCCGCTCGTCGTGCTCGGCATCCTGAGCCTCGTCGGGGGCGCGATCAACCTCCCGCCGCTCGTCGGGGGCGGCGCGGGACTCGAGCACTGGCTCGAGCCGGTGACCGCGCCGGCGGCGCGGTTCTTCCGGCTCGAGGAGCCGCACGGCTCGACCGAGCTCTTCCTGGTCGGGGCCGCCGTGGCGATCGGACTGCTCGGCCTCGCGTGGGGCTATCTCGCCAGCAGCCGGCGCGCGATCGTGCCGGCGCGCGAGGCCGCGCCCGAGACGGGGTTCTGGCGGGCGGTGTACCACAAGTACTACGTCGACGAGCTCTACGATGCCGTCATCGTGCGGCCGCTGCTCTGGATCTCCCGTGTCCTCCTCTGGGGCGTCGTGGACAAGGGGCTGGTGGACGGCGCCGCGGTGAACGGGAGCGCCCGCCTCTCCCGCGGGCTCGGCTGGATCGGCAGCCGGCTCCAGACGGGCCAGGTCGGCGTCTACGTCGTCCTCTTCCTCGTCGGCGCGCTGTGGGTGCTGCGCGTCGTGGTCGGGTGACGGCGCCATGACCCAGTTCCTCGCGTCCATCGCCTACGACCAGTGGGCGCTCCACGCCCTGATCCTGCTCCCGGTGCTGGGCATCGTTCCGGTGCTGCTGGTTCCGGTCGCCTCGGCGCGCCGCGTGGCGCTCGTCGTGACCGTGGCCGAGTTCGTGCTCTCGCTCGGCCTCTGGTGGGCCTGGCAGCCGGCGGCGGGCATGCAGCTGGTGACGAGCGTGCCGTGGATCCCGCGGCTCGGCGTGAGCTATGCCGTGGGGCTCGACGGCATCAGCCTGTTCATGGTGCTGCTCTCGACCGGCCTCATGCCGCTCGCCGTGCTGTCCAGCTACACCTACATCACGAAGCACGAGCGGGCCTATTACGCGCTGCTGCTCGCGCAGGCCGTCGGCATGATCGGGTGCTTCATCGCCACCGACCTCTTCGTCTTCTACGTCTTCTTCGAGCTGCTCCTCATCCCGATGTACTTCCTCATCGGGATCTGGGGCGGCGCGAACCGCCTCTACGCCGCGATCAAGTTCTTCATCTACACGATGTTCGGCTCGCTGCTGATGCTGGTGGCGATCCTGGTCATGGTCTGGAAGGTGGCGGCCGTGACCGGCGAGCTCTCGTTCAGCTACGCCCACCTCCTCGCCAACGCGCACGCCGTCGGCAGCGCGGCGCCGTGGCTCTTCGCGGCCTTCGCGCTGGCGTTCGCGATCAAGGTCCCCGTCTTCCCGCTGCACACGTGGCTGCCCGATGCGCACGTGGAGGCACCGACGGCCGGCAGCGTCCTGCTGGCGAGCGTGCTGCTCAAGGTCGGCACCTACGGCTTTCTGCGCTTCGCGGTCCCGTTCTTTCCGTCGGTGGCGCTCAGCCCCACGGTGAGCGCGCTGGTCGTCTCGCTCGCCGTGATCGGCATCATCTACGGCGCCCTCGTCGCCCTGGTACAGCCCGACTTCAAGAAGCTCGTCGCCTACTCCTCGGTGAGTCACCTCGGATTCGTGATGCTCGGGATCTGGAGCGGGACGGTGCAGGGGGTCCAGGGCGCGCTCATGGTCATGATCAGCCACGGACTCTCGACCGGCGCCCTCTTCTTCCTGATCGGCATGATGTACGAGCGGCGGCACACCCGCGAGATCGCGGCCTATGGGGGCATCGCCCGCGTCGTGCCGATCTTCGGGATTCTGCTCACCGTGGTCGCGCTCTCGTCGATCGGGCTGCCGGGCCTCAACGGCTTCGTGGGGGAGTTCCTGGTCCTGCTCGGGAGCTTCGGAAATCATCCGGGGGCTACGATCATCGCCACGACCGGCGTCATCTTCGCGGCCGCCTACCTGCTGTGGGCCATCCAGCGGATCCTGTTCAATCGCCTCGACCGTCCGGAGAATGAAGGGATGCTGGACCTCAATCCGCGCGAGCTGGTCGTGCTGATCCCGCTGGTCGCCGGCATCGTCTGGCTGGGGCTCTTTCCCGGCCCCGTGCTGCGGCGGATGGAGCCGTCGGCGCGCCAGTTCGTGGAGACGACTGCCGCCGGCCATGCCTCGGCCGCGATGGCGGAGGTCGCCCGGTGACCGCCCTCGATCTCTCGACGCCCGGCGGCGTCACGCTGGCGCTGCTCCCCGAGGTGGTGCTCTCCGCCTGGTCGCTCGTGGTGCTCCTCGTGGTGGCGTGGCGCCACCGCACGGAAGCGGACACGCGGCTCGCGGGCTGGCTCAGCTTCGTCGGCCTCGTGCTGGCCGGGGCCGCACAGCTCTGGCTCTGGCTCGCGCAGGCGACGCCGGCGGGCCTGCCGCAGATGGTGGCCCTCGACGCGTTCCGGTTCGCCGGCAACGGGATCATCCTGGTGATGGCGGCGATCTCGGTGCTCCTCTCGCTCGGTTACCTCGAGCGCGAGCGGATGGCCGTGCCCGAGTACTATCCGCTCGTCCTCATGGCCACGGCGGGGATGATGTTCCTCGCCGGCGCGGAGGACCTGATCGTCGTCTTCCTCGGCCTCGAGGTCATGTCGATCGCGGTCTACGTCCTCGCGGGCTTCAACCGGCGGAGCATCTTCTCGGCGGAAGCGGCCCTCAAGTACTTCCTCATCGGCGCGTTCGCGTCGGGCTTCCTGCTCTACGGCATCGCGCTCGTCTATGGCGCGACCGGCACCACCACCTTCACCCTCTTCGGCGCGACGCTCGCGAGCGGCGCCGCGCCGCTCATGGCGCGGCTCGGACTGGGGCTTCTCCTCATCGG
>JAICUF010000130.1 GCA_025935995.1 Gemmatimonadales bacterium
AAGCCGCCCGTGCCGGCGGCGCGAATCTCACGCATCCGCTCAAACAGGCCGGCTTCACCGAGCTCGACGAGGCCCGCGGCTGGGCGGCCCGCCTCGAGACGTGCAACACAGTGTGGCTGGATGATGGGCGGATGACCGGAGACAACACCGATGTCGCGGGCATCGTCGCCGCGGCAGAGGAGCTCGACGTTCCCGAGGGTCCGTGGCTCATCCTGGGCACCGGCGCCTCGGCACGCGCAGCTGCGGCAGCCGCATCGCTCCGGGCGGCGCCCGTCGCCGTCCGCTCGCGCGCTTCCGGGCGCGCGCGCGCCTTTCTCGACTGGGCCGCAGGGCTCACTCGCGCGGATGCACCGGCCGACGCATGCGTGTTCGTCGTGCGCGCGATACCGGATGGCGCGAGCTCCGCCAGTGCGGACCGCCAAGCCGGCCGCAGCATCGTCGCCGCGCTCGACCTGGTCTATGCGCGGGGAGAGACTCCGTGGGTCCGTGCCGCGCGCGCCGGCGGACTCCGCGCGGGCGATGGCCGGGCCGTTCTCGTGGGGCAGGGTGCGGCCGCGCTCGAATGCTGGTTTCCCGGTGTCAGCGCCCCCGTCCGCGTCATGCGCGAAGCCGTCGATGCCGCGCTGGGCTGAGCTGACCGCGCTCGCGCGTCGCGTGGAGCGGCTTCTGCTCCCCGGTGCCTGCCTGCTCTGCCAGGAGCCGCTCGCCATCTCCGACGACGACGCCCTCGTCTGCGGGCTGTGCCGCTCGCGGTGGGAGCCGATTCCGCCGCCGCTCTGTCCCCGATGCGGCGACCCGCTCCACCTCGGCCTCGACTGTCGTCTCTGCAGCACCTGGCCCGAAGGGTTCCACAGCGCCCGGAGCGCGGTGTGGCTCGAAGGCTCGGCCCGGCGCGCGGTACACCATCTCAAGTACGACGGCTGGTGGCGAGCGGCGGAGGCGATGGCGGATGCGATGCGCTCGCTCCCGCCATTGACCGGCGGCGCGAGTCTGGTTCCAATTCCGCTCGGCGCGCGCCGGCGGCGGCGCCGAGGTTACAATCAGAGCGAGCGGCTCGCGGCGGCGCTGGCGGCGCGGACGGGCGGGCGGGTGCGGCAGGACCTGCTGCGCCGGCGGCGGGAGACTCCCACCCAGACCCGGCTCACGCCGGAGGAGCGGGTGGCCAACATGGCGGGGGCCTTCGCCGCGCCCGCGACGGTTCGCGGCTGCCGTGTGGTCCTGGTCGACGACGTATTCACGACCGGCGCAACCCTCGCCCAGGCCGCGGCCGCGCTGCTCGCCGCGGGCGCGTCGGAGGTGCAGGCGGTCACCTTCGCCCGCGCGCGACAGACCGTCGGCTGATGCCGGCTTCTACCCAGGGGACGAGATGGCAATCAAGGTAGCGATCAACGGATTCGGCCGCATCGGCCGCAACGTGGTGCGGGCCGCCAACGCGATGTCGGCCGGGCTCGACGTCGTGGCGGTAAACGATCTCACCGACACCGGGACCCTCGCCCACCTCCTCAAGTACGACTCGGTGCACGGCAGGTTCGCCGGTACCGTGGAGGCGCGCGGCACGTCGCTCGTCGTGAACGGCGACGAGATGCGCGTCCTGAGCGAGAAGGACCCCGCGAGGCTCCCGTGGAAGGAGCTCGGCGTGGACATCGTCCTGGAATCGACCGGCCGGTTCACCGACCGCGAGCAGGCGGCCGCGCATCTCGCCGCCGGCGCGCGGAAGGTCATCATTTCCGCCCCGGCGAAACAGGAGGACATCACCGTCGTGTATGGCGTCAACCACGAGACGTACGACGCCGCGAAGCACCACGTCATCTCGAACGCGAGCTGCACCACGAACTGCCTGGTCCCCGTGGTCAAGGTGATCCTCGACCGGTTCGGCTTCGTCCACGGCTTCATGACCACGGTGCACTCCTACACCAACGACCAGCAGATCCTCGACCTCCCGCACAAGGACCTGCGTCGCGCGCGCGCGGCCGCGATGTCGATCATCCCGACCTCCACCGGCGCCGCCAAGGCGACAGCGCTCGTCATCCCGGCGGTGAAGGGGAAGATCGACGGCGTGGCGCTCCGGGTGCCGACGCCGGACGTCTCGACGGTGGCGCTGAGTGCCGTCGTGTCGCGCGCGACCAGCGCCGACGAAGTGAACACCGCCTTCCGCCAGGCGGCGGCGGGGGCGCTCAAGGGCGTGCTGGCCGTGAGCGATGAGCCGCTCGTGTCGGTCGACTACGTCGGCAACATGATGTCGAGCACCGTGGACGCGCTCTCGACGAACGTGGTGGACGGCACGCTCGTCAACGTGACGTCGTGGTACGACAACGAGATGGGCTACTCGGCCCGGTGCGTCGATCTCCTGCGCTACGTCGGAGAGCGGCTGTGAAGCGCACGCTCGCGTCGCTCGACGCGGGCGTGCTCGACGGGCGCCGCGCCCTCGTGCGCGTGGACTTCAATGTGCCGCTCGCGGACGGCCGGGTGGCCGATGACACGCGAATCCGGGCCGCGCTGCCGACGATCCGCTACCTCCGCGAGCGCGGCGCGCGGGTCGTGCTGCTGAGCCACCTCGGCCGTCCCAAGGGGGGAGCTGACCCCAGGTTTTCGCTCCGACCCGTCGCCCGCGCGCTCGAGACGCTGCTTGGCGCGCCGGTCGCGTTCCTGGCGGATCCCGTGGCTCCCGACGCGGTGACCGAAACGAAGCGGCTGCCGCGGGGCGGCGTGGCGCTGGCCGAAAACACCCGCTTCCAGCCGGGTGAGGAGACGAACGACGCGGAGCTCGCCCGCCGCTTCGCCGCGCTCGGCGATCTCTACGTGGACGACGCCTTCGGGTCCGCCCACCGCGCGCACTCGAGCACGGAAGCGGTGGCGCACATCCTCAAGCCCGCGGTGTCGGGATTTCTCATGGAGCAGGAGCTCCGCTATCTGGGCGCCGCCCTCGCCGACCCGAAGCGGCCTTTCATCGCGGTCCTGGGCGGCGCCAAGATCTCGGGAAAGATCGACCTGATCGAGGCCCTCCTGCCGCGGGTGGACGAGATCATCATCGGCGGGGCGATGGCGTGCACCTTCTTCCGCGCGATGGGCCTCGAGACCGGCACGTCGCTCGTCGAGGAGGACCGGGTCGAGATGGCGCGCGCGCTGCTCGACCGGGCCGGCCGGAAGCTCGTCCTTCCCTCCGGCGCGGTCGTGGCTCAGCGGCTCACCGCCGATGCCGAGACGCGCATCGTGAAGCGCGATGCGATCCCGGCCGGCTGGGCCATGTACGACATCGACCAGCTGAGCGCGGAGGATTTCGCGGCGGCGATCGAGTCGGCGGGCACCGTCGTGTGGAACGGCCCCATGGGCGTGTTCGAGACGCCGCCATTCGACCGCGGAACCCTCACCGTCGCGCATGCCATGGCCCGCGCGACGAGCCGGGGCGCCGTCACGATCGTGGGCGGTGGCGATTCCGCGGCCGCCGTCGCGCGGGCCGGAGTGGCCGACCGCATGTCGCACGTGTCGACCGGCGGCGGGGCGTCGCTCGAGTTCCTCGAAGGGAAGGTCCTGCCCGGCGTCGCGGCGCTGGACGACGCATGAGCCGGCGGCTCATCTACGCCGCCAACTGGAAGATGCACCACGGGCCCGTCGCCGCCCGCGCCTTTGCCGAGCGCTTCGGCGCGACGGTCGAACCGCGCGAGGAGCGTGAGCTCTGGTTCTTCCCGCCGGCCGTCTCCATCGCCGCCACCGCCGAAGCGCTCGGCGCCCGCTCCGACACGAGCGTGGGCGCGCAGAACGTGTACTGGGAGCAGAAGGGGGCCTTCACCGGGGAGTCGTCGGTGCCGCTGGTGGCGGAGGCGGGGGCGCTGGGCGCCCTGGTGGGCCATTCCGAGCGCCGGCACATCTTCGGCGAAACCGACGCCGACACGGCGCGAAAGGTCACCGCGCTCCTGGCCGGCGGCCTGGTGCCGATGCTGTGCGTCGGGGAGACGCTGGCCGAGCGGGAGGCGGGAGACACCGAGCAGGTGGTGATGCGGCAGCTGCGCGCGGCGCTGGACGGGCGCACGCCGGCCGAGCTCGACCGGACGCTCATCGCCTACGAACCGGTGTGGGCGATCGGCACCGGGCGGAACGCCACCCCGTCGGACGCGGCCATGGTGCACCGCTCGATTCGGGCAGAGCTCGCGCGTCTGGGTGCGCGCGGGCGCGCGCCGGTGCTCTACGGCGGCAGCGTGAACGCCCGCAACATCCTGGCACTCCTTGCCGAGGCGGAGCTCGACGGCGTGCTGGTCGGCGGCGCGAGTCTCGATCCCGACGGGTGGGCCGAGCTCGTCGGCCTGGGCGGTTGATTCGGGCGGTCCGCGCCACTAAGATTCCCGACTGTCCCGGACCGAGCGCACAATGTACTATCTCATTCTCACGCTGCTGATTCTCGACGCGCTGCTGCTGGCCACCGTCGTCCTCCTCCAGGCGGGGCAGGGCGGGGGCCTCGCGTCGCTCGGCGGCGGCACGACCGACACGGTGCTCGGCAGCCGGCAGTCCGTCACGCTCCTCACGCGCATGAGCTGGTGGTGCGGCGGAGCGTTCCTGGTGCTGTCGCTCCTCCTCTCACTCATGTCGTCGGGGACCCGGGCCGCCTCGAGTGACCTGCAGCAGCGCCTTCGAACCAGCGCGCCGCCGGCCTCGACGACCTCGCCCCTCCCGATCACGCCGGTGCCGAACGGGCCGCCGGCCGGGGCGGCAACCACGCCGACGGGAACGGCCCCCGCGACCGGAGCCCCGCCGGCAACGGCCCCTCAGCCAAAGCCGGCGCAGTGAGGCGAAGCGAGATCGGCGGGGTGACCGGATGACGGATCACCCCGCTTTCGTTTTGCTGGAGGACGGCAGCTGGTACCCCGGCACCATCCGGTCACCGGGCGAGCCCGCGTTCGGCGAGGTGGTCTTCACCACCAATCTGACCGGCTATCAGGAGACGTTCACCGACCCGAGCTACCTCGGCCAGATCGTCGTGATGACGGCGCCCATGATCGGCAACTACGGCGTGAACGCCGACGACATGGAGTCGGGGCGGCCGCAGGTGAGCGGCGTCGTGGTGCGGGAGCTCGTGCGCCACCCGTCCAACTGGCGATCGACCATTCCGCTCGATGCCTGGCTCGAGTCCGTCGGGGTCCCGGTGATCGAGGGCGTGGACACCCGCCAGCTCACGCGGCATCTGCGCGAGCGCGGCGCGATGCGTGGAGTGATCGGCGTGGGATCGGAGCCTGCGACGGACCTGACGGCCCGCCTGGCGGCCTCGCCCTCGATGGAGGGCCTCGACCTCGCTTCTCGGGCCACGGTCGCCGAGGCGCATACGGAGGGCGAAGGCCCGCATGTAGTTGCCTACGATTACGGCATCAAGCGGAACATCATCAGGATGCTGGTCGAGTCGGGCTGCCGCGTCACGGTGGTCCCGGCGGGCACGCCCGCGGCGGCGGTGCAGGCGCTCGAGCCCGACGGCCTCTTCCTGTCCAACGGCCCGGGCGACCCGGCGGCAGTCTCGTACGCCTTGCGAACGATCCGGGAGCTCGCGGACGGCGGGCTCCCGACGTTCGGTATCTGCCTGGGGCATCAGCTCATCGGCCTCGCCTACGGCGGCCACACCCAGAAGATGCCGTACGGGCACCGGGGCGGGAATCACCCCGTGCGCGATCTCCGGAACGACCAGGTGCTGATCACCACCCAGAATCACGGCTTCGCCGTGGTGGGCGACGAGCACGGCGTTCCCGGCGCGCCGGATCTCGAGGTGACGCACCTCAACCTCAATGACGGCACCGTGGAAGGGATCCGGCACCGGTCGCTGCCGCTCTTCGCGGTCCAGTACCACCCCGAGGCCGCGCCGGGCCCGCACGACGCCTATCCGCACTTCGCCGAGTTCCTGCGCTCGGTCACCGGCCGGGCGGGCCGGTCGGAACCCCCAAGCCCTTGACAGTCAACAGGTAAGCTCCTACTATCGGCCTGAGGGGACCCACCCGGGTCGCCCCAATGTGACCCTCCTGGGGGATGCATGACGAAAGCCGATCTCGTGGAACAGGTGACGGCGTCC
>JAICUF010000091.1 GCA_025935995.1 Gemmatimonadales bacterium
GATCTTGATCTTGATCTGCTCGGCCGTGGGCTCGCCGACCAGGAGGTTGTAGTTCTTCCGCATGAACTGCACGATCGCCTGGTCGAGCTCGTCGCCGCCCGTACGGATCGAGGTATCGGAGACGATCCCCGAGAGCGCGATCACCGCGATTTCGGTCGTGCCGCCGCCGATGTCGATCACCATGTTGCCCGTGGGCGTCTCGACCGGGAGGCCGACGCCGATCGCCGCCGCCATCGGCTCGGCCACCATCAGCACCTGCTTGGCACCCGCCGTTTCGGCCGAGTCGCGCACCGCGCGCCGCTCCACCTCGGTGATGCCGGAGGGAACGCAGACGATGACCTTCGGCTTCACGCGGAAGAAGTGCTTGTCGATGATGGTCTTGAGGAAATAGCGGAGCATCTTCTCGGTGACGTCGAAGTCGGCGATCACGCCGTCCTTGAGGGGACGCACCGCGAGGATCCCTTCCGGCGTCCGGCCCAGCATCCGCTTGGCCTCGAGACCGATGCCCTTGATCTTGCCGGTCGCCTTTTCGATCGCCACCACCGACGGCTCGTTCAGCACGATCCCCTCGCCCTTCACGTACACGAGCGTATTGGCCGTGCCGAGATCGACCGCGATCTCGTTCGCAGGCAGGAACGAGCTCAGTCGGAGCGAGGAAAGCTTCATCGGAGGGTCGCCGGGGTTAAGAACGTACCAAGGTAACCATCGGCCTAAAACCGAACAAGAGCGCTACTTAGCGCGCATCAGCGGCCGGTGCTGCCAAAACCTGATACACCCCGCGCGGAATCGGGCAGCTTTTCGACCGGCCGGAACGACACCGACTCGACCCGGGCTACGACCATCTGGGCGATGCGCATTCCCCGCGTCACCTCGAACGGCTCGGCCCCCAGGTTGACCAGGGCCACCATCAGCTCGCCGCGGTAGTCGCTGTCGATGGTGGCGGGCGAGTTGGGCAGGGTGATGCCGTGCCGGAGGGCCAGCCCCGAGCGGGGGCGGATCTGGCACTCGTAGCCCTCCGGGAGCGCAATGCTGAGGCCCGTGCGGAAGAGCCGGCGCTCGAGCGGGGCCAGGATGCCGTCCTCCGCGCTGGCCAGGTCGCATCCGGCCGAGCCCGGGGTAGCCGGGCTCGGAACCGGCAGACCCTCCCCGTGAGGGAGCCGGGCGAGAAGAATCTCGACCACTCGCTAGAGCACCGACTGCACGTCCACCAGCGGCAGCCCGAACGCTTCGGCGACGCCCGGGTAGACGACCTTCCCGTTCACCACGTTGAGGCCGAGCCCGAGCGCGCGGTCGGCCGCGCAGGCCTTCTTCCAGCCGTCCCGCGCCAGGCGGATGGCGTAGGGGAGGGTCGCGTTCGTGAGGGCGAGCGTCGACGTGCGCGGAACCCCGCCGGGCATGTTGGCGACGGCGTAGTGGAGGATCCCGTCCACGAAGTAGGTGGGCTTCTCGTGCGTCGTCGGCTTGATCGTCTCGACGCAGCCGCCCTGGTCCACCGCGACGTCCACGATCACCGAGCCGGGCTTCATGCGCTTGAGATCATCGCGCTTTATGAGGTGCGGCGCCTTGGCACCCGGCAGCAGCACCGCACCGACCACCAGGTCGGCATGCTCGATCGACTCGAGGATGTTGTAGCGGTTGGAGAAAAGGGTGTCCACGTTCTTCGGGAGCACGTCGTCGAGGTAGCGGAGCCGGTCGAGCGAGATGTCGAGAATGATGACGTGCGCGCCGAGACCCGCCGCCATCTTCGCCGCGTTGATGCCGACCACGCCGCCGCCGATGATGACGACCTCGCCCGGTGCCACGCCGGGCACGCCACCCAGGAGCACGCCGCTCCCGCCGAACACCTTCTCCAGATACTTGGCCCCCTCCTGCACCGCCATGCGGCCGGCCACCTCCGACATCGGCGTGAGCAGCGGGAGCTCGCCGCTCGGGAGCTCCACGGTCTCGTAGGCGAGCGCGACGGCGCCCGAATCGATCACCGCCCGCGTGAGGTCCTCCGCCGCCGCGAAGTGGAAATACGTGTAGATGAGCTGCCCCTGCTTCATGCGAGGCCACTCGACGGCGATGGGCTCCTTCACCTTCATGATCATGTCGGCGCGCTGCCAGACTTCATCGGCCGTCGGCAGAATGCCGGCGCCCGCGGCCTCGTAGGCTGCATCCGGAAAGCCGCTGCCGAGCCCCGCCCCCTGCTCCACGAACACGGTGTGTCCGGCCCCGACCAGCGCTTCGGCCCCCGCGGGCACCAGCGCGATCCGGTTCTCGTTGGTCTTGATCTCCTTGGGCACGCCGATCAGCATCGGAACTCTCTCGTGTGGGTGGGTGAGCCGCGCCGCGGCTCAGCGTCCGTCCGGCCCCAGACGAACCACCGTCTGGCGCTCGGCAGGAAGAAATTCGGCGGCGACCGCCGCGATCTCGTCGGCCGACACCGCGTCGATCTCGGCCAGCATCTCGTCCAGCGGCCGGTACCGGTCGCCGTGCAGGGTGAAACCGGCGAGCCGGCCCATCCGCGCGGACGGGCTCTCGAGCGACAGCATGATCTGCCCCTTGAGCTGCTGCTTGGCCCCGGTGAGCTCGCCGGCGGGCAGGCCCTCCGAGGCGAGCCGATCGTACTCCCGCCGGATCGCATCCACCGCCGCGTCGGCCGACTCCGGCTGCGTTCCGACGTAGACGCCGATCTGGCCGGAGCCCTGATAGAAGCTCTTGTACGCGAAGATCGCGTAGGCGAGTCCCAGTTCCTCCCGCACGCGCTGGAAGAGCCGGCTCGACATCCCGCCGCCGAACACGTTCGTGAGGAGGGCGAGCGGGAACCGCCGGGGATCGCGGAGGGGAAAGGTATCCGTGCCGAAGACGATATGGGTCTGGGCGGTGTCGCGAGCCTCCCGCCGCTCGCCCCCGCGCCGGGCCGGCGCGGAGGTGACCGACCGCATGGCCGGCTCGCGGCTCGTCCCCTCGAGCCAGCCTTCGCGCCCGAGCACCGTCAGGAGCTGCGCGTGATTCACGTTGCCCGCGGCGGCGATCACGCAATTGCCGCGGAAGTAGCCCGCGCCGTGCAGCGCCTGCAGGTCGTCGGTGGTCAGCGCCGAGACCGTGTCCCGGGTTCCCAGGATCGAGTAGCCGTACGGGTGGTCCGGCCAGAGCGCCTCGGCGTGCAGCTCGAAGACGAGGTCGTCGGGGGTGTCATCCACCCCGCTGATCTCCTCGATGATGACCTTGCGCTCGGGCACGAGGTCGCGCTGGCGAAGGAGCGGACGCCGGACGATGTCGGTGAGGATCTCGACGGCCAGGGGAAGGTCGGCGTCGAGGACGTGCGCCTGATAGCTCGTGTAGTCGCGCCCGGTGAAGGCGTCGAGACTCCCGCCCCGCACCTCGAGCTCCATGGCGATCTGCTGGGCGGTCCGTCGTTCGGTGCCCTTGAAGACCATGTGCTCGAGGAGATGCGAGACGCCCATCTTGTCGCGCGGCTCGTGGGCGCTGGCCTGCCGCACCCAGATACCGACGGCGGCCGAGCGGACGCCGGGGAGATGCTCCGTCAGCACCTGCAGCCCGTTGGGCGCGGTGGTCCGGAGCAGTCCCTCGTCGAGTTGGACCGTTTCCAAGACGCGGCTACTCCTTGGGCAGGAGCGCCTTCCGGGAGAGCTTCATGCGGCCCCGCTCGTCGACCTCGAGGAGCTTGACCTGCACCACGTCTCCCTTCTTCACGACATCTTCCGTCTTCTCGGTGCGGCCGTGCTGCAGCTCGCTGATGTGCAGCAGTCCCTCCACTCCGGGCAGGATCTCGACGAACGCGCCGAAGGCGGTGGTGCTCTTCACCGGCCCCTCGTACGTCTTCCCCACCTCGGGCTCCGTGGTGATGGCCGCGACCATCGAGCGCGCCTTCTCGCCCGCGTCGCCGCCCACGGCGGAGATGGTGACGAGACCGGTGTCGTCGATGTTGATCTTGGCTCCCGTGGCCTCCTGGATGCCGCGGATCGTCTTCCCCTTCGGCCCGATCACGTCGCCGATCTTCGACGGGTTGATCTGCATGGTGAAGATCCGGGGCGCGTATGGCGAGAGGTCGGCCCGCGGCGTCGCAAGCACCTTCCGCATCTCGCCCAGGATGTGCATCCGCCCGGTGCGGGCCTTCTCGAGGGCCTGCTCCATGATCTTGAGGTCGAGGCCCTCGATCTTGATGTCCATCTGGATGGAGGTGATGCCGCTCTCCGTGCCGGCCACCTTGAAGTCCATGTCACCCAGGTGATCCTCGGAGCCCAGGATGTCGGTCAGGATGGCGACCTTCTTGCCTTCCTTGATCAGGCCCATGGCGACCCCGGCGCACGGCGCCTTCATCGGGACGCCGGCATCCATCAGGGCGAGCGAGCCGCCGCAGACCGTGGCCATCGAGGAGGAGCCGTTGGACTCGAGGATCTCCGACACCACGCGCAGCGTGTACGGGAACTCCTCGTAGTGCGGCAGGAGCGGATGCAGCGCCCGCTCGGCCAGCGCGCCGTGGCCGATCTCGCGGCGGCTGGTCCCGCGCACCATCTTCACCTCGCCGGTAGAGTACGGCGGGAAGTTGTAGTGCAGCATGAACGACTTCGTGGTCTCACCCGAGACGTCGATGCTGTCGATCCGCTGCTCGTCATCGGCGGTGCCGAGGGTGACGGCGACGAGCGCCTGGGTCTGCCCGCGCGTGAAGAGCGCCGAGCCGTGCACCCGGGGCAGCACGCCCGTCTCGATCGAGATGGGCCGCACGGTGTCCAGGTCCCGGCCGTCCACCCGCTCGCCCTTCTCCAGCACCTGCTTCCGCATGGTGCGGTACTCGATCTCCTCGAACTCGTTGCCGATCTCCTTGCCGCGGTCGGCGTACTCCCCCGCGAGCTCGGCCAGCACCTGCTCGCGGATGGCGCGCACCGCGGCCGCGCGGCCCGACTTGTCCTTCGCGTTGATGGCCTTGGCCACCGCCGCCTCGCCCAGCTCGCGCACCCGCGAGACCAGCGTATCGTCGACGGCTGCCCGCTTCCACTCGAGCTTCCTGGGGCCCGCCTGTTTCACCATCTGGTTCTCGAGGCCCACCAGCTCCTGAATGCCGCGCTGCGCCACCTTGAGCGCTTCCAGCATCTCCGCTTCCGAGATCTCCAGCGCGCCGCCCTCGACCATCACGATCGAGTCGGCCGAACCGCTCACGGTGAGATCGATGGTGGAGAACTCGAGCTGCTGGAAGGTCGGGTTGAGGATCCAGTTCCCGTCCACGCGGCCCACGCGCACGGCGGCGAGCGGCCCGTTCCACGGCACGTTGGAGATGCTGAGCGCGGCGGACGCCGCGGTGACGCCCAGGATGTCCGCGTCGTTCTCCTGGTCGGCGGAGAGCACGGTCACGAAGACCTGGACTTCATTCTTGAAGCCCTCGGGGAACAGCGGCCGGATGGAACGGTCGATCAGGCGGCTGGCGAGGATCTCCTTGTCGGACGGCCGGCCCTCCCGCTTGAGGAACCCGCCGGGGATCTTGCCCGCGGCATAGGTCTTCTCGCGGTACTCCACGGTGAGCGGGAAGAAGGGCAGCGTCGAGATGTTGGGGGAGACGGTGACGGCGGCCAGCACCATCGTGTCGGCGTAGCGGAGGAGGACGGACCCCGCGGCCTGCTTCGCCATGCGGCCGGTCTCGAGGGTCAGCGGACGGCCGGCGAATTCGTGTTCGATCCGTTGCACGGTTACTACCTTCTCTCTTGGTTGGTTTCGGTGTCTTTGCTGCATGCCTCAAAACGGACAGGGCGCCCCGGCCCGGTGCCGAGACGCCCTGAGGCTGTCGTGACGATTAGTGGCGAAGACCCAGCTCTTCGATGAGCGCCCGGTAGCCGGGCAGGTCGCTGCGCTTGAGGTAGGTCAGGAGCCGCCGCCGGGTACCGACCATCTTGAGGAGACCCTGCCTGCTGTGGTGATCCTTGGGATGGGTCCGGAAGTGGTCGGTCAGCGCGTTGATGCGCTCGGTCAGCAGCGCCACCTGCACCCTGGTGGATCCGGTGTCGGTCTCATGCTGCTGATGCTTCGCCATCACGGCCGGCTTGTCGAGATTCATTCGTCCTGGTTCCCGTAAGGGGCGCTCCGAAGTGAGCGCCGACGCCCTAAAGTCACGTAGCACGGTAAGATAACCCAGCTCCCGCGCCCGGCACAACCCCTACCCCCTGGTGAACGCCTCGATCAGCCGGCGGATGTCGTTCCAGAAGGCGAACACCATGAGACACACGATCAGGACCAGGCCGACCATCGTGAGCCGTTCCCGGAGCCGCAGCGGCAGGGGCCGGCGAAGGATCGCCTCCCCCAGCAGGAACATGAACTGGCCCCCGTCGAGCACCGGCACCGGCATCAGGTTGAGCACCGCCAGGTTGATCGAGATGAGCGCCATGAAGCTCAGGAACGGCTCCAGCCCGAGGCGGGCGGTCTGGCCGGCCAGCTGGCCGATGAGGATCGGCCCACCCAGCTCCCGCCCGGCCACCCGCCCGCTCACCAGGCCGCGCACCGTCCGCCAGACCTGGGTGGACGCACCCACCGTCTGATGCCAGCCCTCCACCATCGCCCCGCCCAGCGTGTACGGCCGGATGCGGCTCTTCGGAAGCGCCGGGCCCACGCCGATCCGCCCCACCTCGCGGTGGACACCGGAGGAATCCGTGATCCGCTCCATCGAGGTCGTCATGCGGAGCGTCAGACGCCGTGGACCACGCGCCAGCTCGAGGACGAGCGGCGTCGCCACGTGCGGCTCGATGAGCGGCGAGACCTCCCACCACTGGGTGATCGGACGGCCGTCGATCGCGACCAGCGTGTCGCCGATCTGCACGCCCGCCTGCGCCGCCGGCTGATTCGGCACGACCTGGCCGACCACCGGCGCGACGAACGGCTGCACCGCGCCCGACGCCTCCAGCCGCTCCTTGATCGCGTCGGAATGGATCCGGAGCTCGAGCCGGCGACCGTCAGCCAGGACGATCGGGATCAGCTCGCCCGGCGAGTTCCGGATGCCGTCGACGATTTCATCCCACGTGGTGACCGATACCCCCGCCACGCTGACGATGCGATCGCCGGGCCGGAGGTCGCGGAGCGCCTCCGCTCCCGGCGGGACGAGCGATGGAATCACCATCCCGACCCGCGTCTCGACCACCAGCTGCTCGCCCGTGGCGAGCGCGAGCCCGCTGTAGAGGAGCCAGGCGAACACCGCGTTCATCGTGACGCCGGCGAGGATCACGATCATCCGTTTCCAGACCGGCTTGGCCTCGAACATCCGGTCGGGAGGCACGACGGCGGTCGGGGTCCCGCCCTCGAGCGCCGCGCTGGTCGCCTCCTCCTCCCGGCTCGCCATCTTCACGTACCCGCCGAGCGGGAGCCAGGACACGGAGTATTCGGTCTCGCCGCGCCGGAAGGTGAGCGCCCGGATCGGCGCGCCCAGGCCGAGCGAGAAGCGGTGGACGTAGATGCCGGCCCACTTCGCCGCGAGGAAGTGTCCCGCCTCGTGCACGAAGACGAGGACGCCGAGGACGACCGCCAGCGACGCCAGGGTGACGAGGAAGCTTCCGATGGCGCTCACCCGGCACGCTCCCGCACCTGCCGACGCGCCCAGCAGTCGGCGTGGCGCACGGTGTCCAGGTCGGTAGCGGGCCGCGGGTCGTGCGCGCCGACGGTCTCGCTCACCAGCTCGCCGATCCGGCCGAAGGAAATCCGGCCCGCCAGGAACGCGGCGACCGCTTCCTCGTTGGCCGCGTTGAACACGGCGGGCGCCGTTCCTCCCGCGCGCCCCGCTTCGATTCCGGCTCGAAAGGCGGCGAACCGCTCGGTCCGGACCGCCTCGAAGGTGAGCGGCCCCGCCGACAGCGGATCGAACCGGCGGATGCCCTGATCCGGCAGACGGTCCGGATGCGTGAGCGCATAGAGGATCGGCAGCTCCATCGAGGGAAATCCCAGCTGGGCGACGACGCTGCCGTCCGCGAACTCGACCAGCGCGTGGACGATGCTCTGCGGGTGGATCACCGCGCCGAGGGCGTCGTACGACAGGCCGAAAAGGTGATGGGCTTCGATCAACTCGAGCGCCTTGTTCGCGAGGGTGGCGCTGTCCACCGAGATCTTCCGCCCCATCCGCCAGGTCGGATGCTGCAGCGCCTGCTCCACCGTCGCCAACGCCATGCGCCCCGCATCCCAGTCGCGGAACGGCCCGCCCGACGCCGTGAGCGTCACCCGGCTCACCGGCGCGCGGCAGCCGCTCATGCATTGCAGGACGGCGCTGTGCTCCGAATCGATCGGGATCACTTCACCGCCGCCGGCGCGGGCGGCCTCGAGCACGAGCTCCCCCGCCATCACCAGCGATTCCTTGTTCGCGAGCGCGACCCGCTTGCCGGCCGCGAGCGCCGCCAGCGTGGCGTCGAGCCCGGCGGCGCCGACGATCGCGTTGACCACGATGTCGACGCGGGAGTCCGTCGCGGCGCCGGTCAGGATGGCGGCGCCGGCCTCCGTGCCTCCGTCGGCGATCCCCGAAATGGGCGGAGTCCATTCCTCGACCTGCGCGGCGAGGCCCGCCGCGTCCGACCTCGCGGTCAGCGCCACGACCCGGAACTCGTCGGCGTGGCGCCGCAGCACTGCGAGGGTACTCCGGCCGATCGAGCCGGTCGAGCCGAGAATCGCGACGCCGCGCATCAGGCGATGCCGAACAGCCGGTACAGCGCGGCGGCGAGAGGCACGACGAAATAGAGCGAGTCGAACCGGTCGAGCACGCCGCCGTGTCCCGGAATCAGCGCACTCGAGTCCTTCACTCCGGCCTCCCGCTTGAAGAGCGACTCGGCGAGATCGCCCACCTGACCCAGCGTGGACCACACGGCGGCCATGAGGAGAAGGGGCCCGAGTGGCGCGCGAAGGCCCAGCGACGGGAAGACCCACAGGGCAAAGACGAGCGCGACGAGCAGGCCACCGACGACCCCGGCCGCGCTTCCCGAGCGCGTCTTGCCCGGGCTCACCGTCGGAGCGAGCCGCGGGCCCTTGAGCGCCCGGCCGCCGAACATGGCCGCGGTGTCGCAGATCCAGGTGACGACGAGCGGGAAGAAGACGAGCCAGACACCGGCCCACGAGCGCGTCGGCTGGGAGCCGTGGCGGAGGACGAGAAGAAAGGCGGGAAGCGCGCCCGCGTAGAGCGGCGCGAAGAGCGTGAGGGCCACCGCACCGAGCGGCCGATCGCCTGGCGCACGCGCGGCGAGCGCCCAGGTGAGCGTCGCGAGGAGCCAGAGCGCGGCCGCGTACGGCCACCAGGTCCGGACGACCGTGGCCGCTCCGGCATCCACCAGCGGCAGATACGCCAGCGGCGCGAACACCGCGGCGGTGGCGAGCGCGATCCCCGCCGAGCCGCGGACGCCGTGCCGTGTGCCGAAGTCCAGCAGCTCGCGCGTGCCAAGGACGCCGATCACCGCGACGAGCGCCACCAGGAGCCAGCCGCCGAGCCAGACGACGCCGAGTGCGAGCGGAATCGCGACGGCGGCGAAGGCGATCCTCCGGACGAGGTTCGCCCGATCAGCCTGACGGCCGGCGTCCATCAGACGCTGACGCGCCCGAAGCGACGCTCGCGCCGCTGGTAGTCGAGGATCGCCTCGAAAAGGTTCCGGCGGGTGAAGTCGGGCCACAGCACCGGCGTCACGTAGAGCTCGGCGTAGGCCAGCTGCCAGAGGAGGAAGTTCGAGATCCGCATCTCGCCGGAGGTGCGGATGAGGAGATCGGGATCGGGCCATGGCGCGGTATACAGCTCGCGCGCGAAGCGGTCCTCGTCGATCTCGGCCGGGTCGAGGCGGCCGGCCGCCACCTCGTCCGCCAGGAGCCGGGCCGCGCGCGCGATCTCGGCTCGCGAGCTGTAGGAGATGCAGAGGTTGAGGGCCAGGGCGCCGCCGCCCGCGGTGTGGGCCATGACCCGCTCGACGGCCGTGCGCGCGCTCGTGCCAAGCCGATCGAGATCACCCAGGATGCGGACGCCGACCCGCTTTTCGCGGAGCTCGTCGGCCTCGCGGGCGATGTACTCCTCCAGCAGGCCCATGAGCGCCTCGATCTCCGGCGCCGGCCGCTGCCAGTTCTCCTGGCTGAACGCGAACAGCGTGAGCACCTCGACTCCGGCCTCGAGACAGCCGGCGACCACCTCGCGCACCGCGCCCATCCCGGCATGATGCCCGAGCGGCCGCGGAAGGCGCCGTCCCCGCGCCCAGCGGCCGTTCCCGTCCATGATGATCGCGACGTGGCCCGGCACGGCGCCATGCAGCCGCACCTGCTGGAGGAGCTCCTCGCTCATCCGTCAGACTTCCATGATCTCGGCTTCCTTGGAGACGATCAGGCCGTCGATCTGCCTGATGTGCTCGTCGGTGAGCTTCTGGATGTCCTTCTCGGCGCGCGTCTTGTCGTCCTCGGAGATCTTCTCGAGCTTCTTCACCTTCGAGAGGCAGTCGGTGCGGGCGTGACGCACGGCGATGCGCCCTTCCTCCGCCAGCTTGTGGACCACCTTGACCAGCTCCTTCCGCCGCTCCTCGGAGAGCATCGGCAGGGGCACGCGGATCACGTTGCCCTGCGAGGCGGGGTTGAGGCCGAGGCCCGCGTCGCGGATCGCCTTTTCGATCGCCTGGGAGAGCCCCTTGTCGAAGGGCTGGACCGTGAGGAGACGGGGCTCCGGGGCCGACACCATGGCCACCTGGTTGAGCGGCATGCTGCTCCCGTACGCATCCACCCGCACGACGTCCAGCAGGGTCGGCGACGCCTTGCCGCTCCGGATCCCCCCCAACTCGCGCTTGGTGCTCTCGATGGCCTTGTGCATCGCCTCGCGGGCGTGCTTCGTCAGCTCGGGAATGGTGCTCATCGGACGATGGTCCCCACCCGCTCGCCTTGCAGCACACGCGCCGTGGCGCCGGGCTGGTTGATGTTGAAGACGACGATCGGCAGCTGGTTGGCCTTGCAGAGGCCGAAGGCGTTGGCGTCCATCAC
>JAICUF010000101.1 GCA_025935995.1 Gemmatimonadales bacterium
AAGATCGTGCTGTCGGTGACCGCGCGGCCGGTGGCCTTGTCGGCGAGCCCGTAGTTCTCGTGGGCCAGGACCCGGTCGCCCTGGAGGAACCAGAGGGTCCCGCCAACCGTCCCGTGGGCTTCGAGTGTCGAATCGAAGGCTGCCCGCACCGCGGCCCAGGCCGGGTCGAACCCGCGGGGCTTCTGGGCCGCGGCAGGCCCGGGCGCGCCCAGGGCGGCAAGGACGACGAGTCCCGTCAGGCGATGTGAGGGCATGAACGGAAGGTAAACCCCCTGCAACCTCCTTCGGGACCGGGGCGTAGGAGATATATTCGAGAGCCCATGGCGACGTTCATCGAGCACCTCCAGGAAGCGCTGGCACCGGCGTATGAACTCGGCCCCGAGCTCCAGGGGGCCGGGATGAGCCGCGTCTTCGTGGCCACCGACCTCGCGCTCGGCCGGAAGGTCGTCGTCAAGGTGCTTCCGCCCGATCTCGCCGCCGGCGTCAACCGCGACCGGTTCCGCCGCGAGATCCAGCTCGCCGCCCAGCTGCAGCACCCGCACATCGTCCCCCTCCTCTCCGCGGGCGAGCACGACGAGCTCCTGTACTACACGATGCCGTTCATCGAGGGCGAGTCGCTCCGGGCGCGGCTCGAGCGGAAGGCGGCGCTGCCCGTCCGCGACGTGATGCGCATGCTGCACGACGTGGTGGACGCCCTCGAGTACGCGCACGAGCGCGGCGTGGTGCACCGCGACATCAAGCCGGGCAACATCCTGACGCAGGGACAGCACGCCCTGGTGACCGACTTCGGCGTGGCCAAGGCGCTGAGCGCGGCGCTGCCGGTCTCGGGGATGACGTCATCGGGGATGGCGATCGGGACGCCCGCCTACATGGCGCCCGAGCAGCTCGCGGCCGACCCCGCGGCCGACCAGCGGGTGGACATCTATGCGGTGGGACTCCTCGCCTACGAGCTCCTGAGCGGGGAATCTCCCTTCGTCGGCCCCTCACCCACGGCGACGATGGCGGCGCAGCTCACCCGCGACCCGCCGCCGCTCGATTCCGTCCGCGCCGACGTGCCGGCGGCGCTGTCCGCCGTGATCATGCGCTGCCTCGCCAAGGATCCCGATCGCCGCCCCCAGACCGCCGCGGCGCTGCTCGCTGAGCTGGAAGCAATTCCGATTCCCTCGGGCCCGACGACGCCGGCACACACCACGCCGATGCGGGCGGTGCAACGTCGTCGCGCGAGCCCGACCCTGGTGACCGCGGTTGCCGGCGCGGCTGTCCTCGCCGCGGCCGCGCTCTACTCCTCGCGCCCGCACGCCGCCGCCCCCGCCGTCGTGGTGGGCGACTCCGCGCCGCCTGCGTCCGCCTCGTCCGCCCCGCCCGCCTCGCCGCCCGCCGGAGCGGGTGGCGCCAACTCCCAGGCCGGCCGCGCCGTGCTCACGCGCGAGGACTCGCTCGCCATCGCGCGCGCCGTGCGCCAGCAGCTCGGCGCCACGCCGTCCACCTCGGCATCGGCGACCAAATCCGATGGCAAGGGTGTCGCCGTGGCCGACCGGAAGGTGATCGACTCGATCGTCCGCGCGTCGCTGGCGGAGTGGAGCCGGCCGGGACCCAACGGGCCGGCGCTCGGGAACCTGCCTCGGTATTTCGAGCAGGCGGGAAGGCTGCGGTTCGATACCCTGCGGGTGCCTGGGGTCCCCTCGCCCAACGGGCAGCGCCGCGTCGTCATCACGGAGCCGCTGCCTTCGGCCGGGCATCCCGAGCTCACCCGCGCGAGCACCGAAGTCGCGCACGACCTGCGTCAGGCACTGGCCCGGAAGAAGGACTACGAGGTGGTGGGACAGGGATCGGTGAATCGCGTGCTCTCGCGCACGCGCGAGGTCTCCCAGGTGGCGGCCGAGCTGGGCGCGGACGTGATCGCATCGGTGGACGTGCTGCCGGTGCCCGGTGACTCGGTCGTCATGCTCGTCAAGATCCGCGACCTCTCGGCCCAGCCGCAGTTCTCCTACCGCGTGGCCGGCGGGCGCACGCTGCCGGCATCCGGCGTAGCCGATGCCGTGAGCTCGACGGTGGACGCGGCGCTCGGCTACATCGACGAAATGAGCGCGGCGCCGCGCCGGAGCACGCGCGTCGTCGTGGTCCCCAACGCAACCCCTTGAGCCTCGTCGCTGTCAGACACCCCATGAGAGTCGTCATGACGGTCCTGATGGGGATGGTGCTGGCCGGGCCGCTCCGGGCGCAGGACACCACCGCCGTCCGGAAGGACACGACCGCGGCGGAGCCGGGAACGCAGAAGGCGGCGTCCGTCGCCGCGCCGGGGAGTGCCGCGTTCGCGGGCGTCACCTGGGGCGACGCCCCCTCCAGCGTGCAGGGCAAGCTCCAGGCGGCCGGCTTCACCAGCTTCAGCGGCGCCGACCAGGACGTGCCGGTGTACCGCGGCGAGCTGGTCGGCATTCAGGCGCTCGTGCTGCCCAGCTTCAGCGCCGGACGCACGCTCAACCTGCTCACCGTGCTGGTGAAGGCGGGGCCCGACAGCTCGCGCGTGGCGTACGAGCGGATCGTGCAGGTGATTTCCGGCAAGTACGGCGGCCCCAACAGCGTGGTCCGCGAATACTCGGCGCCCTACGCCGAAGGCGATGGCAAGACGGCGGAAGGCATCAGCTCGGGGAAGATCCGCCTCGCGACCTCGTGGGCGCTCCGGAACGAGCTCATCGTCGTATCGATCGGCCGGGGACACGACGTCGTGGTGACGTACCAGCCCACCGGCGCACAGCAGGCGGGGGCCAATCCGTTCTAGCACCGACCCATCACCCCATCCCTGGAGCCGGTCCGATGCGTCGTCTTGCGCTCATTCTCCTCGTCGGCGCGGCGGGCGCCTCGCTGACCTCCCCCGCCGCCGCCCAGGCGGGCACCTTCCCGCCGACGAAGCTCACCAATCTCAAGTTCTTCCCGAAGGACATGCCGGTGCGGGCGCTGCTCGACACGATGCGCGGCTTCACGCGGGCGCTCGGCGTCCGCTGCGCGTACTGTCACGTCGCGCGCGACACGTCGGATCTGGCCGCCTACGATTTCGCGTCCGACGACAAGGCGACCAAGCGGAAGGCTCGCGTGATGCTCGCCATGGCGGCCGACATCAACCACAAGTACCTGACCAGGCTGCCGGAGCGCGTGACGCCGGCGGCCGGCGTCACCTGCATCACCTGCCATCGCGGCGTGTCGGTGCCGCGTCCCATCGAGCAGATCGTGGAGGCCGCCTACGCCGCGGGCGGTGCCGATTCCGCCGAAGCCACGTACCGCGCGCTTCGGCAGCGCTACTACGGCCGCTCCGCGTACGACTTCGGCGAGACGCCGCTCGCGGAGGTGGCGGGTGACCTGCGAGCGCAGGGAAAGATGGCGGACGCGGTGCGGCTCTACGTGCTCAACACCACCTTCCTGCCCACGTCGGCCTTTGCCCACCGGCAGGCGGCGGCCGGCTACCTCGCCGCCGGCGACACCGCGCAGGCGATCAGCTACTTCGAGAAGGCCCTCACCATCGATCCGAACGACCGGCAGGCGCGACAGGCGCTGCAGCGGATCCGGCCGGGGCAGTGACACTTCGGACACTGCCGGTCCGTAGTTAGCACGTCCTCTCCAGGACAGTTGCCGCGGGCGCGGCCGGGCAGTCGTGCCGGTCCGCCCCGGCATCGCCCCCGATCGGTTCCCCATGCGCATTCTGCTGGCCCTGATCCTCCTCGCGACACCGCTGTCCGCGCAGACCCCGCGGCGGCTCCTGTTCGTCGGCAACAGTCTCACCTACATCAACGACCTGCCCGGCACCGTCGCCGCGATCGCGGCCAGCGTGGGCGACGACGTCACCGTCGCCTCGGCGGTCGGCCCCAACCTGGCGCTCATCGATCATCTGACCGGTGCGACCGACGCGGCCCGCCGGATCTCGACGGGCCGCTGGGATTACGTCGTCCTGCAGCAGGGCCCGACCACCGTCGGGATGTGCCGCGACTCGCTCATCCTCTGGACCCGCACGTTCGACTCCCTCGCGAGACGGGCCGGCGCCCGTACCGCGCTCCTCATGCCCTGGCCGCGGGCGGCCGAGCCGGAGCAGTCCGCCGTGGTGCGCGCATCGTTCAGGCTGGCGGCGCGCGCGGTCGACGGCATCTTCATTCCGGCGGGGGACGCGTGGCGGCTCGCGCTGGACGCCGACGCCGCGATCGGGATCTACGGCCCGGATGGCTACCACCCCTCGCCGCGGGGAACCTGGCTCGCGGCACTCGCGACCTATGAGCGTCTCTTCGGCCGCGACGCGCGGTCGATCGTTCCGCCGGTTGCGCTGGGTCTCTCGCCGGCCGACGCTCGCCTCCTCGGCAACGCGGCGCACGAGGCGGTGCGCGCGGCCGCACGCTCACCGTCTCCCGAAGAGCCCCTCGCTCCGGGACGCACGATTCCCGGCCTCGACCACTGCTGATCCGGATCGTCCATGTCGCGACCCCCCTCGATGCTCGACGCCGTCCGCCGTGATCTCCGCTCCGCCCGGCGCAGTCTCCTCGCCCGTCCTCTCCTCAGCGCGCTCGCCATGCTCACCGTCGCCCTCGGCATCGGCTCGACGACCGCGATCTTCTCGGTCACCGACGGCATCGTCTTCCGCCCCTTCCCGTACCGCGACGCCGGCCGCCTCGTGATCGTCTGGGAGGATCTGATCCGCGAGGGCAATCACCGCTTCAGCGTGTCGGCGCCGAACTTCGAGGATGTCAGGAGCCAGCGCGACGTCTTCGCCGACGCCGCGGCGCAGCTCGGGAGCGGCATGCGGATCCGGGTGCACGATCTCCCCGAGCTCGCGCGCGGCGCCCGCGTCACGCCGAACTACTTCCACGTGCTCGGTGCGGCACCGGCCCTGGGCCGCACCCTCGTGCCGGCCGATTCGGTGGCCGGGAACGAGCGCGTCGCCGTGCTGAGCCATGCCCTCTGGCAGCGGGCCTTCGCTGGCGATCCCGCCGCGATCGGCCGTACGATGGACATCGACGGCACGCCCTACGTGATCGCCGGTGTGATGCCCCAGGCGTTCACGGCGCCGGCGTTCTTCAAGGCGCCGCATCAGCTCGCCGACATCTGGGTGCCGCTCGAGGTCGATCCCGCGCTCCGGGGCCGCGACATGGCGATGCTCCAGGTCGTCGCCCGGCTCCAGGATGGCGTGTCGGCCGAGCGGGCACAGACCGCGATGACGACGCTGGCGGCGCGGCTCGCCCGGACCTACCCGGCCACCAACACCGACGTCGCCCTCGCGACGGTATCGCTCGAGCACCAGCTGCTGGGCGGCCTCCGGCCCGCGCTCCTCACCCTCCTCTGGGGCGCCGGACTGCTGCTGCTGATCGCCATCGCCAACATCGCCAACCTGCTGACCGCCCGCGCCATGGCCCGGCAGGGCGAGATCGGCATCCGCTCGGCGCTGGGCGCCCGGCGGAGCGACCTCGTCCGCCAGCTCCTCACCGAGAGTCTCGTCGTGTCGGTCGTGGGCGGCGCGGCCGGACTCATCCTCGCATGGCTCGGCACCGGCCTCCTCGTACGCCTGGCACCGGCGGCGACGGTACGCCTCGACCAGGTGCACCTCGACTATCGTGTCGCGGCCTTTGCCGCGCTCCTCACCGCCGTCGCGGGCGTGGCGGCCGGGATGCTCCCGGCGCTGCAGGGGACCCGTGTGCCCGCTTCGGCGGCGCTCCAGCCGGCGCGGCGGCTCACCGACGCACGCGGCACCACGCGGGCGCGCGATTCGCTCCTCGTGGCGCAGGTCGCGCTCGCCGTCGTGCTGCTCGTGGGAGCAGGACTCCTGGGCCGGACGGTGCGCCAGCTCGCGGGCGTGAACCCGGGCTTCGACGTGGATCGCCTGCTCACCGCCCGCTTCGGCATGCCGGGCCAGTACGACAGCGTGCCGAAGCAGCTCGCCTACTTCGCGGCGCTCACGCGCGGGCTGGAGCAAGTGCCCGGCGTCCGGAGCGTCGCCTTCTCGAGCCGGCTGCCGCTCGACCCATCGTACGGCGTCGCAACGATCCAGATCGAGGGCGCCCCCGCCGCGCGGAGCGAGCTGCCGACCATCGGCGCCCGCGTCATCAGCGACCGCTACTTCGAGACGATGCGAATCCCGATCCTTCAGGGGCGGGGCTTCACGTCGCACGATGACGGCGACGCGGCTCCGGTCGTGATCGTGAACCGGACGATGGCGCGGCGCTTCTGGCCCGGCCGGAACCCGGTGGGCCGCCGCATCGCCTTTCCGACTCCCGGCGCGCCGACCGCCTGGAACGAAGTGATCGGTGTCGCGGGCGACGTCAGCCACGACGGGATCGGCGCGGCGCCGATCGCGGAGCTCTACATGCCGTATCTTCAGGGCCCCGCGAACGGCGGCGCGCTCGTGATCCGCACCTCGGTCGACGATCCGCTCACGCTCGTGCCGGCGCTCCGCCGCGCGGCCACCGCCGTGGATCCCGACCAGGCCTTCATCGACGTACGCACCATGCGCGAGACGGCGACGCAGTCGGTCGCCATGCAGCGCTTCTCGATGCTCCTCCTCGCCACCTTCTCGGCCTTCGCCACGCTGCTCACTGCTGTGGGACTGTATGGCACGCTGGCCTACGCCGTCGGCCGCCGGACCCGCGAGCTGGGGGTCAGGATCGCGCTCGGCGCCACGCCGCGGAGCATCGCGCGGCTGGTGGCCGGGCGCGCGGCGCTGCTCCTGGCGCTGGGGGTGGCCGGAGGAACGGTCGCGGCACTCGCGGGCGCGCGGCTGATCGCGAGCCAGCTCTACGGCGTGGCGCCGAGGGACCCCGCCACGCTCGCGGCGGCGGTGCTGCTCCTCGTGAGCGTCGCCCTGGTGGCGACGGCGGTGCCGGTGGGACGCGCGGTGCGGATCGAGCCGGTGGAGGCGCTGCGGGAGGAGTGATGCCGGCGAGGGGAGGGGTGCCCCCGGACGCCGCGCGAGCGCGCGACGTCCGGAGACCGCCCGAAGCTAGAAGTTGAGCTCGAGTCCGAGCCGCACCTGCCGGCCCGCACCGAGGAAGTTGTAGGAGCCGCGCCCGTTGCCGGGCCCGAAGTAGGCAGCGTCCGACACGCGCTGCTGCTCGGCCAGGCTGAAGATGCGGTCGCCGTTGCCGAAGCGCTCTTCCGCCCGCACCAGCTCGATGCAGCTCGGCGCCCCGCCCTGACCGCCCTGCGTCACGTAGTTGGCGCAGCCGGCATTGCCCTGCCCGCCGAAGGTCAGATCGATGTCCCCCGTCCCGCTCCGGTAGATCCCGTTCACGATCGCCTCGTTGGCGAACGTCGAGCTGTCGGAGGAGAACTGCGTGTGCTGTTCCACCGGGCTCACGATGTCGCCCGAGGTGACGAAGACGGCGAGGACGTTCCGGAAGTTGAGGACGTTCCGCGCGTCGACGTACGCCGAAAGATCCAGCCCGCCGAGCCTGATGCCCTTCGACGCGCGCAGGTCGAACTGCTTGAACGTCGGGAGGCGCGCGGAATTGAGCCCCTGCGAGAGCTGGCCCTTGGCGCAGACGGTGCCCGAGATGACCGCCTCGTTGCCGGCCGCGTCGCACTGGGTGTACGCCGTGCCGCTGGCGTAGCGGAAGGTCGCGAACAGCCCGACGTTCCGGAGCATGGTGCCGAGGAAGGTGCCCTGCTTCCAGTCGTGCGGGAAGGAGAAGGAGGCGGCCGCCGCGAGGTTGTGCGGGCGGCTGCTGGCGGTCGGCGCGATGGCCTGGGGCGGCGCCTGGTTGCCGCCCGAGATCTGGTTGATGACGCGCGAGCCGAAGTTGATGTAGGTCAGCGGGTCCGACCCGGTGTTCTTCGATTGCTGGTAGGTGTAGGCCAGCGTGCCGTTGAAGAAATTGCCGAAGCGCCGGTCGAGCCGGACGTCCACGCCGCGGGTGTTGCCGAAGTCCGCGCTCGTGAGCACCCGGATGTCCACCCGGCTGTTCCTCCGGGTCGGGTCCTGCAGCGACACGAGGCGACCGGCGGCATCGGCCAGCTTGTCCTTGTTGTAGGCGGCGACGTCGAGCACCATGTCGTCGCTGAACGCGTGCCGGATGCCGAACTCGAAGGTGATGGTCTTCCCGAAGCCCAGGTCCGACCCGTACACGTGGTTCGTGTTCGTGATCGCGATGTCGGTGTTGATCCCCTCGAGGAGGAGGCCGAAGTCCGGCGCCTGCACCTGGTGGGCGTAGGAGAGCCGGAAGTTGGTCCGGTCCGTCACCGGGAACGACACCTGGATGTGCGGACTCAGGTAGTGATGCCCGGCATCGGGCACGAAGGCGACGAGCGGCTGGCCGTTGAAGCTGCCCGCGTAGCTCGAGATGCGCGGGAATGGCTGGTAGGTGTTGAAGGTGGCGCTGCTGGACACCGTGTCGAGCGCGTAGGGCCGGCTCGCGTTGGTCTTGTAGAAGTCGTAGCGAAGCCCGCCGACCACGACCACGTCACCCAGATCGAGCCGGTCCTCCAGGAAGCCGTCCCAGCGGATCGGCTGCTCCACGTAGACGCTGGAAAAGGCCTGGCTGGTCAGCGCATGATGGTAGTTCTCGATCGAGAAGTGGGTGTACTCCCCGCCGAGCTTGAGCCGGTTGTAGCGATCGAACTGCCAGTCGAGGTTGGCCTTGCCGAGCGCCCGGTTCTCCCGGTTGAGCTGCAGCTGTCCCACCGGCCCGCCGGATTCCTGCGTGCCCGTCAGCCCGAAGGCGTTGGTGCGGTACTGCGAGACCGGCGTGTACTGCGAGGTGTTCTCCAGGTCGTACGGCGAGCGCCGGGAGCCCGGCGTGTTGTTCACGTAGTTCGCCACCAGCTGCGAGTCGATCGGGAAGGTGTTGAAGTCGTACAGGAACCCGAGCGGCTTCACCAGGAAGCCGCCGAACGGGTCGCGCGTGCGCATCTCGCTTTCCGGCGTGAGCGGCCCGGCGAGCGCCCGGTCGCGCTGCAGCGACGCATACACGTCGAGCGCGAGCGCGCGTTCGGCCGACTTGGAGAGGTTCTGGGTCCAGTTGAGGCTGTAGATCTGGTTGGCCGTGCGGCCGCCGAAGGTGTTGATCGGGTTGTTGAAGTTGGCGCCGCGGGTCTGGTTCTGGCTCGCGAGCGCCGTCAGCGAGACGCGGGAACCGCTGCCGTAGGTGTACTGCAGCTTGCTCTGCAGCTGGTAGGTGGAGTTGGGCTGCCAGATGCTCCGCACGCCCTGGCACGCGACCCCGTAGTTGCTCGCGATCCCCGGGTTCACGCTGTTGGCGAACTCGTCACAGCTGCCCCGCACCTGCGCATACTGCCGGACCGGAACGAACGTCGTATCGGAGGTCGGGCTTCCCACGGCCGACGGAACCGCGAGGACGGTGTCGATCCCGGCCGGCGCGAAGT
>JAICUF010000103.1 GCA_025935995.1 Gemmatimonadales bacterium
GCGCCCGTCGGCCGAGTATGCCGGATGCTCCTCGCGGCCGGGGAGCGCGGTGAGGCGGCGGGTGGCGCCGGTCGCGACATCGGTTGCCCAGAGGTCCTCCTGGTACCAGCGGCCCGCCGACCAGGCCAGCGTCCTCCCGTCTGGCGACCACGCGAGGTGGTGCGCCTCGGCCGGCACCTCCGCCACCGCGCGCGCCGCGCCGCCGACCGGCATCACCCAGAGCTTCGCGAGCGCGAGCATCGCGACGGTCTTCGCGTCGGGCGAGAGCGCGAGCCCCATAAATGCGCGCACGTGCTGCGCGCGCCCCGGCTCGGGGAAGACCGGCGGCGGGAGATTGCGGCGTGGGCGCGTGAAGGAGAGGGCGACGGTGAAGGGGATCTCCGCCGGCTGGCCTCCGGCGGCCGAGACGCGCCAGAGGCGGCCGTCGGCGCTGTAGACGAGCGAGCGGCCGTCGGGTGTCCAGCGTGCGCGCGTGGGCGTGACGTCGGCATGAGCGGTCAATCGCCGCGG
Organism: Gemmatimonadales bacterium; assembly: GCA_025935995.1. GTDB lineage: Bacteria > Gemmatimonadota > Gemmatimonadetes > Gemmatimonadales > GWC2-71-9 > JAICUF01. The sequence goes on from JAICUF010000103.1 coordinate 511, forward strand.
CGCGCCGCCGTCCGTCGCAGCGACCCAGAGCTGCGGGCGATCGGCAGAGTCGGGAGCGAAGAACGCGAGCTGCTTGCCATCCGGCGCGAAGGCCGGCGCCAGTGCCCGCGCGGGTGACGCCGCGAAGCGGGTTGCGCGTCCGCTCCCGACGTCCACCAGACAGATGGGCCCGCCGTCCGCGCCCTTCGCCTTTGCCGCGACGACCGCGAGCCGGCCGCCTCCTGGTTCCCATGCGGGGTCGCGAGCGTCGGGCACCGCGGCATCAGTGATCGCGAGCTCGCGCACGCCACCCGTCTCGACCTCGAGCAGCTCGATCCGCGATCGCCACTGCCGTACCGTGTCGCGCGGCGGCACCATGCGGGCGAACGCAATCGTCTTGCCGTCGGGTGCCCAGGCGGCGTTGCCGTCGAACCCCTCGGGATTCTCTAGCTGCGTCAGCTGCCGCGGCGCCGCACCGGTCGTATCGGTGAGCCAGAGCCCGGTCCGTCCGTTCCGCTCCCCGCGGAATACGATCCGCCCCCCGCGCGGCGCCCACGACGGATCCAGGTCCTCGGCCGTGTCCTGGACGGCGTTCGTGAGCGCGCGCGCGTCGCCGCCGGCGGCCGGCATTTGCCAGAGCTGGCCCAGGAGGTCGATGACGATCGAGCGGCCGTCGGGGGAGAGGTCGAGCGCGAGGGTGGTGCCCTCGTGGACGCGGATGCTGATGGGCTCGGTACGAAGGTCTGACGACCCGAAACTTCGCTCCCTCCTGGCACACGCTGCGCCAATCAGTACGAGCGCGATGAACGGCATGAACCCACGCATGCGGTAGCATCTCCTCGCTGAGAATGATCGCGAGCCCGTCACCGGGCGGAAAAGCTACAGCTCGTCGCGAGTCGGCGTTAGTAGCCCAACCTGCGTGGGCTTTCAGGGAGTCACGAGGAGTGGCGCGACCACCCGCCCGTGTTGGTAGCATCAGGTCGCCGCGCCCGCCGTTCGACTCTGGCGGGCCCACCGACCCGGCTCCGCTCTGGCGTAGCCGCCTCTCAGGCCGTAACATGGGGAACCAGCCCGACGTTGAATCTCATGCCCCGCCACCGGAGTCGCCATGCGATATCCCACAGTCGTTGCTGTGTCAGCGGCAATGCTTGCGGCCTGCGCGCAGGATCACGGAATATCGGAACCCGACCCACCGTCCTTTGGTGCAGGGGATTCGCAGGCTTGCGCGGCGAGTGGCGCAACTGTGGCCAATCTTCCGAGGTACTATGGCTGCAACGCCCTGATCCAGTTCACCTTCCCTTCCAGCGGATTCACCTCGAGCGACTCGATGGCGGTCCGGGCCGCCGCGGACACCTGGAACCAGATCCTTGGCGGGCACGGAGCACCACGCCTGACCGCCGACCCCGCGGCGGTCGGCGCGACGGTCCGGATTCCAATTCTTGGCGGGGGCGGCTCCAACTCCAACTGGTGCGGAGGGGTGCCTGATGGCGCTCCCGGCGTTCCTCCCTCCAGCATGACCCTCACGAACAATCCGACGCTGCAGTGCGGGACCATCGGGATGGTGGCACTGCATGAGATGGCGCACGTGCTTGGATTGCTGAACAACTGGCACACTACCGCGCCGCCGAACTGCATCGTTGCGATCAATTCCTCCTTCGCGGGAGTTACGACGACGGGGGATTACTGCCAGTTCGAGGTGGAGGCGATTCTGGCGACCTACGGGCTCCGCACGACAGCCCCCAGCCTGAGCCAGAACATCCTGACCGGCCTGTCGGGAGCGACAGCGCCGCCACAACTGAGTCCCGGGCAGACAGCAGTCGTCTCGTGGCCGACTGGAGTATATGGTCACGTATCCGGCACGCTCTGTGGAGGCACGGCCCGGCAGACATGCACCTATTCCGCTGCACTTCCACAGAATACGCCCATGGTCTGGACCAGCAGCAATCCCGCCGTGGCGACCGTCAGCGGGTCGACTGCATCTGCGACGATCACCGCCGGCAACACTTCCGGCACTGCGATCATAAGTGCCATCGCGCGTGCGGCCCCCAACGTCGCGACGTATTTCGGCGTGGGCGAGGACGGCGGAGGCCGAGTGTCCGTGACAGTGGTCGCATTGCCGGACCTGGCTCCTGGGACAATCGTGCCTGGCGGCAGCGTCGCTGCAGGGAACTCCTACGGCACCACGATACAGGAGCGAAACCTCGCCCCTTCAACCGCCGTGCCTGCTGGCTGGACCGGCCGCATCTACCTGTCGACCGACCAGGTATTCAGCCCGGCCACGGACGCGCTGGTAGGAACATTCAGCGAGAACACCAGCATTCCCGGCGGGCAGACGCGCTCCGTGGCCAGGACTGCGACAATTCCCGCTGCCCTGACCGCCGGCCCGTACTACGAAATCGTCGTGCTCGATGCGACGGGCGTGATCGCCGAAGGGACCGGCGAGGGCAATAACAACGGTTTCAGCACATCGACGATGCAAGTGCTGCCCCCTCCGCCGCTGACGGCGACGATCAATTACGGACCGTCGACGGCTCGTCCGCGAACGCTGTGTGAGTGGGATGCCCAGGCCACCGGGGGCGTCCCGCCGTACACCTGGCAGTGGAAGGCGGACTCCCTGGTGCTGCCGTCCACGGAGCAGGCGGTCAATTACACGACAGGGAAGGTATCGTTCACTCTGCATGCGACTGCCACGGACGCGCTTGGACACTCGAACGAAGCGACGTTCCCGGTGACTGTGTCGAGCTCGGCACCGGCGTGCATCCTTTAGCGGAGTTGCCCCGCGGGCGCAGGCGTAGGCGATCTGTTCGGGGCCGGCGGTAATCGATGTTTAATAGGTATTGGAACGTGTGCGACGGAGGGTCTCAGTTCACCGGGCCCCCCGTCGTTCCATGTTCGCCCTGACGTCGCCGGAAGGTGCTGCTCGGCCCTGTCGGGCCGCTGACCGGCGCTGGCCACGCGCCCTCAGAACAGCTCCTCCGCCAGCGCGACGATGATCCCCGCCGGCCCTCGCATGTAGCAGAGCCGGTACTTGTCCTCGTACTGGACCACGTCGCCGATGAGCTCGCCGCCCCGGGCCTCAAGCCGGGCGACGCTGTCGTCGACGCTTTCGACCGTGAACATGATGCTCCGGAGGCCCGGCGCGTTCGGCGGTGCGACCGCGGGCCGAATCTCGACCAGCTCCGGCTGGTGGAACTTCGTGAGCTCGAGCTGCCCGTGGCCGTCCGGCGTCCGCATCATCACGATGTCGACCCGGATGCCTTCGATGCCGTTGATGCGGTCCACCCACGGGCCCTCGATCGCCGCCTTGCCCACGACCGTCATGCCGAGCGCGGTGAAGAAGGCGACGGCGGGCTCGAGGTCGTGAACGACCACGCTGACGTGGTCCAGTCGCTTGATTGTCATGCCCGAGTATAGCAGCGTCGCCCCGCCGGGATGATTCATCCTGAAACCCTGCTCGGCCTGTGGTCGTACGCTCCTCCGCGGCCGGCACCGCTCCCTTTCCCTCGGCGCGCTCGGAGAACTGCCCATGACCAGCGACATGTCGCCGAAGGCCAAGGCCCGCCTGGCCGGCGCGCTCTACCTCCTCACCATCGTCTTCGCCGCCATCGGCACCTCGGCCGAGAACCGCTACGTCCTCCTGGGCGACGCGGCGGCGACGGCGAACAACTTCCTCACGCACGCCTCCGGGATCCGGATCGGCTGGGCGGCCTACCTGATCGAGATGGCCTGCAACGTCGCGATGACGGCGGTGCTCTACGACCTGCTCAGGCCCGCGAGCCGGAGCGTCGCGCGGATGGCGGTGCTGTTCGCGCTCACGGCGATCGTCATCAAGACGATGAGCCGGCTCTTCCTCGTCGCGCCGTTCTTTCTTCTGGGCAGCCAGGACGCGCTGAGTCCCTTCGCGGGGCCGCGGGGCGTGGCGCTCTCGCAGGCGTTCCTCCACATCAACGGCCAGGGCGCGGGGCTCGCCATGCTGTTCTTCGGCGTGTACGCGCTCCTGTCCGGCTACCTGATCCTCCGCTCCACCTTCCTGCCGCACTTCCTGGGCTGGCTCAGCGTGATCGGCGGAATCGGATGGCTCACCTTCCTGTGGCTTCCGCTCGGTCTTCGCTACGGCGGGGTCGTGGCCATCGTGGCGCTCGTCGGCGCCGCGGCCAAGATCGGCTGGTTCCTGATCGTCGGGGTGAACGAGGAGCGGTGGCTCGCGCAGGAGCGGGGCGAGGCGGCGTCTATCTGGGCCTGAGGCTTCGGGCACGAACGCAACAGGCGGCTGGCCGGGTCACGCAGCGGGGACGCAGGCGCGCGAGATATCGGGCGTACCCTTCAAGGAGCTGTCATGCGCCTGGCCTCTCTGCTTGTCCTTCCGCTCGTCACCGGCTGCTTCCTCGACCCTTCGTGTGGCCAGGAGAACCGCGAGCTGACGGTGTACGCCCAGCTCACGACCCCCGATGCCCTGGGGAGTCCGCAGGTGTACGCGACGATCCTGCAGTACAAGGCGAGCCGGCAAGCCATCTCGATCGGCTGGTCCCTCAATGTCCCCGACCTCGAGTCCCACGTTCAGTCGGTCAGCTTCGTCGAGGGCGCGACCGGCTCGCTGATCGCGGATCTCCCGCTGCCGGCATCCGACGCCGGCAGCGTTGTCGAGGTGCCGTTTGACGACTCTCATGCCGGGGACCGGGTGTACGAGATGTTCGTCCACAACGAGATCGCCGTCGTGGTCGTGACCGACATACCGGGGCGGGAGCGGATCGTCCGGACGCTCGAATACCAGGGTGGGACCGACTGGCACACTCCGTCGTGTGACTGACCGGTCAGGGCGCGGGGACGGGGTCGCGCGAGATAGCCTCCGTCCCCCTCCCGGAGCCGTCCGTGCGCCTCGTCCTTCTTCTCATCGTCCCACTCGCCACCGGCTGTCTGCTCGACCCGTACTGCGGCCCCGAGGGCCGGGAGCTCGAGCTTCGCGCGCCGATCTCCGCTCCGGGCGTGGCGCGGGTGGAGCGGATGGATCTCTACGTCGGCCAGTCGAAGGACGACCGGTCGGTCCTCGGCGTGCACTGGAGCCTCACCGGCGTGGATCTCCAGTTCCACGTCCAGGCGCTCCGCGTCGTGGCAGGGGCGTCCGACTCTCTCCTGTTCGAGCTTCCGGTCCCGCCCTTCGAGCTCACGGGCGGCCTTGCCGTGCACTTGGCCGACGCGCGGAGCGCTGATCGCCTCTACGACATGCTCCTGAACAGAGAAGCGGCCGTCGTGATCCTCACCGACATCCCGGGCCGCGAGCGCATCGCGCGCACGCTCGAGTACCGGACCGGCTATGGATGGTCCCGCGCCTCCTGCGACTGAGCGTCGCCGTGCCGGCGGAGGACGTGCGGGCCCCGACGGAAAGGCGTAGAAGCGGACCGGATACCAGCGGGCCAGACTTGCCCGAGGGTCGTGACGGGCCGAACCTTTCCAGCTCCCCGCACGTCTCTACTCCGAACGCCCACGCCACTCGCCCACGGAGCGCCGATGCCGGAGGAGGGTCCCGTCGCCGACGAACGGCTCCGGCTGCATCTCCTGGTGCTCGGCGCGCAGGCCGGCGACGAGCGGGCGTTCGGCCGCCTCTTCGAGCGCTTCAGCCGACGCACGCTGGGCTACCTCCGGAACCTCGTGGGGGACGACGCCGAGGACGTGCAGCAGGAGGTCTGGCTGAGCGTGTACCGGAACCTGCGCGGGCTCGCGAATCCGGGCGCGTTCAGGACGTGGCTGTTCCAGGTCACGCGGCACCGGGCGATGGACTTGGTGAGGAGGCGGACGCGGGAGCGGCGGGTGGTGGAGGAGATGGCGGGCGGGGCGGGCGGGGACGAGGGAGAGATCGATGTGACGGGGGTGGACCTGGAGGCGATCGCGGGGAAGCTGCCGCCGGTGCTCGGTGAAGTGCTGGTGCTCAGGTACGGGAACGATCTGAGCCTGGCGGAGATCGCGCTGGTGACGGGGTGCGCGGTGGGGACGGTCAAGTCGCGGCTGTTCGAGGCGCGGCGGCGGGCGGGGGAGATCATCGGGAATGCACGCTAACGCCGGGGAGGCGCAGATGTCACAGCAATACACCGATCCGATGGAGATGGTGGCGAGGGAGCGCCGGCGGGACCGCACGGTGCGCCGCGTGAGCGTGGCCGCCTGGACGGCGACGTTCGCGGCCGTGGCCGTCTTCGCGAGCATCATCGTGATCCGCATGATCCACATGGCGCAGCTCGCGGCGGTGGGCGTCGTGCGCCGGGACGAGCTCTGGCGGTCCGCCATGCCGCTCGTCGCGGTCCTCGGCGTGCTGAGCCTGCTCGTGGCGGTGCTGGCCACGGTGGCGGTCTTCCTCCGTCTCCGGACGGCGAGCCTGGTCGAAATCCAGCTCCGGCTCGCGGCGCTCGAGGCGATCGTGGCCGGAGAGCGCGGTGACCGCGCATGAAGCCCGGGTTCGCGGCGCTCCTGCTGCTGCTCACCGCGCACCCGGTGGGGCTGGAGGCCCAGGCGCTGCCGGGTTGCAGTGAGGATCTCGCCGCTGCGCGCGCCAGGGTCGAAGCCGACTACGGCGGGTACCGACTCGAGATCGTGGGCCGGCGGAAGGCGGCGTTCGAGCGCGCGTTCGCCGGGCTCGCGGCGCGGGCACGCCGTGAGGGCGCCGACTGTTTCGACGTGCTCAACGCCTTTGCCGAGTGGTTCGGCGATCCGCATCTCTTCATCTATCAGACCGTCCGGCTCGACTCCGCGGAGTCGGCGCGGCGGGCGGCGACGGTGCGGAGGGTGCCGCTGAGCGAGGAGGCGGTCCGGGCGTACTTCACATCCGCAGGGAAGCGGCTCGACCCGATCGAGGGGATCTGGTACGACCGCGGGCTTCGGCTGGCCGTGGTGCCGGACTCGTCGGCGGGGCGCGGGCACTTCATGGCGGTGGTGCTCCGGCCCGATACCGCCGCCTGGCGTCCCGGCGCGGTGCGCGGCACCATCGCTCGGCGCGCGGACGGCACGTACGACGTCGCGCTCTCAGGTCCCAACTACGTCCGCTGGCGCCGGCATGCGCACCTGCACCGCGACGTGCTGCTCCGGCTCGATCCGGGGATCTGGGGCAAGGCGTTTCCGGTGCCGGCGGCCGACTCTGGCGCGCTCGATCCGGTGGACGCGCATCGGCCGACGCTCGTGGTGCGCGATGGTGCGGTCGTGGTCTCGATGCCGTCGCACGATCCGGCCTGCAAGCCGGTCCTGGACAGTCTGCTGTCGGCGAATGCGGGGCTGATCCGCGGTGCCCGGCTTCTGCTGGTGGACCTCCGGGGCAACGAAGGCGGATCGTCGTACACGGCCGCCGGGCTCGCGCCCTATGTCGCGAGCCGCGAGAAGCGGCCGGGGCCGGTGAAGCGGTGGCACGCGGTGATGCTCTCGTCGCCCGATCAGATCCGGTATGCGAAGGTGGCGTTCGGACCCGACACGTCGGCGTTCGTGCGCTCGCTGGTGGCGCGGATGGAGGCGAGTCCCGGCGGGTTCGTGTCGCTGGATACCTCGTCGGCGGGGGACGATGAGCCGGACATTCCGGCGGCCGAGGGGCCGGCGCGAGTCGGTGTGCTGATCGACGGCGGCACGGTGAGCGCGGCGGAGGTTGCGGTCGAGTTCGCGCTCCGGAGCACGCGCGCGACGGTGTTCGGCGAGCCCACGGCGGGGGCGCTCGACTACGAGCAGGTCAGCATCGTGCCGCTCGATCCGCGGGAACGGCGGTGGTTCCTGGGGTATCCGACCATCACGCGGGACACCACGCTTCCGGCGGGAGGGATCCGCGGGAAGGGACTGCAGCCGGACGTGCGGGTCAAGTGGGCGTCCGTCGCCGACCCGATCGCGTACGTCGTCCATGCGCTCGGGCGATAGCGCCGGTATGCTTCTCCGTCCCCAACCTGGCGGTTCTTCCCGCTCTTCCACTTCTTCGTGATTGGGCGGTGGTCGTGGCGCTCGCGCTCGTGGCCCTTGGCGCCTCGTCGCGACTCATGGCCCTCGAGCCGCGGAGTCGGGTGATCCGGCTCGAGGAGCGGCTCCGACTCGAGCGGCTCCTGCCGCCGCGTGACCACGAAATGATTCCGCGGCTGAGCACCCGCCAGCTGGCCGGGTTCCGATTCGCACCGGATGCCGAGGTACCGGCGCTCGCGCGTCGTTGCGCGGCGGGTGAAGGGCTGGCGGGCGGACACGGTGGTGGCACGCGCACGGTCGTGGCGGGCACACGGTCGCGGTGGGGTCAGAGGCGGTGCGGACAGGGGGGCTGGGGCGCGGTGGGCTCCGTGAGCCCAGCGGTCGCGATGGCGCGACGGATTGGCTCCCGGCGGAGGAACCGGGCCCCCGCGCACCGATTGGGTGATAACGGGTGTACTCGGCTTGAGTA